>NZ_FNGR01000009.1:0-236557 GCF_900103045.1 Ensifer sp. YR511
CGCGTCGCCTCGACAACCGCATGGCTGTTTTCGCGGTACCGCTCGAGAAACCCGCCGAGCGACTGGCGATCGTTCTTCACCCGGCCGGAGCGCAGCGTCTTGCCGCTGCTGTCCTGCACCACCAGATGGCTATAGGATTTGTGGTAATCAACGCCGATATGGTAATCATAGGACGCAGTCATGCTTCCAACTCCCGTGTTGAGATCTCCAAAACCCCAACAGGATAAGCCGAAAGGCTGGAAGCGTGGCTGTCCCTCAATCATCACCTGCATCTCAGTGATCCGTTCTCTCAGCGGACGCGGTCTCTTTCATGCCACCTCCTTTCGGTTCTTGTCGCCCGGAAATCTGGCTCTTGCTGATAACCGGCGTGAACCCTGCCTGAGGGTCTCACTCTGAGCCCTGAGGTCAACGCCTCCTTTCGAGCTAGTTGCACTGCTGACGGCCTCGGAAATTAAAGATGAGTACAATACTCATATTTGTTGTGCGCACCGCACGGACGCGCTAATGAACGCCGGCGCTGCCTCGTCTGCACCGCGCCCTGTCTCTCATCTTCGCTCTGCCGACGGCTCCGGATCGGCCCTGAAACCTATCATGCCAGAGAAATCATCTTCGCATTTGATGCTCGACGACGCGATCGTCGCCTACTACGACGAGCTTTGCGCGATGACGCGGCGGCGTGGTCACCAGGCGGCAACCGCGAACGAGGTCGTTCACGAGCTTTATGTTCGGTTGGTCGATCGGCGCACGCCGCTTGAGGGCAAGTCGTCGCTCAGGGCGTTTCTGCGCCGCGCCTGTGCCAATCTCGGTATCGACCGGCTGCGGCGCGACCGCTTCGAGTTCAAGCTTTTCTCCGGTAGCGAAGAAGACGCTCTGGCTGTCGCCAGCGATATCACTGCGCCTGATGCCAACATCGATCTTCCCCGGCGGCTGGCGATCCTGAAGAGGGCGATCATGGACATGTCGCTGCAGCGGCGGCGCGTCTTTCTCGCAAGCCGCATCGGCAACCTCACCTCGGACGAAATCGCCATGCGCACAGGGATCAGTCGCAACATGGTCGACCGGCATCTGCGCAAGGCCTATCTGCATTGCCTCGACCGGTTGGAGGAGGTGTTGTGACGGCGCGCGACAGGAGGATGCGCGAGCAGGCGGTGGATTGGCTCGTCCGCCTGACGGGTGATCCCGACGATGAAGCGTTGCAGCTCGCCTTCGAACGCTGGCGCGCGGAGGATCCTGCCCATGCCGAGATTTTTGCGCGCGCTCAAAGGGCGATCGGTGACGCATCGCTCTTGATCCGGCGCGAACCGGAATTCGCCCAAAGGGCGGTGAAGCGGACAGGGACGCGGCGAAAAACCGCAACAGCGCTGGCGGCCATCGTCAGCGTCGGCGCCGGCATTTTTGTTGCGCTCGACGGCGCCCTGTGGATGCAGGCGGACGTCATCGCCGGCAAGGGTGAAAGGCCGATTCTTACCCTTGAGGATGGCTCGACACTGCAGCTCAACGCCCAGTCGGCCGTCGCCTATCAGTTCACTTCCGCCGAGCGGCGGATCGTGCTGCTGCGTGGCGAGGCCTTCGTCCAGGTCGCGGCCGACAGCCAACGGCCCTTTGTCGTTAAGGCCGGAGGCGGCACGACGACGGCACTCGGGACGGCATTCGACGTCAACCTCACCGACGACGGCACCAGCGTCACCGTTCTCGAACACGCCGTATCGGTCGCGACGGACGCGGCAATGCCGCCGCGCCGCGTCGCGGTCAACGAGCAGGTCAGCTACGACCATGACGGCCGGCTCGGCGATGTCACGCCGGTCGATCCATTCGTGGCAGCAGCATGGCGGCAGGGGCGCCTGGTTTTCGAGGAACGCACGATCGCGTCCGTCGTCGAGGAAATCGGGCGCTACGTTCCCGGCAAGATCCTGATCGCCGATGCCGGCGTCGGCGCCAGGCGGGTGTCCGGCAGCTTCGATCTCTCCGATCCCGTCGGCGCATTGCAAGGTCTTGCCGAAGCCTTCGACGTCAAGGTCACCCGGATCGGACGCTACGTCACGATCCTGCGCTAAAAAAATCGAGGACGAGGTGTCCCTGAACCGGCACCTCGTTCGTCCAGAAACCAGACCCCGGCCGTTTCGGCCATCTCTCTGTCTGGAACCATCATGTCATATTCGAATACGACCGGCCGCCGCCGCCAATCCGGAATTCTCAACCTGCTGATGGCAGGCACCGTGTTTGCCCTCACCACCACCGTCGCCCTTGCGCAAGATGCGGTGCGGCATCACGTCGACGTACCTGCGGGCAAGCTGACGACGGCCGTCAATCGCCTGGCCTCACAGCTCAAGCTGCAGGTGGTGTTCGACAGCTCGGTCGCCTCAGGGGTCACCACGCCAGGCCTTTCCGGCGAGATGACGGCCGAAGAGGCGCTGGCGCGGTTGCTGAGCGGAACGGGCGTCCGCTATCGTTTCGTCGGCAGCTCGACGGTGAAGCTGATGGGTGCGGTGGAAGCCGCGACGCCGGCAGACGGCGAAGGCACGAAGCTCGCGCCCATTGTCGCCCGCGGCGACGCCAAGGACGGTGACCGCGCGCCGAACGTCGCGGTCCTTGATGCCGGGGACATCGAAAAGGCCCAGGCATCGAGCCTTCCGGAATTGCTGCAGAAGACGCCCGGCGTGTCGATGGGCGGTGGCGTGCGCATCGAAGGACAAACGCTCGCCATCCGCGGCTTTGCCCGGCAGTCTGACGTGCGGATCATCCTCGACGGCGCGCCGAAGAATTTCGAGAAGTACGACCAGGGCACAGTCTTCATCGAGCCGGAACTGCTCAAGCGCGTCGAGATCGAAAAGGGCGCGACATCGGTGCGCTATGGCAATGGCGGCTTCGGCGGCACGGTGCTGATGGAGACCAAGGACGCGGCCGACATGCTCAGGCCCGGCGAAGAATGGGGCGTCTGGGCCAAGTCCGGTTTCCAGAGTGCCAACAAGCAGTTTCTCGAAACCGGCGCGCTCTACGGAAAGTCGGATTTCGGCGGCCCCATCACCTATGATGGCCTTCTGGCCGGCACATGGCGCAAAAGCGGCGACATGCGCGTCGGCGGCGGCGAGGTCTACAACTATTCCAACTCGAAGCTGACCACCCTGCTTGCCAATGTCGGTGCCGAATATGACGGCCACGAGATCAGGGGGACGGTCGCCTACGGCCAAAACGACAATTGGGGACCCGTGGCCGCCATCCGCGGCCAGTCGGCGCCGTCGGACTACAACATCACCCGCTACGGCTACAAGGAAGCGATGCGCCGGCTTCTCACCTGGCGTGAAATCGAGGATTTCACCTCGACGCTTACCTATAGCTATACGGGCGACAGCGACCTGGTGAATTACCGCATGATGGGGAGCTTCTCGTCGACCGGCCAGCATGCGAAGCGGCCCGACATTCCGGGGCTCAACCCCAGCGCATCCGTCGGCGGCTACGAAAACGATGCCACCTACACCGACATCAAGTTCGAAGCGGAGAATACCTCCAACTTCACGCTCGGCGGACTGTCGCACAGCCTGAACTATGGCATTCAGTACCTGGATCATGACCGGGACATCTGGATGTATGACATCGCCAACCGCACCCAGGCGCAGTACAACTACGGCTACTACGCCCCCTGGTTCATGCCCGAGGGCTCGCAGAAGACCTTTGCCGCTTTCGTTCGCGATCGGATCGAACTGACGGACACGTTTGCCGTGACGCCGGGCCTGCGCTACGACCATGTGCGCTCGAAGGGCGTGCCGAACGAGGCGCCGCGGTTCAACAATCCGCTGGCCGGGCACGACTATTCCGCCGTGTCGCACCAGGGTGTGACGCCGGCGATCAGCCTGTCATGGGAAGCCACGCCGTCGGTGCGGTTCTTTGCCGACTGGGCCTATGCGATGCGGGTGCCCAACATTGACGAAATCTATTCGACCCAGAGCGTGCTTACCAAGGCTTCCGGCACCAGCCGTGATCTGGAGGTCGAGCGTAACAGCACCTTCAACATTGGTGTCGACTTGAGCTTCAACGACGTGCTGACGACCGACGACATGCTGTCGACGCGTATTTCGATCTACAACAACCACGTCTCCAATCCGGTAACGCGCCGGTTCGGCACGGCCAACCTCGCCGACGTTACCGGCAACGTGCCATTTTACCGGAACACGCCGTCCTACGATATCCGCGGCATCGAGTGGCAGACGCACTACGAGACCGAGCGTATGTTCGCCGATCTCGGCGTGTCCTGGATGACCGGCGAGCGGACCGGCGCCGTCAACAACGTCTGGGGACCGGACACCTATATCAACGATCTGGCGCCCCTGACCGTGATCGCGACGGCCGGGATCAAGGTACCGGATCAGGACCTCGCCTTCGGCTGGACAGGCACCTTCGTCGACGACCAGAACCGCACGCCCTACAATCAGGGCGGACAGACCTACGCGCGCCCGCCGAGTGCCGGCTATGCGGTGCACGGCCTCTTCCTCGACTGGACGCCGACATCGGGCTTCATGGAGGGTGGCGAAGTGCATCTCGCGGTCGACAATATCTTCGACAAATACTACGAGCCCTATCTCAGCGACGGGATCTCGGCGATGCCCGGCCGCAACTTCAAGATCGCGATCAGCCGCAAGTTCTGACCGGACATGGACCCGGCCGGCCGGCATGCGGTCGGCCGAATGTCCTCCTACGCGCCTCCGCGCAGCAGTGGCGCTTGATTGCGGTGCTCCACCCGCCTCTGTCTGTAAAGTTGCGTATAATAGGTTGCGAGCTTGCCAATCCTTGCTTGACAGCCGTCGATTGCCCGTATCTTAATCATGCTCTCAGATTGAGCATGATCAATCCATTCACATGACCTCGATGGTCGACGGGCAGTTTCGCCCCATGATGCCCCCATCTTCGATGGGCCCGGCGTCGTGGGGTTTTTGGTTTTTGGCGGGTACATGAGCGGCGCGGTAAAGATCGGCATCCTCTATTCGACGACCGGGCCCTACGGGACGATGGGCCGCGACTGTCGCGATGGCGCGGAATTGGCGATCGAGGAGATTGCGGCAAGCCATCCGGGCCGGATCGAGCCGGTTTTCATCGATCCGGAAGCCAATATCGACCGCTATCTCGAAGGCGCCAGATCGCTGCTGCGCGACCACGGATGCCGCCACATCATCGGCACCATCACCTCGCTCGCTCGCAAGGAGGTCATTCCGCTTGTCGAAAAGCACGACGGCCTGCTCTGGTACATGTGCCCCTATGAGGGCTTCGAGGCCAACGACAACGTGATCTATACGGGCGGCTGCCCGAACCAGCATTTGCTGCCCTTGCTCGACTATCTGCTGCCGCGTTTCGGCAACCGGCCCTATCTGATCGGCGCAAACTATGTCTGGGGCTGGGAAATGAACCGCCTGGCGCGTGAGCTGGTGGAGGAAGCCGGCGGCGCAATCCTCGGCGAGCGTTACCTGCCGCTCGAGGAAACCGCGGTCGAGCGGATCGTCGCCGAAATCGAGCAGCGCCGGCCGAGCTTCATCCTCAACAATCTCGTCGGTCCTTCCAGCTACGCCTTCCACGCGGCGATCCGTGCGCTCGCCGTGCGCGATCCGGGGTTCCGGCCGGAAAATTGCCCGGTCGTCAGCTGCGACCTGCAAGAGTGCGAGCTGACGGACATTGGCCTCGGGGTCGCGACCGGCCAGCTCTGCGCCGCTTCCTATTTCGACACGGTGGTTTCGCCCGACAATGCGGCCTTCAAGCTGCGCGTTGCCAGTCGCTTCGGCCCCGGGCGACGCATCTCCAGCCTGTTTGCCAGCGCCTATGCCTCCGTCAAGCTTTGCGCCGAGGCGATCATCGAGGCGGGCGTCGACGATCCCGCGACGATCACGCAGCTTGTTTCGGCAGCGGCGCATCAGAGTGTGCTCGGCCCGCTCAGGATCGATCCGCAGACCCACCATGCGGCGTTGCCGTTCCATCTCGGCCGCATCAGCGACGACGGAGGCTTCGACATCGTCACATCGCTGCCGTCAATTGCCGCCGACCCCTATCTGACCGGCCAGCGCAAGCGCAAGGCGCCCCAATTGCGGATCGTCTCATGAGGGAAACACCGAACTTCACCGGCTGGCGTGCGGCAATCCTGCACCGCGAAGACCAGACGACGGAGCGGCTGGTGCGACAGCTCAAGCTCTTCGGCTTCGACGTCACCGTACAATGGCAGCCGCTCGATGCGCGCGACCTGCCCGATATCATCCTCGTCGACGCTGACCAGGGCTGGAGCGGGCTCTTGCCCTGGAAGGACGAACAGGCGCCACGGCCGCTGATCGCCTTGCTCGGCTCGGAAGCACCGGGCCGGGTCGCCTGGGCGATGGGGCAGGGGGTTGCGGCCATCATCGCCAAGCCGGTCGCGTCCTCGGCGGTCTACCCGGCCCTGGTGTTGGCGGTTGGGATCCACGAGGAGCGCCGCGCCGTCGCCGACAAGATCGCCCATCTCGAAGAACGGGTGCGCATGCGCCCGCTCGTTCATGCCGCCGTGCAGAAGATCGGTCAGGCCTGCCATGTCAACGAAGAACAAGCCTATGGAATCCTGCGCAATTGCGCGATGAAAAAGCGCCTGTCGATGGAGCAGATCGCCGGTTCCATCCTCGGCGGTGCCGAGCCCCTGCCGGAGGCCGGTTGATGCAGGTTTTGAAATCCATGTTCAGGCAGCCGGCGGCGCTGTTCGGTCTCGTCGTCGTGGCACTGGTCGTCATGCTCGCTTTGGCCGCTCCGCTGGTTGCCCCCTATAGCCCGGACGAACAGATGTTCGACGGGCTGACGCTCGAAGGCGCGCCGTTGCCGCCGAGTGCTCAGTTCCTGCTCGGTACCGATACGCTCGGCCGCGACCTCTTTTCGCGCCTGCTCTATGGCGCCCGAACTTCGCTCGTCATCGGCCTCGTCGCCAATGGCGTTGCCGTCTCGATCGGGCTCATGATAGGCATTCTCTCGGGCTACATGCGGGGCCTTATCGGCAGCGCACTGATGCGCTTCACCGACCTGATGATGGCCTTTCCGGCGCTGCTGCTGGCGATCGTGCTTGCCGCACTGCTGCGCCCAAGCCTCTGGATCGTCGCCATGGTGATCGCGCTCGTCAACTGGGTCCAGGTCGCCCGCATCGTCTATACCGAGACCCGTGGCTTGGTTGAACGCGACTTCATCCTCGCCGAGCGCTCGCTCGGTGCCGGCCACGGGCGCATCCTGTTTCACCACATCCTGCCGCATCTGGTGCCGACGGCGATCGTCTGGGGCACGCTCGGCATCGCAACCACGGTGCTGCTCGAAGCGACGCTCTCCTTCCTCGGCATCGGCGTCCAGCCGCCGACACCCTCCTGGGGTAACATCATCTTCGAGAGCCAGAGCTATTTCCAGGCCGCGCCCTGGCTGGTGTTCATCCCCGGCGCCGTCATCCTTTTGACCGCGCTCTCCTTCAATCTGGTCGGCGATGCGCTCCGCGATATCCTCGACCCGACGCAACGCGGGAGGGGCTGAGATGGCATTCCTTCTGCTGCGCCGTCTCGTGCAGACCGCGCTCATCCTGCTCGGCGTTGCCGCCATCACCTTCCTGTTGCTCTATGCGCTTCCCGCCGACCCGGCGCGCATGATCGCCGGGCGCAGCGCAACGACGCAGACGGTCGCCAACATTCGTCGGGAACTCGGGCTCGACCAGCCGCTGCTCGTTCAGTTCTGGAGCTATCTCCAGGGGCTGGTGCAGGGCGATCTCGGTCGCTCCTACGCGCAGAAGACCGATGTCGGTACCTTGATCGCGGCGCGCCTGCCGGCAACGCTGATCCTGATGGCGGCCGGAATTTTCGTCGAAGTCCTGCTCGGCGTGTTTCTCGGTGTCGTCGCGGCCATCCGGCGCGGCGGTTTCGTCGATCGGCTCGTGATGATGGCATCCTTCGTCGGTGTCTCGGCACCGCAATTCGTTGCGGCCCTTTTGCTGCTCTATGTCTTCGCGGTCACGCTCGCCTGGTTCCCGATGAGCGGCTTCGGCAGCTTCGCCCATGTGGTCCTGCCGGCGCTGACGCTCGGCATCCTCGGTGCCGGCTGGTATGCGCGCATGGTGCGCTCGGCGATGATCGACGTCTTGAACCAGGATTATGTGCGCACCGCACGTGCCAAGGGCCTGTCCTCGTTCCGCATCATCTTCCGCCATGCGCTGCCGAACGCGCTTCTACCCGTCATCGCCATGATCGGCATCGATATCGGCCAATTCATGAGTGGGGTCGTTGTCGTCGAGGCCGTCTATGGCTGGCCAGGCATCGGCCAGCTCGCCTGGCAGGCGATCCAGCAGGTCGACATTCCGATCATCATGGGGGTGACGCTCGTCTCGGCGCTCGCGATCGTGCTTGGCAACCTCCTTGCCGACCTCGTCGCGCCGCTCATCGATCCGCGCATCCGCGCCCGCTAATCCGAAACCAACCAAAAAGGGGAACAACAATGTTCAAAAGCTGGCTTCGAACTTCAACCGTCGCTGCGGCACTGCTCGCAGCACCGCTCTCGGCCCTTGCACAGGATGCGCCGAAACAGGGCGGAGATATCGTCATCACCTACAAGGACGATATCGCCACGCTCGATCCCGCCATCGGCTACGACTGGGTCAACTGGTCGATGATCAAGAGCCTGTTCTCGCGCCTGATGGACTACAAGCCGGGTACCACCGAGCTGGTGCCGTCGCTCGCCGAAACCTTCGACGTCGCGCCGGATGGCCTGACCTATACGTTCAAGCTGCGCAAGGGCGTGAAATTCACCAACGGCCGCGAGATCGTCGCCTCGGACGTGAAGTATTCGATCGAACGGGCGGTCGACCCGAAGACGCAGGGGCCGGGCGCCGGTTTCTTCGGCGCGATCAAGGGCTTCGACGATCTCTCGGGCGGCAAGGCGGCGACGCTTGAAGGCATTGAGGCGCCGGATGATGCGACTGTCGTCTTCCACCTGTCGCGCCCGGACGCAACCTTCCTGCACGTGCTCGCCGTCAACTTCGCCTCGGTCGTGCCAAAGGAAGCGGTCGAGGCTGCCGCCGGCGACTTCGGCAACAAGCCGGTCGGCTCCGGCACCTTCGTCCTCAAGGACTGGACCGTCGGTCAGAGCCTGACCTTCGAGCGCAACCCCGACTATTTCGTCAAGGACATGCCGCATATCGACAAGTTCACGGTCGAGGTCGGCCAGGAGCCGCTGGTGGCGCTGCTGCGACTGCAGAAGGGGGAGGTCGATATTGCCGGGGACGGTATTCCGCCGGCAAAATTCCTCGAAATCAAGAATTCGCCTGAAGGCGCCGAGATTATCGTCGATGGACAGCAGCTCCATACCGGCTATGTCACGCTCAACACCAAGGTGAAGCCCCTCGACGACGTAAAGGTTCGTCAGGCCGTCAATATGGCGATCAACAAGGAGCGTATCACCCGCATCCTCAATGGTCGCGCGACGCCCGCCAACCAGCCGCTGCCGCCGCTGATGCCGGGTTACGACAAGGCGTTCACCGGTTATGACTATGACGTCGAGAAGGCGAAGGCCCTGCTCGCCGAGGCCGGACATGGCGATGGCTTCGAGACGGTGCTCTATTCGACCAACACCGACCCGCAGCCGCGCATCGCCCAGGCGATCCAGCAGGATCTGGCCGCCATCGGCATCAAGGCGGAGGTGCGGGCGCTGGCCCAGGCCAACGTCATTGCCGCCGGCGGCACCGAAGGCGAAGCGCCGATGATCTGGTCGGGTGGTATGGCCTGGATCGCCGACTTCCCGGACCCGTCGAACTTCTACGGCCCGATCCTCGGCTGCTCCGGTGCGGTCCAGGGCGGCTGGAACTGGTCGTGGTACTGCAACGAGGCACTCGACAAGCGCGCCGTTGCCGCCGATTCCATGTCCGATCCGGCAAAGGCGGCCGAGCGGCAGGCGGAATGGGGCAAGATCTTCACCGACATTATGGCCGATGCGCCGTGGGTGCCCGTCACCAACGAGCGCCGCGTCGTCGCCAAGTCGCCGCGAATGGGTGGCGAGGGCGAGATCTACGTCGATCCGACCCGGGTCATCAACTACGACGCGATCTTCGTGAAGCAATAAGCGTCGGGCTCTCCGGAGGTCGTCTTCGGGGAGCCTCTTCATGAGTTTGGGAGAGATTTCATGTGCGTTGCCTGCACACACACCATCCATCGCGCCAAGCATCATTTCGGCTGGAACCGCGACTTCGAGCCGACGCTGATCGCCAAGCCCGGTGAGACCATCCATTTCGAATGCCTGGATTCTTCCGGCGGGCAGCTCGGCGCTGGCTCAACGCTTGAGACATTGGCCTCGCTCGATTTCGAGAAGATCAATCCGGTGACGGGGCCTGTCTATGTCGAAGGTGCTGCGCCCGGCGACGCGCTGAAGGTGACGATCCGCCGCTTCGTGCCCTCGGGCGTTGGCTGGACGGCCAACATTCCGGGCTTCGGCCTGCTCGCCGATCAGTTCACCGATCCGGCGCTGCACATGTGGTCCTATGATGCGAATACCATGGCACCGGCGCTCTATGGACCGGGCGGCCGCGTGCCGCTGAAGCCCTTCGCCGGCACGATCGGCGTCGCGCGGGCCGAACCGGGCCTGCATTCGGTGGTGCCGCCGCGCCGGGTCGGCGGCAATCTCGACATTCGCGATCTCACATCGGGCGTCACCCTCTATCTGCCGGTCGAGGTGGAGGGCGCGCTGTTTTCCATCGGCGACACCCACGCAGCCCAGGGCGACGGCGAGGTCTGTGGCACCGCGATCGAGAGCCAGATGGAGGTCGAAGCCACGATCGAGCTCGTCAAGGATGCCCGTCTCGCCAGCCCGCGGTTCACTACGCCGGGTCCGGTGACCCGTCATCTGGATGCTGCCGGTTACGAGGTGACGACCGGCATCGGCCCGGATCTGATGACCGGCGCGCGCGAAAGCCTGATGCGCATGATCGACCTGCTTGGCGCCGAACACGGCTTGAGTCCGGTCGATGCCTATCTGCTCTGCTCGGTCTGCGGCGACCTCCGCATCAGCGAGATCGTCGACGCTCCGAACTGGGTCGTTTCCTTCTACTTCCCGAGGATCGTCTTTTCGTGACAACGGCAGCACCCGTGCTCGGCATCGATGGCCTCTGCGTCGATGCGCTGACGCCGCAAGGGCCGCGAAGGGTCCTTGATGCCGTCAGCTTCAACCTCATGAGCGGCGAAACGCTGTGCATTGCCGGCGAGAGCGGCTCGGGCAAATCCGTGACTTCGCTTGCTGTCATGGGGCTCCTGCCGAAAGCCTCGCTGCGGATCGCCTCCGGCAGCATCAAGCTCGAAGGGCGCGAACTCTCGAAACTCTCCAACAGCGCGATGCGCAGCGTGCGCGGCGGCGATGTCGCGATGGTCTTTCAGGAGCCAATGACATCGCTCAATCCCGTGATGTCGATCGGCGAGCAACTGACCGAGGCCATTCGCGAACATCAGGGTTCCGAGGGGGGAACGGCGAGTGCCGTCGCCCTGCGCATGCTGGATGCGGTGCACATCACCGAGCCGGCGCGGCGCATGACGCAATATCCGCACGAGCTTTCCGGCGGCATGCGGCAGCGCGTGATGATCGCGATGGCACTCTCGTGCCGACCCAAGGTGCTGATCGCCGACGAGCCGACGACGGCACTCGACGTTACCGTGCAGGCGCAGATCCTGACGCTGATGAAGGAACTGAAGCGGGAATTCGGCGCTTCGATTGTGCTGATCACCCATGACATGGGCGTGGTCGCGCAGATGGCGGACCGCGTGGTCATCATGCAGCAGGGCCGCATCGTCGAGCAGGGCGACGTACTGCCGATCTTTCGATCGCCGCGGGAGCGTTACACGCAGGAGCTATTGGCGGCCGTGCCGAGGCTGGGGGCGCATGCCGGCACCGACGGCCCGCCGCGCATCGCCGCAACGGCTGCGGCATCCGTCTCGCGGGCGGCGAGCCCAGTCCTGTCCGTGCGTGACCTCGCTGTCCACTACGGAAAAAAGCCCAGCGGACTGTTGGGCGGAAAGAAGCTGGCCGCCGCCGTCAGCGACGTTTCCTTCGACATCTTCCCCGGTGAGACGCTGGGGCTCGTCGGCGAAAGCGGATCGGGCAAGTCGACCACCGGCAAGGCGGTGCTCGGCCTCATTCCATTCGATGGCGATGTGGCGATCGACGGCCAGCAGATCGGCGCGCTGTCGCAACGCCAGATGCGGCCCGTGCGCCGCTCCGCGCAGATGATCTTTCAGGATCCCTATGCCTCGCTCGACCCGCGCATGGCGGTCGGGGCGGCGATCGCCGAGCCGCTGCTCATCCATGGCATCGGCAATCGCAGCGAACGCACGGATCGCGTCGCCGATCTGTTGCGCCGTGTCGGGCTTGGGCCCGATGCTGCCAGCCGCTATCCGCACGAGTTCTCCGGGGGACAGCGGCAGCGCATCTGCATTGCCCGCGCGCTGGCGGTCAATCCGAAGCTGATTGTCGCGGATGAAAGCGTGGCCGCGCTCGACGTGTCAGTGCGGGCACGCGTGCTTGATCTGATGCTCGAACTGCAGGAGACGATGGGTCTTGCCTATCTCTTCGTCTCGCACGACATGGCTGTGATCGAGCGGATGTCGCACCATGTCGCCGTCATGCGCGGAGGCCGCATCGTCGAGATGGGGACGCGCCGCGCCGTGTTCGAGGATCCGCAGGACGCCTACACCCGGGCGCTGATGGCCGCGGTGCCGCTGCCGGACCCACCGATGCGGAAAAGCGCTTAGAGCGAGACGACAACACGGGTGCGGTCTCCGCCCGCATCCCCCTCTGTTTGAAACAATCCCGATCGCTCACGGCGCGAGGGCTTGCGACAATACGATGCGAGCCGAGAGGCCGCCGGTCGGTCGGTTGCGCAGTTCGAGTTCGGCGCCGGTTCGGTCAAGCGCACGCTCGACGATGCTGAGGCCGAGCCCGCTGCCGGCCGCCGCCTTGAACCGGCCGCGGAAGAAGCGCTCGGTCACGCGCGGCATTTCCTCCTCGGGGATGCCAGGCCCCTCGTCGTCGATCGCGATGACCAGATGCTGGCCTCGTATCTCGGCGTGGCAAGAGACCGTTGCGCCCGGTGGCGAATGGTTGATGGCGTTTTCGAGCAGGTTGCGCGCCGCGAGCCGGAAGAGGTCCGGATCCATATTGATCCTGAGACCGGACATCGCCCCGTCGACGACAACATCGACGCGACGCGCCTGGCCGGCGAGTTCGGTGCGAAGACTTGTCAGCATCTCGCCGACATCAAAACCGGCCGCCGGCCTGCCGCTCTCGGTGGCTTCGACCGAGGCAATATCGAGCAGTTGCCGCACCAGCTTGCCGGTCCGGTCGACACCGGCGACGATCTGGCCGAGCGCCTTCTCGCGGATTTCGCCGTCGTCGCTGGCGAGCGCCACCTGCGCCTGCGTCTTGAGGCCCGCCAGCGGCGTACGCAGCTCGTGGGCGGCAAACGCGATGAAATTCTGCTCGCGCTCGCGGGCGCCGGCGACACGGGCAAAAAGGCCGTTCAGCGACTTCAAGACCGGGCTGATCTCGCGCGTCGTGCCGGTGTCCTCGATCGCGTGCAGGTCGGAGGCTTCACGCGCGGCAAGGTCGCCGGCAAGCTTGCGCAGCGGCGCGAGGCCCCGCCCGACGCAGAGCCAGATCAGCACGGCCAGAAGCGGAATGATCAGCAGCGCCGGCAGCAACAGCCCCTTGACCAGGTCGTTGACCAGCCGGTCGCGGATGCGCAGGTTGTCACCGACGAGAACGCGCACGCCGAGGCTCGCATTCTCCACCGCAAAGACACGCCAGGTCTCGCCGTTGATAACGGTTTCGGAAAAGCCCATGGCGTGGGGCGCAAGCGTTGTGTCGGGCGCGCTGTCCGACTTGCCGATCAGAGTTCCGTCCAGCGACCAGATCTGGCAGGAGAGCTGCCGGTCGTAATGCGGGTGCTCCAGCAGCGGGATCCTGATCGCGCTCTGTGCCGGGCGGTTGGCATGGGTGTCGCCTTCTTCCTTCATCATGTCTGGGCTGACGATCAGCGAATTCACCATGCGCGCCGCCTCCATCAGCCGCGCGTCGAGCACGCGCTCGACTTCGGCGCGGGTGCTGAGGAAGATCCAGACGGTGGCCGATAGCCACAGGAGCCCCGTCGTGATCAGGAGGATGGCGAAAAGCCGGGCGCGCAGCGATTGCATCAGCCGGCTCCGCCCAGCCGGTAGCCGATGCCCCGGATGGTTTCGATCAGTCCCGGGCCGAGCTTGTTGCGCAGATGGTGGATGTGCACCTCCACGGCGTTGCTCTCGATTTCCTCCTGCCAGCCGTAGAGTTTGTCTTCCAGCTTGGTCTTGGAGAAGATCACCCCCGGGTGCGACATCAGCGTATGCAGGATGGAATATTCGCGCCGCGAGAGTTGCACCGGCTTGCCCGCCTGTTCCACCGATTGCCTGGCCGGATCGAGCCTGAGCGTCGACCATTCCAGCGCGGCGCTCGCCCGGCCGCTGGAGCGTCGCGCCAGCGCCCGAAGCCTGGCGGCGACCTCGTCGAGGTCGAAGGGTTTGCCGAGATAGTCGTCGGCGCCAGTGTCGAGGCCGGCGACGCGATCGCGCACGGTGTCGCGTGCGGTCAACAGCAGCACCGGAATGTCGCTCTGCCTGGCGCGCAGGTCCCGCAGAATGTCGAGACCGGAGCCGTCGGGCAGCATCAGGTCGAGCACGACCGCGTCGAAGCCGTTGGCGGCAAGCGCCGTCGCGGCCGCATCGCAGGTGCCGACGGCATCGGTGGTGAAGCCCGCCAGCGCCAGGCCGACCTTCAGGCCGTCTCTAAGGATATCGTCGTCTTCGACGATCAGGACTCGCATCGCTACTCCTAACATTTCTGAGAGCGCGATCCTTTAATCGCTCCCTTAAGGCAGCCTTAAGGTAGGACTTCCCTCTGAGGCGGCATTGCAACAATCGAATCGTTGAATGCCCGATATGACCGAAGCACACGAGCCTTCTTCCTCCACGGCCGATCACAAGACCGGCATCACGCTGACCCGCCGCAGCCTTGTCATCGGCGCGGCCTCGCTGATCGTCACCGGCTGCGCGACCGCCCGCCCGACACCGGCGGTGGTGCCGGCAGCCGTCACGCCCGTCCGCCCCTCAGCCGGCCGGACGGTGCCGCCGATGTACTATGCGATGCCCGACGAGCAGTTTCCGATCCCTGAGGTGAAGATCGCCGAGGTCGATCCGAAGTTCTGGCGGCAGGAGGTGGATTATCCGACCAGTGAGCGGCCCGGCACGCTGATCGTCGATACGCCCGCGAAATACCTCTATCACGTGCTGCCGGGCGGGCGGGCGATGCGCTACGGCATCGGCGTCGGGCGCGAGGGCTTTGCCTGGTCGGGCCGGGCGATCGTCGCCTACAAGCGCAAATGGCCGCGCTGGACGCCGCCCGACGAGATGGTCGCGCGTCAGCCGAAACTCCAGCCCTACAGCATCGCCAATGGCGGCATGCCCCCGGGCATCAAGAACCCGCTCGGCGCCCGCGCGCTCTATATCCATAAGGACGGCAAGGACACGCTCTACCGCATCCATGGCAGTCCCGAGGCATTTTCGATCGGCAAGGCGGTCTCTTCCGGCTGCATTCGCCTGCTCAATCAGGATGTCGTCTACCTCCATGATCAGGTCCGCGACGGCAGCACCATCGTCGTCATTCCGGATCCGACCAAGGGCGACATGGCGATCGGTTAGGTGAGGGCAGGCAGCGAGCGCGGGAATTCTGCAACACTTCGAAAACGAGTACCGCCTCGCGCAAGCGATCCACGCCAAAGAAAGATTTTCACCACATTTCGGTCACGGTTCGGCCCAACAGCCTTGGGCCTCCCCTCGGACCTCCCAACCGAAATCTCCAACTCTGGAATTGAATACAGTGTCGATGAATTTGTCCCGCCGGTCGCTGCTCGCGGTGATCGCCAGCTCTGTTTTGAGCGCCTGCACGCAGATCCCGAAACCCGAACCGAAACCGAAGCTGATCGAGCCGATCGGCGGTGATGGCGGCTCGCCGGAAAAGGCGGCGGATGCGGCGGGCGTGCCGACGAAGACCTTCGACTATGCCAGGATCTACGCGCCGGTGAAGGACGAAGGCTACGACGTCCCGGGCATCCAGCACACCGAGATCAAGCCGCAGTTCCTGCGCCAGGAAGTGGCCTATGCCACCAACGAGCCGCCCCATTCGATCGTCGTCGATACCCAGACGATGTTCCTCTACTACGTCCTGCCCGGCGGCCGCGCCATCCGTTACGGCGTCGGTCTTGGTGCGGCCGGCCGCGCCTGGAAGGGGCGTGCCGTCGTGCATTGGAAGCGCAAGTGGCCGCGCTGGACGGTGCCCGACGACATGGTCGCACGCCAGCCGCACCTGAAGAAATACGGCATCGATGCCGGCGGCATGGATCCGGGCCTCGACAATCCGCTCGGCGCCCGCGCCATGTATATCTTCCAGGACGGCCAGGATACGCTTTACCGCATCCACGGCTCGCCGCAGTGGCGCTCGATCGGCAAGAACGCGTCGGCGGGCTGCGTGCGGATGCTGCAGCAGGACGCGATCGATCTCTATGATCGCGTCAGAGGCAAGACGCCGCTGCTCGTCCTGTGATGGGCGACAATCTGGCGTAATTTCTGCGCCCTTGCCGGACGGATTGCCTCAAAGTGGCTGCGGAAGCGGCAGCCCGTCCGGCCCCATCAGCATATAGTCGGGCGACCGCTGCACCGGCTGGGAGTCCGGCAATGGTTGCCCATCCGGCAGGGGCTGCGCGTCCTGCATCGGCTGCGATTGCACCATGCCGCCGCCCGAGAGATCGGTGACGACGATCGGCGTGCCGTTCGGCACGCGGTTGTAGAGATCGACGACGTCCTGGTTGATCATGCGCACGCAGCCCGACGACACCGACTTGCCGATCGTCCACCATTCCGGCGAGCCGTGAATGCGGTAGAGCGTGTCTTCGCCGTTCTGGAAGATGTACATGGCGCGGGCGCCGAGCGGGTTCTTGAGGCCGGGATCCATGCCGCCCGCCTCGATGCTGAATTGCTGCAGCTCGGGCTGGCGCGCCACCATCTCGTTCGGCGGCTTCCAGCGGGGCCATTCGCGCTTGTACTGGATGACGCCGCGCCCGGCCCAGGCGAAACCGGCACGCCCGAGGCCGACGCCGTAGCGCATCGCCTGGCCGCCTTCATAGACCCTATAGAGAAAGTGGCTGCCGACGTCGACGACCAGCGTTCCCGGCTTTTCGCCGGTCGGATCGGCGACCATCTGGCGGTAGAAGCGCGGATCGATCTTCTCGTAGGGAATGGCCGGCAGCGGGTAGGGCTCGTTCGGCTTCTCGCCGTACATGTCGGCCAGGAACGTGTTGGTCTCGGGAACCGGTTCCGGCGCATAGGAGCGCGTCACAGTAGGCCGCGGCGAGGCGCAGCCGGCGAGACCAACGGCCGCCAACCCGGCGGAAAGCTGCAGGAAGGCGCGGCGGCGGAACTCTCTTTCGGGCATGTAATCCTCGATCGTCCTCTATTCGCTACCGGCGATGCAACCGACCTTTTAAGTCAATTGTGCGTCGCCAGCCGACGGAACGATCACAGGCCGGCGTAGGGGTCCGCCAGCGCCGCTTCGGGTCGGCTGATAGGGTACTTAGTTCCCGAGATCTTCGCGGCCAGCTTTTCAGCACCGTTTTTCTCAAGAAGCGCCCGGAAGCTCGGATGCATGCCGCCATCGACATAGGCGTTCAGCGGCGCCGACGTCTGGTTGGTCATCATGCCGGCGAGCTTCGCGTCCTCCGATTGCAGTCGTGCCACCAGTCCGGCATCGGGCGTGGAGATCGCCGCCGGGCAGGCGGCAAGCGGGTCGGACGGTTCGCCATCGGCGAAATCGGTGTTGAAGACGTAGCGGCGGCCGCAGGCCGAAACCTTCGGCTGGCGCTTCGTCGCCTCGAAGATGTCGTAACCCTGCTTGATGTTCTTCCAGAAGTCGAAATTCGGGTCGCCGCGGTGCTTGGCCATGTTCTCCGCCGTCATGCGGAAGGGATAGGCCTGAACCTGGAACGTGCCCTGGCCGCCGGCGAGCGCGCGTTGCACCACGGAATAGATTTCGCCGACACCCTGGTCGGTCATGGCGTAGCAGCCGGACGACGAGCAGGCGCCGTGCACCATCAGCGCTTCACCGGTGTAGCCGAGCGCCGATTCCAGCCGGTTCGGGTAGCCGAGGTTAAACGACAGGAAATATTGCGATTTCGGGTTCAGCATGCCGGCGGAGACGTGGTAGAAGCCCTCCGGCGCCTGGCGGTCGCCCGACTTCATCTTCGGGCCGAGCTTTCCCGACCAGCGGCACATGGGATAGGTCTTCAGCAGCGCGTACTGGCCCTGCTTATTCTGTTTCCAGACTTCGAGTTCGCTTTCCTGCTTGAAGATGCGGATCAACACCGGGCTTTCCGGCTTGCTGCCGTTCTTCGCCATGGCGGCGATCAGCTTGGCCGGGATCGGCGGTGGCTCGCGCACGTCGTCGGCGTCGAGCGCCATGCAGCCGGACAGCGCCAGGGCCATCGCGCCGATCGCCAAGGCATGCCGCATCCGTCGCACCTGCGCGAATATCCTGCCGGCCTGAGGTGTCTCGGAAGAAGGGCTCTTGATCGTCTCGCGCCGCATGCGGGCTCCTGGAAATGCTTCCGCCACCAAGCGTCCTTTGTGTGGCGTGTGTGCCGGCCGGTTGCGTTCGACGCAGTTCGGTTCAGCCTCAAGTTCAGCGATTAAGCGGTGACAGCCCTGGCTGCAAGCCTTTGTCCCTGGTGCTCGCGATCAAAAATTCTTGAACGCGCGCTGCCATAGCTGACCGCCGATTGGGTCGATGTTGAGACAAGATGGTGAATTTTTTCTCAACGCGGGCGCCGGAAAAGTCCCGCTGCGTCAGTCCCGCGGCTCACTGCCGGGCGCATAGACGGTCTTCTGCTTGAAGGCAAAGACGTTGCCGCAGCGGCAGCGCACCATGTGCTTGGCGGGGTCGGGAGAGGTGCGTTCAGTCGAGAAGCCCTTGGGCATCACGTCGATGGTAAAGCCGCGATTGCTGCCCTTGCCTTTGTCGTTTTCCGACGCTTCGGCGAAGCCGGCGGCTCCGCATTTGGCGCATTCCAGCTTTCTCGAATACCGATCCCGCGATGCCATGTTCAATCACACTCGATAGCGCTGCCACATCCGGGCGGCGGCGCTTGGTTGCCCGAAACACCGAACTATAGGAGGCCGCCCGTCGTTTCAAGTTTGCCGGTGACGGGTTTTGGCGGCAACGCCTAACGATAGCCGGTTGCGTCGGCCGGCTTGTTCGCCTCCATCACCTCGCGCATGTAGCGCCAGCAATCGGGCCGCGAGCCGTCGAGATCGGAAAACCCGTAGACCTGCGCCAGCCCGCCGCTCGACAGCGACTGGCCGTTCCAGCGGGACTTGTCCGGATCGGCCGCGAGCGCCGCGATGGCGCGGCCGACGAAACGTGGCGTTTCCGAAATGACGAAGTGCGGCTGGTTCTTTGTGGCGTCCTGCCAGTTGTCTTCACCGACCTCGAAATGTTCGAGCATCATCTCCGACCGCATCCAGCCGGGCGTGATCGAAACCGCGGTTGCGCCGTGCGGCGAAAGGTCCTTGGCGTGGGCCCAGGCCATGCGGTTCGCTGAAACCTTGGCAAGGTCGTAGAACGGCGACAGCCGGTAGTTCTCGGCATTGTATTCGGCGGTGCCGTCGGTCACCTCGACCAAGAGGCCGCCGGGCTTCTCGATCATCAGCGGCAGGGCATAGTGGGCGGTGATCAGGTGCGTATCGACGCCGAGATGCAGGAGCTTCAACCCGTTTTCGAGATTGTGCTCCCAGACCGACTTGTTCCACTCGAACAGCAACTCGCCGCCCCAGACGTCATTGACGAGGATGTCGAGCCGTCCCTGTTCGCTGCGGATGCGCTCGACAAGCGCCTGTACCTGCGCCGGCTGCAGATGGTCGACTTGGGCGGGAATGCCCTTGCCGCCGAGGCTGGTGACGATCTCGGCGGTTTCCTCGATCGTTTCGGGACGCCCGTAATCGGATTGCTGTTGCCGCGTGGTGCGGCCGGTTACGTAAACGGTGGCGCCGGCGGCGCCAAGTTCGGTCGCGATGCCGCGTCCGCCGCCGCGCGTCGCGCCAGCGACGAGGGCGACTTTTGCTTCGAGTGTCATGATTCTTCTCCTTCGCGGCCGCTTGCCGGCTGGCGTTTTCCTGCTCGGGTGATATATAAATGATTGTTCGGTTATAAATGAGAGTCAAGATGCCTCGCCCAAAAACCATGCCTGACGAAGAGCTGCTGGCCGCCGCCTTCGCATTGATGCGGGCCGATGGTCCAGATGGCCTGACCTTCGCGGCGCTGGCTGCACGTACGGGCCTTTCGGGCGCCACGCTGGTGCAGCGCTTCGAGAACAAGGCGAAGCTGATCCAGCGGGCGCTCAGCCAGGCCTGGGACGGGCTGGACGGGCAGACAGCGGAGCTGATTGCGAGCGTGCCGCGGACGCCGGAGGGCGCCATCGCGCTGCTCGTCGGCCTCTCGGGCGATTATGGCGGTGTCGACAGCTATGCCGACGACCTCCGGATTCTGCGGGAGGACCTGCGCGATCCGTTGCTCCGTGCCCGCGGCGCAAAGTGGCGCGACGTGCTCTCGGGCGTGCTCGACGAATGCCTCGCCGGCCTTCCCGCTGCGAGCCCGGGGCTCGGTCTGCTGATGGCGTCGCAATGGCAGGGATCCTTGCTCTGGTGGAGCTTCGACCCGCAGGTGCCGGTCACGGCCTTTGTCGAACAGAGCCTGACGCGCTTCGTCGAAGCTTTTGCGAGACGGCCGGCAGGCTGACAACTGCGGCAGTGGCGTGCTCACCGGTCTGTCAAATCGCCGTGAGATGGCCGTGCGGTGGATGACGGCGGCGCAAGCTGGTCTTAGATGCTGATCCATGATCAGATTTGTCGCAGTCCTCGTTGCCCGCATCGCCACTTTGGCACTCGTCGTCTCGACGCTTGTCGCCTTGCCGGTCGCGGCTCAGACGCCATCGCCGATTTCGGCCTTGCTGGACGAACTGGCATCACGGTCAGAGCTTGATCCCCTGAAGACCGTGATCGTCGCCCGCGACGGCAAGATCGTCGCTGAGCGTGGTTACGGCCGCAACCGCGTGACGGACTCGACAAACATCAAGTCGGCGTCGAAATCGATCATCTCGGCGCTGGTCGGCATCGCCATCGACAAGCGGCTGCTCGAAGGTCCGGAGCAGAAGATCGCGCCGATCCTGAAGGCGGACCTGCCGGCCTCGCCTGATCCGCGCATGAACGACATCACCATAGGTCATTTGCTTTCGATGCAGGCCGGACTCGGCCGTCTCTCGGGGCCGAACTATGGGCGATGGGTCGCCAGCCGGAACTGGGTGCGCACGGCGCTTGCCCAGCCCTTCGACGACGATCCGGGTGGTGAGATGCTCTATTCCACCGCCTCGACCCATCTGCTTTCGGCGATCCTGACGAAGGTCAGCGGCAAGTCGACCCTGGCGCTCGCGCGCGCGTGGCTGGGGCCGCTCGAGGGCTTCCGCATCGGGGCCTGGGATCGCGATCCGCAAGGCATCTACCTTGGCGGCAACCAGATGGCGATGAGCCCGCGCTCCCTGCTTGCCTTCGGCGAACTCTATCGCAATGGCGGCCGCACGGCGTCAGGCCAGCAACTGGTGTCGGAAGGGTGGGTCGCGGCCTCCTGGCAGCATCGAACCAATTCGCGCTTCTCCGGCGACGAGTACGGTTACGGCTGGTTCGAGCGCCAGATCGCCGGTGAAGAAGTGCATTTCGCCTGGGGTTATGGCGGCCAGATGCTCTACATCGTGCCGAACCTGGATCTGACGGTGGTGATGACATCGGCCGAAAGTGGGCCGTCGGCCCGCAACGGCTACCGCGACGCGCTGCATCTGGTGCTCGGCGAGATCATCACGAACGTAAAGGCCGATCCGGAAACGGACGGGTGACGCGGCTTCGGCGGCGCTGGCTCGACGCCGCTCCGCGCCAAGCCAGCAACGGCTCCACGACGCCGAGCAGGCATTCGATCGCAGCTTCATTCTTCAGCGCCGCCTCAGACGCTTCGAATTCCGCGAGTTCGATGCCGGCGATCTGCTCTTTCGGGATCGCCGCGAAGATGGCGCGCAAGGTCTGCGGATAGAGGCCATCGCCGATCGCATAGGCGGCCGGCACATGCTTCGGCTCGAGCACGTCCCAATCGACATGGATCCAGACCGGCGCATCGCCGATCAACGAAAGGATGACCTCCGGCGTCGCTTCTGTCGGCGAAAGGATGCACACGCCTGCCTGCCGCAGCAAATCCATCTCCGCGGGGTCGATGTCGCGCGCGCCGACGATGACGACCTTTGCCGGGTTCAGCCCGCTGCCGTGGCCGCTCTCCCAGAGCCCGCAGGCGGCAGCCAGCACCATGCCGCCGAGATAGCCGCTTTCGGTGGTCTGCGGCGTGTTGAAATCGCCATGGGCATCGAACCAGAGCAAGACCGCATCGGCGCGTTCCCGCGCGACGACCGGCAGTGTCGCAAGGCTGGCGGAGCAGGTATTGGCGATGAAAAGTGGTTTGTTGCCCCGCGCAAGTGTTGCGGCAATCGCCGCCTGCAAAGCGGCCAGGGTCTCCCCGGCCTCAGGCAGGCTTGCCGACCAGTCGTCTTCCTTTGCCGGTGACGGGCTGCCGATAACGGTCGGCTGCAGCCCGGTGCGCTTGCTCAGCGCTTCGGCCGTCAAGGCCGCCCCGGGGATAGCGCCGGGAGTTCTGTCGGCGATGCGTCCCTGGGAGATGAGGAGTTCGTAGGGCACGGGTATTCTCCTTGCATTTTCGGCGGGCGATTGCGCCGGCTTTTGGCGCGCCTGCAAAGCCCGCCTGTTCCAGCGTTTTCGGGGGGATCTGTCGGATTGGCTTGAAAGGGAAGCCTCGAGTATTCGATATATCCATGTGGATATATCGATATCGCGCCGCGATCGCAATTTCATCGAGGCGAGCGTTGATGCGATTGCCGTGCACAGGGCGACGCGGGTCGCGGCGATCGCCAATGTCGCTCGGCCGTTTGGCGCGGCGCGGGTGCCGCGGAAATTTCAGAGGTGACAGATGCTTGCCGCAATCTATGTCGCGGCAAGCGATTTCGTTTAAATCGGCAGCTGGTGCACTTAGCCGGCAAAGCCTTCAATGACGATCTTGCCCTTGGCAGCGCCGGTTTCGATGCGGCGATGCGCTTCGCGCAGGTTCGCCGCGTTGATCGGCGACAGCACCTCGGCAAGCGTCGTCTTCAGCCGTCCGGCATCGATCTCGTCGGCGACGAAACTCAGCAGACGATGCTGTTCGATCATGTCGGGCGTCTGGTGCATCGGGCGGGCGAACATGAACTCCCAATGCAGGCTCGCCGCCTTGGTCTTCATGCCGGCCATCGGCATCGGCACGTCGGTGTTGTCGATCGAAACGATGCCGCCTTGCGGCCGGATCAGCTCGACAGCGTCGTCCCAGTGGCGCATGTCGTTGAAGATGGCGATGTGGTCGGCATGGGGAAAGCCGAGCGCGCGGACCTGCGCGACCAGCGGTTCGCGGTGGCTGACCACGTGGTCGGCGCCAAGTTCCTTGACCCAGGCGATGGTTTCCGGCCGCGAGGCGGTGGCGATGACGGTGAGGCCGGCGCGCTTTGCCAGCTGAATGCCGATCGAGCCGACGCCGCCGGCGCCGCCGACGATGAGGATCGACTGGCCGCGGTCGGCGCCGTCCCGGTCGATGCCGAGCCGGTCGAAGAAGGCCTCATAGGCGGTGATCGTCGTCAGCGGCAGGGCGGCCGCTTCCGCAAAGGACAGGCTCTTCGGCTTGCGCCCGACGATGCGCTCATCGACCAGTTGATACTGCTGGTTGGATCCCGATCGAGTCAGGTCGCCGGCGTAGTAGACGGCGTCGCCCGGCTGGAACAGCGTCACATCGGCACCGACGGCCTCGACCACGCCGCTTGCGTCCCAGCCGAGCACGCGCGGCGTTTCCTCGACCTTGTCCTTCGGTGCGCGCATTTTCACGTCGACGGGATTGACCGCGACGGCGCGGACCGCGACCAGCATATCATGCCCTTTGGGCTCCGGCTTCGGGAGCTCGACATCGAGGAAACTCTCCGGGTCGGAAACCGGGAGATAGCGGGTGAGGGCGACAGCTTTCATGAGTTGCTCCTTTGTGGGGTGAAGAGGTGTGATTGCCGCGGTCATGCCACGCGCTCGAGTGCCGGATAGCTAGAGTAGCCTTCGGCGCTGCCGCCGAAAAGCGTGGCCCCGTCGAAGCTTGCGAGCGGCAGCCCGTCTTTCAGTCGGCGCGGCAGGTCCGGATTGGCGATGAACGGGCGGCCGAAGGCGACGATGTCGGCAAGACCGGCGGCAAGGATCGCCTCGGCCTTCTTACGATCATAGCGGCCGGCGACGATGATGCGGCCGGAATAGGTGGCGCGCAGCTCGCGGCGGAAGTCGTCGGGGATGACGGGCGCATCGTCCCAGTCGGCTTCCACCAGATGGATATAGGCAAGGCCGATGCGGTCGATTTCGCCCGCGGCCTTCAGGATCGTCGGGATGATCTCGTCGTCCTTCATGTTGCGCTGGGTGATATAGGGCGACAGCCGGATGCCGACCCGGGAGGCGCCGATCTCGCCGGCGACCGCCTCGGCGACCTCGACCAGGAAGCGGATGCGGTTCTCGGCCGGGCCGCCATAGCGGTCGTCGCGCCGGTTGGACGAGCGGCGCAGGAACTGGTCGATCAGGTAGCCGTTGGCGCCATGGATCTCGACGCCGTCAAAGCCGGCTTCGATGGCGTTGGCCGCCGCCTGGCGGAAATCTTCGACGATGCCGGCGATCTCGCTCAGCTCCAAGGCGCGCGGCAAGGGGCTGTCGACCATCGCGCCGATGCCGGTTTCTGGATCGGCCACCCAGACCTTTGCGTCCGGCGAAATCGCAGACGGTGCGACCGGGCGTCCGCCGTCGTGGAAACTCTCATGGCTCATGCGGCCGACATGCCAGAGTTGCAGCATGATGCGGCCTCCGGCCCGGTGTACGGCGTCGGTGATGAGCCGCCAGCCGGCGATCTGCGCGGGAGAGTGGATGCCGGGTGTAAACGAGTAGCCCTGGCCCTGCGCCGAGATCTGGGTGGCCTCGGTGACGATGAGGCCGGCCGAGGCGCGCTGGGCATAGTACTCGGCCATCAGGGCGTTGGGCACGTTGCCCGGCTGGCTGCTTCGCGCCCGCGTCATCGGCGCAAGCGCGACACGGTTGGGTAGGGTCAAGGACCCGAGCGGGATCGGAGAAAAGAGCGATGGCATGGTGAGATCCTTTGTGAGGGGCAGTCGCATAGCGGCAGGGCCAAGCACGGGGAGGCACGTCAGTTGATCAGTGCGCCGCCTTCGATGTCGATGACCGAGCCGGTGACGAAGGGATTGTCGATGGCGAAGAGATAGCCGCTGGCGATATCTTCCGGTTGCCCGGCGCGGCTGGCAGGCAGTGTTGCAGCGGCGCGATCGAACATCGCGTCGCGCGCCTCGCCGGCCATGCCGGCATAGGCTTCCGTTCGCGTCAGGCCGGGGCTGACGACATTCACCCGCAGCGGTGCCAATTCCTTGGCCAGCACCTTGGCGGTTGCTTCGAGTGCCGCGTTCATCGCCGTCTTGACGAAGGTGCCCGGCACCGTTCGGCGGGCGAGAAAACCCGAGGTGAAGGTGATCGTACCGCCGGGCCGAATGCTCTTGGCCGCCTCGCGGGCAAGCAGGATCGAGCCCCAGTACTTGACGTCGAAGGCGGCCTTGGCTGCTTCGAGGTCGATATCGACGACGGTGCCGCCCGGCGCCGAGGAGCCAGCCGTGACGATCAGGTGATCGAACGGACCGAGCTGTTGGAAATAGGCGACCACTGCCGCGGCATCGGCAAGATCGAGACCGGTGGCGCGGCTGGCGATCTCTACCCGACCCGGGCGCTCGGCAAGCGCCTTGGCGACGGCGGCGCCGATACCGCTGGTGCCGCCGATGACGACGGAGACGGTGGTGTCAGTGAAAGTCATGGTCATTCTCCGGACGAAGAGTGGGAAAGGGTTCGGAAAAGACGGCTTCGAGCAGCGGTCCGCCGGGCGCGCGCAGGAACAGCCGCCGCTCGCCGATGTCGGCAAGGTCCATGGTCGAATAGGGAATGGCGAGCCGGTCGAGCTTGGCGCGGAAGGCGGCGTAGCCTTCGAACCGGAAGCCGACATGATCGATCGCTTCGGCCGCACGCTCGAAGCCCACGCCACGGCTGCCGATGAGGTGGACGATCGGCCTGCCTCCGGCATAGAGCCAGCAGCCGGGGATTCGGCGGATAGCTGCCGGACGCTCGCCGACGGTCAGGTCGAAGACCGTCTCGAAGAACGCGCGTGTGGCGTCGATATCGGTGGTGCGGATGGTGACGTGGTCGATGTGCATCACGCGTCTCCTTTCGCCAGCAAATTTAGCGCTTGCGGCGCATCCGGATAATTGGCTTATTTCTAAAATTATATTTCGGAGAAAGCGAAAGATGCTGCTCGACAATCTGGCTCTGTTTCTTCTGATCGTCGAAAAGGGCGGGCTTTCCGCCGCCGGCCGCGAGAAGGGGTTGTCGCCAGCCTCCGTCTCCGAGCGGCTGGCAGCTCTCGAGGCCCACTATGGCGCTGCACTTCTGAAACGCACGACGCGGGCGATCAGTCTGACGGAGGAGGGCCGCCTACTGGTGGACGGCGCCCGCCGGCTGCTGGCGGAGGCCGACGAACTGGAGAGCGGCATCCGGTCGGGCACGCGCACGATCTCGGGGCCGATCCGGCTGAGCGCGCCTGAGGATATGGGGCGGCGCTACATCGTACCGATCCTCGATCGCTTTCTCGCGGAGCACCCCGATGTGACGGTCGATCTCAATCTCACCGACGGTTACCTCGACCTGGTCGGCCAGGGCATGGATTTCGCGATCCGGCACGGCGTGCTTGCCGACAGCACGCTGAGGTCTCGGTCGCTCGGGGAGAACCGGCGCGTCGTCTGTGCGGCGCCGTCCTATCTCGAAGCTATGGGCCGGCCGGAGCATCCCGACGATCTCTCCCGCCACGACTGCATCGTCATGCGCTTCGGCGCCAATCTCGACCGCGAATGGGCCTTTCAGGTGGATGGCAAGCCGCACAAGGTCATGGTGCGCGGGCGTCGCGTCGCCAATGACGGCGGACTGGTGGGGGCGTGGTGCAGGGCGGGGCACGGCATCGCCCTGAAGTCGGTGTGGGACATCGCCGAGGACCTGGCCTCCGGCGCGCTGGTCGAGCTTCTCAAGGATTTTGCGGTCGGCGAAACCGGATTGCAGATCGTCTATCCGCCGGCGAGCGTCCAGCCACGCCGGGTGCGGCTGTTGATCGAGCGGATCGCTTCGGAACTCGGTTCGATCGAGACTGTCCTGACGCGCATTGGAGACGCATAGGGCCGGCGCCACGTCCGCCCGTGGCCGCTGCCGACGTGGCGGTCGTGCAACAGTATCGCCCCCCGTTTTCCTATGCGGCATGCCAGCGCATTGCGGTCGCGCGTGGCTTCACTTATAAAACATGAGTAACGCATTCAACATAAGCGGGGGCGCACGGCGCCACCGCTGGTTCCGGCGGCGGCCGCGCGGCTCCCGCGATGGAGAGGCAGATTGATGACCGATGCGATGGTGCAGGGGCTCCACGAACGGGAAGAGGGCAGGATACGCCGTTTCTTCAGCCGCCGCCTCAGAAGTCGCGAGGATGCCGTCGACGCCACGCAGGAAACGTTCATGCGCATGCTGGAGGCATCGCGCTCGACGCTGATCGAGAACCCGCAAGCCTATCTGTTCCAGGTCGCGCGCTCCGTCGCGCGGGTCGCCGCCGAGCGCACCGCGCGCGAGCAGGCGCTGTTCGTTGCCGACGAGGACGGCATGGAGCATGCCGAAGACAGGCCGATCCAGGATCGCATCGTCAACGCCCGCCAGTGCCTTTTGATCATGGCGCGCACCATCGAGGGGCTTCCGAACCGTTGCCAGCAGGTCTTCATCCTCAGCCGCCTGCACGGCCTCAGCAACGGCGCGATTGCCGAGCAGCTCGGCATATCGAGAAACATGGTCGAAAAGCACATCATCCGGGCGCTGCTCGAATGCCGGAAAATGCGCGCCGAAATTATTTTCTGAGCCGACATCAGGCAAAACCATCCATTCAACTCTAAGATGATGGGAGCGATTCTTTGGGACCGCCCGAAGGCATTTTCAGTTCGACCGGAAGACAGGAATGAGTGGCGATCGCCAGACAATCGATGACAGCGTTCTGCAAGCGGCTGCCGGCTGGGTTGCGCGACTGCAGTCCGAGGATGCGACCGTTATCGACCGCCAGGCATTCGAGCGCTGGCTCGACGAGCATCCGGATCATCGGGCGGCCTACGAAGAACTGCGGGCATTATGGAGCGATCTCGGCGAGGTACCGATCCCCGAAGGGCGGCTCGGGCAGTTGCGCGCACAGCGCCGCCGCCGCGTCGGTGGCTTTGTCGGGCTCTGTCTTGCCGCAGGCGTCGCGATCCTGTCGCTGGCGACGCCCTATGGCGCCCGTTGGCGCGCCGACTACTACACCGGTGTCGGCGAGGTCAGGCGCATCGCGCTGGAGGACGGGACGCAGGTGGATCTCAACACCGACACGGCGCTCGTCGTCCGATATGATCAGGGGCAAAGAAAGGTGCGGCTGCTGCGCGGCGAGGCGTTCTTTGCCGTCGCAAAAAATCCGCAGAGGCCCTTCGTGGTCGAAGACGGTTCGATCAGCGCGACGGCGCTCGGAACCCGCTACTCGGTTGGCGCGACGGGGGCGGACCGAGCGGCCGACGTTAAGGTGGAGGAGGGCCGTGTCGAAGTCGAGGCGGCCGGGCAGAAAGCCATCCTCGGCGCCGGCGAAGCGGCAACGATCGACCGGCAGGGTCGCCTGTTCCTGACGAAGACGGATGTTGCCGCCGGGACGGCCTGGCGCGACGGAAAGCTTGTCTTCTCCCGTCGGCCGCTCCGTGAGGTCCTTTCGACGCTCGAGCGCTACCGCCGCGGCCGGATCCTGCTCATCGACGAAAAGGCCGGCGCGCTCGAAGTGTCGGGCATCTTCGATCTGCACGATACCGACGACGCACTGAGCGTTCTCGAAGCCAGTCTGCCGCTCCGTGTCTTGCGGCTCTCGGGCCTCATGGTCCTCGTCCAGTCGCGTTAGGTTGACGCCGGCGGCAAGGCGGTTTCACGCCTTACAAGAATCTTTTCTGACAAAAATCGTCCGGTGACGTCAGGAGAACGCGCTCCCCACACTCTTAGTCAGCAGTGGCGGCGCTGTACCTGGTTCGAGGTGGCCCGCCCGGAGTTGGAGTAGGGGATCTCGGATGAGAATTTTGCAGGGTCGTGGATCGCGACGCCGGTCTTTTGCATGCTTGGCGCTCGCCAGTGTTTCTTTCATCGCCTGCGCGAGCGCAGTGCAGGCGCAGGCGACGGCGGCACCGTCCGCGATCACGGCGTCCAAAGCGATCTCCGTTCCCGCGGGCTCCCTTGAAACGGGCATTCTCAAGCTCGGCCGGCAGGCCGACCTGCGCCTGCTCTATCCGAGCGCGCTCACCAGCGGCAAGGTGACCAAGGGCGTTGAAGGCAGGCTCGCGACCGAGGCGGCGGTTGCGCAACTGCTCGACGGGACCGGGCTTCGCTTCCGCATCGTTAGCGCAACGACCGTGCAGATCTTCGATCCGGCGGACGCGACGATCACCACCGGCGCCGTCGTCAGGGATGGCGCAACGCAACTGGAAAAGATCACCGCGACCGGCGAGCGGACCGGCGCCGAAGGCATCGTCGAGACTGACGGCTACGTGGCGAAATCCGCAAGGATCGCCACCAAGACCGATACGCCGGTCATGCAGACGCCGCAGTCGATGTCGGTGATCAGCCAGAAACAGTTGCAGGACCTGAAGCCCCAGAACCTGATGGAAGCGCTGAATTATACGCCCGGCGCCCGCGTCGGCCAGTACGGCGCCGAGCCGCGCTTCGACGCCTTCAAGGTACGCGGCATCGACCTGACGCTGACCGGCATCTTCCGCGACGGCATGCGCCAGATCGCAAGCCCCAACGGCCTGTTCCGGCTGGAGCCCTATGGCGTCGAGGCAATCGCCACGTTGCGCGGCCCGGCCGCCTCCATCTACGGCGCCAGCTCGTCTGGCGGTATCGTCGATATCGTCTCGAAACGCCCGACCAGCGACCCGCTGCGCGAGGTTGAGGTGCAATACGGTTCCTTCGGTCGCGTGCAGGGCGCCTTTGACGTTTCCGGACCGCTCGACGACGAAGGCACCATGCTCTACCGCATGACCGGTCTTGCGCGCGACGGCCGCACCGAGATCGAGGCGGTGAAGGACGACCGCCTGTTCATCGCGCCCGCTTTCACCTGGCAGCCGGACGAGGGCACCAAGTTCACGCTGCTTGGCGAGTACATGGATTCGACCACCGGCGGCACCTGGGGCTACCTCAACCGCTACGGGCCGGACGGCAAGTCGATCGGCGCGATCCCGACCTATGGCGGCGACGCCCGCTTCAACGATTTCACCCAGAAGCAGGCGCGCATCGGCTACGAGCTGGAGCATGAGCTCACAGACAGCGTCACGCTCTTCCACAAGCTGCGCTACTCCGACATTTCGACGCGGCAGGAATGGGTGTTCGCCAAGTATCCGGGCCTGACCGTCGAGGACAACAGCGGCCTTGCCAGCGACACCTATCTGAAGTTCGACTTCGACACGGGTGCCGCTGCGCACCAGCTGATCGCCGGCATCGACTACAGCTACATGAAGTACACCTCGCAGCAGGGCAGCGGGCCGGATCTCTTCACCGACGACTTCACCTATGTGCCGAAGCTGACTTCGACCCAGAAGCAGTCGCAAAGCGGCATCGGCATCTACATCCAGGACCAGATCGAGTATGAGGCCTGGCGCCTGACGGCGGGCCTGCGCCACGACTGGGTGGACAACAAATATTCCGTCGACGGAAGGCGCTTCAACCGCGACGACAGCGAGACGACCGCGCGCGCCGCCCTTGGCTACGTGCTGCCGAACGGCATGATGCCCTATGTCAGCTACGGGACGGCCTTCGTTTCCAACCCGGGCGTGATCCTCAATCTAGGCGGCACCGATACGCCGGCGATGCCGACGCTCGGCAAGCAATGGGAGGCGGGCGTCAAGTACGAGATCCCCGGCCAGAACGCGACGATTACGGCCGCGGTCTTCAACATCGACCAGGAAAACGCCACCGTCTACGAGACGTCATCGGGTCTCAACCTCCTGCGCCAGCTCGATCTGAAGTCACGCGGCTTCGAGCTCGAGGGCACGGCCTCGCTCGACAACGGCTGGAACTTCATCGCGTCCTATTCCTACAACGACGTCGAAATCACCAAGCTGACGTCGGAAACGCTCGGCAACCAGCTGAACTCCTCGCCCTACCACATGTTCTCGCTGTGGGCGGATTACGAGGTCCAGTCAGGGCTGCTCGAAGGGCTCGGGGTCGGCGCTGGCGTGCGCTATGTCGGCTCGAGCTTCGGCGACAACGTCCACACGCCGGTTCTCAACAACCCGGCGCGCACATTTGTCGATGCTTCGGTGCGCTACGATCTTGGCGCTGCCAATCCGAACTTCGAGGGCGTGCGGCTTCAGCTCAATGCGACCAACCTCTTCGACGAAGTCGAGCAGCTTTGCACAACGGGCTTCTGCTACTTCGACGAAGGCCGCAAGGTGGTCGCCAGCCTGCGCTACCGCTTCTGATGGCGTCGGAAAAGGCAGTCCAGCCAAGGCCGTCGCCCGCCGCGATCTTCTTCGCGGTCGGTGGGCTCTATGTCGCGCAGAGCGTGATCGGCGGGCTGACGATGCTCGGCCTGCCGGCGGTCTTGCGGACGCAAGGCCTCCCGCTCGACCAGATCGGCCTCGTCTATCTGACGGTGCTGCCCTGGGCGCTGAAGTTCCTCTGGTCGCCGCAGGTGGAGCGTTTCCGCCTGCCGGTGGTCGGTCGCAACCGCTCGGCGGTCATCATTGTCGTCGGCGGCACGCTGTCGGCGCTGATGCTGGCGGTTCTCGGGTTCATCGGCCCGGAGCGGCTCTTCCCCGTTCTCGCCTGCCTCGTGTTCATCGCGCTCTTCACCTCGACCGTCGACATCGCCTGCGACGGTTTTGCGGTCGAGACGCTCGCCGAAGAGCATCACGGTTGGGGCAATGCCGCCCAGGTCGGCGGCTCCTATGTCGGCTCGGCGATCGGTGCCGGCCTGTTCCTCGTGCTCGTCGATCGGCTCGGCTGGGCCCCGGCGGTGTGGATCATGGCCGCCGTCGTGCTGGGGCTCGGTCTGCCTTTCCTGCTCGGGCCCGGTTCGCGCCCGACGAACGAGGCGCGCAGCCACACTCCGTCGCTCAAGGCTGCGCTCGCCCGGCCGGAGGTGCGCAAAGGCCTTCTGCTCGCAGCGATCTATGTGTCCGCGCAGAAATGGGGCCTTGCCATGCTCGGCCCTTTCCTGATCGACTACGGGTTCGACCTCGCCTCTGTCGGTATGCTCAATGGTGTCGGCAGCATGCTCGTCGGCTTCGGTGGGGCCTTGTTCGGCGGTCTGCTCGTGCGCCTGTGCGGTGCCGGTGCCGTGCTGATCGGCGCGCTGCTCCTGCAGGTGACGATGCTGGTCGCGTTCGCCTATGTCGGCGCCTCCGGCGATGTCTCGCGACCGCTGGTGATGACGCTTGCGGTCGCCAGTTCCTCCGGCGTCATGGCGATCGGCTTCGTCGCGCTCTATGCACAGTTCATGGGCTGGGCCGATCCGCGCCAGGCGGGCGTCGATTTCACTCTGTTCCAATGCATGGACAGCCTTGTCAGCATGGCCGGGGGCTTGGGCGCCGGCTGGATCGCCGAACGGTTCGGCTATTCCGCCTTCTTTATTTGCGCGGCAGGGGTTTCAACGGTTGCGGTGCCGTTGCTGGCGTTCCTCGTGCGGCCGCCGATGCGGGCCGACGCGCAGCGCGCCTTGCCCTGACGCCGGCGCTCCCTGATGTACACGGGCAAGGGACCGGTTAGGGCGCGGATGCACGTGCTGGCCGGTTGCGGAACTGTCGGCGATAGCTGGCTGGCGAGATGGAGAGGGCGCGGGTGAAATGCTGGCGGAAGGAGACGGTGGAGCCAAAACCCGCCATCTCCGCTACGTGATCAACCGAACAGGAGCCGGTCTCCAGCAGGCGCTGCGCCACCGCCAACCGCTGCGCCAGAAGCCATTGCGTGAACGTCGTTCCCGTCTTCTTGCGGAAGTGCCGGGTGAAGCTGCGGAGACTCATGCCGGCGTGATCGGCCAGCCGTTCGAGCGACAGTGGCTCGTCGAGATGTTCGATCGCCCAGGTAATCGTCGCTGAGAGCGGGTCGCCGCTGCCGGGGGCAGGGAGCGGCGCTTCGATATATTGCGCCTGGTCGCCGTGACGATGAGGTGCGACGACCAGCCGGCGGGCGATGCGGTTGGCAATCTCGGCGCCGTGGTCGTTGCGCACGATGTGCAGGCAGCAGTCGATCGCCGCGGCCGTTCCGGCGGACGTCAGGATATCGCCCTCGTCGAGATAGAGCGCGTTCCGGTTCAGCGCGACCTGCGGGTAGGCGCGCTCGAATTCGTCCGCCCAGGCCCAGTGCGTCGAGGCCGCCCGGCCGTCGAGCAGCCCGGCTTCGGCGAGCACGAAGGTGCCGAGGCAGAGGCCGACGAGCCGGGCGCCACGCGCGTGGGCGTCGCGCAGGGCCCCAAGCAGGCTTTCCGACGGACGGCTGCCCGCATCGTTCCAGGCCGGCACGATGATCGTGTCCGCTTCCGTCAGGCTCGCGAGATCGTGCTCCACCTCGATGCTGAAACCGGACATGGTGCGAACGGTACCGGTCTTTTCTCCGGCAACCACAAGCCGGTAACGTGGCGCGCCGAGCTTCAACAGGTCGTCGCCGAAGACGATGCAGGGCACCGAGAGGTGAAAGGGGCTGATGCCCTCGAAGGCGACGATGGCGACGGTATGCATGTGCTGGCCGATACTCAAGCAATGAAGTTGGCCGGAACCTATCACATATTGTCATTCAGGCCACTTTCGTGATGAGGCCGCTTTGACGATCTTCGCGGGTGTCGAAACGCGAAAGGATCCTCCGATGACACAACACCCGACCATCCGTACGATTGCCGGTGCCGCTGCCCCCGCCAGCCTCGATCCCAGGAAGACGGCGCTGCTGGCGATCGACTTCCAGAACGAATATTTTGGCGGCCGCATGCCGATCCCCGATGGCGAAAAGGCGCTCGCCAATGCCAAGCGGTTGATACAGCGCGCCGATTCCGATGGGATGAAGGTCTATCACGTCAAGCATGTCACGCCGGCTGGCAGCCCGGTGTTTGCCGAGGACAGCGAGACTTCGGCGTTTCACCGGGACATTCAGCCCGCCGCCAACCATTCGGTGGTGCGCAAATCCTCCGTCAGCGTCTTTGCCAGCACGGATCTCGGCACCCAGTTGAGGCAGGCTGGCGTCGATACGCTCGTCATGTCAGGGCTGATGACCCATGCCTGCGTTGCCGGTGCAGCGCGCGATGCCGTGCCGCTCGGCTTCAACGTCATCGTCGCTTCGGATGCCTGCGCCACACGCGATCTCGATACGGGGGAAGGTGACGTCGTTCCGCATGCGCTGCTGCATCGCGCATCGTTGGCGACGATCGATGACACCTTCGGCGATATCCTGACGACCGATCAGGTGCTGGCGCTGGCGCGCCGGTCCTGATTGAGCAGCCCAACCGGGCCTGTCTGGAGCGCGCTCTTCTGAGACGTCGCATTCGGACAGAACGGGTCGCCCGACCTTGCTAGGCGGAACCGCGCAGCATGATCTCGGCGCTCAAGAGAATGCGCTCGTCCTCGGGGAAGGCGCCGCCGTCGTCGGTGGTTTCCCCGAGCTTGAACAAAAGCAGTTCGATCGCCAGACGACCGATCTCGTTGTAGTTCTGCGCCACCGTCGTCAGCGGCGGGCAGGTGTAGCGCGACAGCGGATGGTCGTCGTGGCCGGCGACGCGCAGATCCGCATCGGCATCGCGTCCGACCTTGAGACCCGACTGGAAGGCGGCGGCAATGACGCCGAAGGCGACGCGGTCGTTGGCGCAAAGCACCGTCCTGGTTGGAAAGCCGCCGGAGCCGAGGATGCGCAGCGTCTCGTCGAAGCCGAATTTTTCGAAATCCCAGGCGGCATTCGGCGTGGTTTCGACCAGTGCCGGCTCCATCTTCAGCTGCTGCATCGCTTCCAGATAGGCGTCGCGCCGGGCCATCGCGTTGTTGTTGACCGGCGGCATGCCGAAGTAGCAGGGCGGGCTGCCGGAGCGGCAAAGATAGTCGACCATCAGACGGAAGCTCTGGCGGTTGTCGGTGCCGACGAAGGACGAGCTGTCGTCGAGTGGCGAGTCCACATAGATCAGCGGAATGCTGGCGCCGAGCGCCGTCAGCGTCCGGTGATGCGACTGCACGCCGAGCGGCGCGATGATGGCGCCGGCGACGTTCATCGCCTTGAAGGTCTCGATCGCCCGCTCTTCCATTTCCGGCCGCCCGTCGGAGGAGAGCACGAAGGCAAGGAACCCTGCCTGGTTGGCGATGTGTTCGATCCGGCGCGTCAGCGCCATGTAGAAAGGGTCGGTCGAGTTCGGGACGATGACGCCGAGGATGTTGGTGCGGCGGCGGTTCAGGTTGACGGCGAAGATGTTCGGGCGAAAACCCGACTGCTTGATCGCAGCCTCTATGGCATCGCGGGTCTTCTTGCGGACCGAGCCTGGATCATTGAAGTATTTCGAGACCGTCGGGCGCGACAGGCCGACGAACTCCGAAAAATCCTCCATGGTCTTGATCTGTCTGTCCACGGTCGCTGTGCCCCATATTGTTTTGATTTCGTTTATAGGTTCATTTCGAGGGGATAGGCAGTACCGGCTCGCAAATATTCACCGAACAGAGGGCCGGGCGCTAAGCGCGGCAGGCCCTGAAGTAATCCTCGAGAACCCGATCGACGGCAGCAAGTGCCAGCGGTTTTGCTTGAGCCGCGACTTCACCGTCGCGCACGCGCTCGTAATTGCCGGGGAGATACTGGCTGATCAGCGTTTCCGCGATGACGACGCCGTCAAGCAGTGCCAGAAGTTCTTCGACGGCTGCCGCGACCTTCGGATGCGGCCAGTAATAGCGGATGCGGTCGCTATAGGAGAAGTGCCGCTGCAGCCGCTGGGCCTCCGCCGAGCCGTGGTAATACTTGCCCCAGTTGCCCGGCTCCTCGCGCATCACTTCCTCGGTGACGGCCGCCAGCGTCTGCTTGCGCGCCTCGGGGAAAAGGAAGGCGGCGATCTGGTCGAGGCCGTAGAGTGCCTCGCGCAAAGCGAAGGTCAGGCCCGGGCCGACCTTGAGAATGGCAAAGCCGTCGGAAACGAGATCGCGCAGCGCCTCTGGTGTCTGGTAGTCGGTCGAATGCGCTTCGAAGACGACGCCGTCGAGCTGTTTCAGGCTGGCGCTAAGCTTCGCCGCCTTCGCCCGGTCATAGGCGATCACGTTCTCGTTGCCGAACTCGACGCCCGGCTGGACCACCGCGCCGACGACACGTCCGAAGGCGTCGGCAGCGCCGGCCTTTTCAAACGCCTGGCGATGAATGGAGACGGTCTCGACCGCCGCCTCGGGTGCGGTGACTTCCAGCGTGTCGAGCTCTTCCAGTGCGCCGCCCGGAACCGGCACTTCGGTGCCGATGATGTAGACGGGAGCGGTGTGGTTTTCGCCGCGAATAGCGGCTTCGGCGGCAGCCGCCAGCCGCGCGGCGCGCTCCGCCGTCACCGCGTCGGGCAGAGCCACCGGCTCGCCGGCGCAGCCCATGCTGGTATCGAGATGCAGCTTGGTGAAGCCGGCCTGCGCATAGGCCTTGATCATCGTCTCGGCCTTGTCCATCGCTACATCCGCCGGCAGGTGCTTCCACGGGTTCGGGCCCAGATGGTCACCGCCGAGAATGATCTTGTCCTTCGGGAAGGCGACACGATCGGCGATCCCGTCGACGAAGCGGGTGAAATCGGCGGGCGTCATGCCGGTATAGCCGCCGTCCTGGTTGACCTGGTTGCAGGTCGCCTCGATCAAAAGCGCGGCATCTTCCTTCAGCGCCCGCAGCATGGCGGCTTCGATCACCAGCGGGTGGGCCGAGCAGACGGAGGGTATGCCGCGCGGGCCGGGGCGTTCGGACCAGCGGGCGATGTCGATCAGAAGGTTCTGTTGCATGGCGGTCAGCCCTTTTTCGCGGTGATGAAGGTTTCGAGATCGGCGCGCGTCGATGCGCCTTCCATCGGGCCGGAAATCATGACGGCGCGCGCGCCCGAGGCATTGGCGAATTCCAGTGCTTCAGCGGGCTTGGCTCCGTTCAGCCAGAAGGTGACGAAGGTCGCGCCGAAGCAGTCGCCGGCGCCGGTCGGGTCGATCTCCTCGACCGCAAAACCCGGATGCGAGAGCGTCGTTTCACGATCGAAATAGCTGGCGCCTTCGGCGCCGCGCTTGACGACGACGACCTTGATGCCGGTGGCGAGCAGTTCGGCAACGGCTTCCGCTTCGGTCTTTGCCTGCGTGAACAGGAAGAGTTCCTGTCCGCTCGGCAGGAAGACGTCGGTCTTGGCGAGCACCGCCTGCAGCGCCTCGCGCATGCCGGGGCTGTCGAGGATTTCCGGCCGCAGGTTCGGGTCGAAGGAGACGGTGCCGCCGGCTGATTTGATGATCTCGATTGCGGCGATGATGCTCTCGACCACGCTTGGGGCGTAGAGCGATGAGCCCATCACGTGCAGGTGGCTGCAGGTTCCGACCAGCGCCCGGGTCGCCTCGTCGAGCCGGATCGTGCCGCAGGCACTGTGGCGGATGTTGAAGACGAAGGCGCGGCTGCCGTCGGCGCGGTAGCGCACGAAGGCGCTGCCGGTGGTGCCGAGCGGATCGACCGCGATACCCGAGATGTCGACGCCATCGGCCTTCAGCCGATCAAGGTTGACGTGGCCGAAATCGTCGTTGCCGACGCGCGAGATCATTGCCGCTGCCTGGCCGAGCTTGCCGACCTGGTCGATGAAGATCGCCGGCGCACCCGAGGGGTAGGGGCCGATCAAAGGGGTCGCCTGGCGAAAGCCGTCGCCCTTTTCGGTGGCGATGATCTCCACGAGAATTTCGCCGATCGTCAGTATCTTGTGCATGGGTATGTTCTCTTCGGAAAGATCAGCGCTTTGCCTGCTTGGCGCGTACGTCGAGCCAGACGGCGATCAGGATCACCAGGCCCTTGACGATGAGCTGGTAGAAGTAGGGGACCGACAGCATGTTCATGCCGTTGTTCATGACGCCGATGATGAGCGCGCCGATCAGCGTGCCGACCATGGTGCCGACGCCGCCGGCAAGCGAGGTGCCGCCGAGGACTGCCGCCGCGATCGCGTCGAGCTCGTAGCTCATGCCGGCATTGGTCTGGGCGGAGAACAGGCGGGAGGAGAGAAGCACGCCGCTGATCGCCGCCATCACGCCCGAGATCATGAAGATGGTGATCTTCAGCCGGTCGACCTTGATGCCGGAGTAGACCGCTGCCTCGCGATTGCCGCCGGTGAGGTAGGCGCGGCGGCCGAAGCTCGTCTTGCTCAAAAGGATGTGGTTGACGAGGAAGAGCACGGCGACGACCCAGATGATGATCGGCAGGCCGAGGAAGCTTTCGGTACCGATGGCGGTCCAGGTCGAGTTCTCGATCATCGCCGGCGCGCCGTTGGTCGGCAGGCTGACCATGCCGCGGTAGATGCCCATGGTCGCGACGGTGACGATGAAGGATGGCAGCAGCAGCTTTGCCGTCAGTACGCCGTTCAGCATGCCCATCAGGGCGCCGGCAAGAAGCGTGATGGCGAGCGCCGGCGCGAAGCCGAGGCCGAAGGCGAAACATTGCGCGCCGACCATGCCCGCAACCGCAATGATCGAGCCGACCGAAAGGTCGATCTCACCAAGCAGGATCACCCAGGTCATGCCGAAGGCGGCGATCGCCACCACGGCCACCTGCTGCAGGATGTTCATGAAGTTGACGACCGACATGAAGCGCGGGTTGAAGAAGGAGAAGATGACGCAGAGCATCACCAACGACAAAAGGATGCCGCCATACTGTTTCAGGGCGCGCAGGAAGGCGGCCTGGAGTTCGGATTGCTGTGTCATGATTTGAATCCCGTTGCGTGCGCCATGATCGTTTCCGGGTTGAGTTCGGCGCCGGAAAGCGTTGCGCCGATGACGCCCTCGTGCATGACGACGACGCGGTCGCTCATTCCCAGCACTTCCGGCAGCTCGGAGGAGATCAGCAGGATCGCCGTTCCCTCGGCCGCCAGCTGGCGGATGATCTTGTAGATTTCGAACTTGGCGCCGACATCGACGCCGCGAGTGGGCTCGTCGAGGATCAGCACCTTGGGCCGGGTCAGCAGCCACTTGGCGAGCACGATCTTCTGCTGGTTGCCGCCGCTGAGCGAACCCGAGGACGTGTCGAGCGAATGGGTCTTGATCGCCAGCCGGCCGACTTCCTGGGCTGCCGCCGTGCGTTCGGCGCGGCTGCGGGTGAAGCCGAGCGGGCCGGTGAAATCGGAGAGCGCCGCCATCGAGATGTTCCAGCCGACGCTGTGGCTGAGGACCAGGCCCTCTTCCTTGCGGTTTTCGGTGACGAAGCCGATGCCGCGGGCAATCGCTTCTGCCGGCGAGCGGAAGCGGACCGGTTTCCCCTCGAAGCGCACAGTTCCGGTCGCAGCCTTCATGCCGAAGAGCGCGTTCATCACCTCGGAGCGGCCGGAGCCGACGAGGCCGAAGAAGCCGAGGATTTCACCGGGCCGGATGTCGAAGGAGATGTTCTCGAACTCGCCGTCGCGGGTGAGGCCGTCGACGGAGAGAACCGGCGTGGCATCCGGCTTCTGCTCGTGTGCCGCTGGCGGATAAATTTCGTCCATGCGGCGGCCGACCATCAGCGCGATCAGCGCTTCGATGGTGACGTCGTCGTGATCATGGGTGGAGACATATTCACCGTCGCGGATGACCGTGATGTCGTCGCTGAGCCGCATGATCTCTTCCATGCGGTGCGAGATGTAGATGACGGCGACGCCACGGCTCTTCAGCCGCGCGATGATGTCGAAGAGGATCTCGGCTTCGCTGTCGCTGAGCGACGACGTCGGCTCGTCGAGAATGACGACTTTGGCCTCGTGGCTTAAGCCCTTGGCGATCTCTACCAGCTGGCGCTGGGCGATCGAGAGATTGCCGACCTTCTCGCTGACATCGATCGGCAGGCCGAGATCGGCGACGATCGCGCGGGCCCTGACGACCAGTTCCTTGTCGTTGATGAAGCCGAAGCGGCGTGGCTCGCGGGTGGCGAGAATGTTTTCGGCCACCGTCAGATTGCTGCAGAGGCTGAGTTCCTGGAAGACGATGGCAAGACCGAGTGCGGCGGCATCCTGCGGATTGCGCGGCTGGTAGGGGCGCCCATCGAGGGCGATTTCCCCCGAGGTCGCCTCGTGAACCCCTGCGAGGATCTTCATCAGCGTCGATTTGCCGGCGCCGTTTTCGCCGAGCAGCGTGTGCACCCGGCCGCGGCGAACCTTGAGGCGCATGCCCTTCAGCGCCGCGACCTGGCCGAAGGATTTGGTGACGTTGTCGATTTCGAGAATGGTATCGCTGGTCGAACCAAACATGGCGGCCTCCTTCAGGTCAGCCGAGAGCAGCGCCTCCGGCCAGACGACGGAAACGGACCCTGATGGGTTGCCGCCGCCCCTGAGGTGAGGCGGCGGCTGTCCTGGGAGGACTTACTTCGCGGTGTAGACGCCGGGGACGATCGGCTGTTCGGCCGGCACGGTCTCGCCGGCGGCAACCTTGGCGGCGGTGTCGACCGCCTGCTTGCCCATCTGGTCCGGGAACTGTTGGATGACGCCGACCATGACAGGGTTCGTGTCGACGGCGTCGCGCGCTTCCTTCATGCCGTCGAAGCCGATGACCTTGACCTGGGATTCGAGACCCGCAGCCTTGACCGCAACGGCAGCGGCAAGGGCGGCATCGTCGCCGAAGCCGAAGATGCCGGTGATATCAGGATTGGCCTGCAGCATGTTCTGGGCGGCGGCCAATGCTTCGGCGCGGGTGATGCCGGTCTGGATCGCGACGATTTCCATGTCCGGATGCTTGGCGATCGCTTCCTTGAAGCCGTTGACACGGTTTACCACCGACTGGACCGTCGGATAGTCGATGACGGCGACCTTGCCCTTGTTGTCGAGAACCTTGGCCATCAGCTCGCCGGCCTTGACGCCGCCGGTGAAGTTGTCGGTGCCGATATGCGAGGTGACGGTCGCGCCATTTGCCGGAACGTCGACGGTGATCACCTTGATGCCGGCCTTCTCGGCTTTTTCGATCGCAGCGCGCACGCCCTGGCTGTCGACCGGCGAGATGACGATGACGTCGACGCCCTTGACGATGAAGTCTTCGACATCGGCGAGCTGCTTGTTCAGATCCTGGTTGGCGATCGAGACCTCGAGCTTGACGTTCTTGGCTTCAGCCTCGGCTTTCATCGCGTCGGCGAGCTCGATGTAGAACGGGTGCTGCTGGGTCAGAAGCGACGCGCCTATGCCGTCGGCAAAAGCCGAGGAGGCAAGGAGCGACAGCGCCGTGCCGGCGACGAGAGATTTCAGAATGCGGGACATGTTCATGGTTTCCTCCCTGGAAACGGCGCGGGCCTTCTTGTGTCTCAGCCAAGCTGGCGAGGCCCTCCCGCCGCAGTCTTGGTGAGGCCGTAAAAATCATAAAAGTTTTCGCGCGTCAACTTTTAAAAATACACGAACAAAATATTTGGAGCGCAGTGTGGAAATTTCTACGTTGCAGCGGTCGTCCTTTCAGTCCTTTTGCGGGTGGCTTGTCTTTCCGGAGCCTTGCGCCAGATTTCATGACAAACGGCAAAGGAGACGAGCCATGGCTGAGACCGGCAAGACGGCGTTGGTCCGCATTCTTGGGCGGGTGCAAGGCGTCAGCTTCAGGGTCTGGACGCGTGACGAGGCGCGCAAGCTCGGTCTGGTGGGATGGGTTCGAAACGAGGCGGACGGGTCGGTGGCCGCCTTGATCAGCGGCCCGGAGGACGCGGTCACCCTCATGCTCGAGCGCCTGCATGACGGGCCGCCGGCGGCATGGGTTTCGAAGGTCGTTGCCGAATTTGTCGAGCCGCCCGGGCACATCGGTGACTTTCGCATCACCAAATAGGCCGGGATTGGTTTTTAGCGCCGGTTGGCGTTAGGCTGCCGAAACCGTTGACGGCCGGCCATAGGCGCGCAGGAACGTCTTCACCGCCCTGCGGGCGCTGATCTCCAGCTCTGCTTCGCTCGGCGTTTCACCGAAGAGCCCACCCATCTGCAGGTCGGCCTTGATCAGTGCGATGAACTGGCGCGCCGCGAGGTCGAAATCGTCGATGTCGAGCGGTGCGATGTGGGCAAGGCGCGCAAACAGCGCCGCCAGCGCCCGATCGGTCTTGCCCGGTCCCTGCTCCCGCCAGAACTGGAAGAGATGCGGATAGCGGTTGCCCTCGGTCGAGATCAGCTTCTGGATGAACTTGGCGTCCTGGTTGCAATTGCAGTTCTTGTTGAGGCGCACAGCAAATTCGGCCAGGTCTTCCTCGAGGTTATCGCCGTTTTCAGGAAAGGTCGCGAGGATGGAGAAAAGCACGCCGTTCACGCGATCCATGATGTCCTGGATCACCGCCATGAACAGCGTCTCTTTCTCGCGGTAGTGATTGTAGATGGTCTGACGCGAGACACCGGCCTCAATGGCGATTTCGTCGATGCTGGCGCCGGAAAAGCCTTCCCGACAGAAAACATCGGCCGCGGCCTCCAGGATCGAGAGGCGTTTCGCGAATTGCCCTTTCTGGGGGCGAGCGTCAGACGAGGCCAAATCAAATTTCTTCATGGACCGAAGATAGGCGCCATTGACGATTTAGACAATGCTGTCTAATTTGACACGTATGTCCAAATTAATGGACGGAATAGTCAGCGCAGGATGCGTATCCCCAACGTTCGATCCTGGCACGACGATGTCTTTGAGTTTCAATCCGGGCGGCAGCGATTTCGGCGCCGCGATTTCTGAAAGTTCATTGCCATGACAACGTCCTTCCTCCGCACGGCGATCGTGCTCGGCCTGATCTCGGCGATCGGCCCCTTTGCAATCGACATGTATCTGCCGGCCTTGCCGTCGATCGGCAAGGACCTGACGGCCGAAAACGGCGTGGTGCAGTTCAGCCTGCTGGCGTTCTTCATCTCCTTTGCCATCTCGCAGCTTGTCTATGGCCCCCTCTCCGATATTTGGGGCCGCAAGGCTCCGCTCTATCTCGGCATCGGCCTCTTCACCGTCGCCAGCATCGGCTGCGCGCTTTCGACCGACATCGAAACCCTGATCGCCTTCCGCTTCCTGCAAGGGATCGGCGGTGCCGCCGGCATGGTCATTCCGCGCGCCGTGGTGCGCGACATGCACACGGGCGTCCAGGCTGCGCGGCTGATGTCGATGCTGATGCTGGTCTTCAGCATTTCGCCGATCCTGGCGCCGCTTGCCGGCAGCGCCGTCATCGGCTTCTACGGTTGGCGCGGCGTGTTCTATGCGGTGACCATCGCCGCCTTCATCGGCCTGATCCTGCTGTCGACGCAATTGCAGGAAACCCGGCCGAAGAAGGATCGCGCCGACAGCAGTATCGCAAGTGCGCTTGCCGCCTATCGCCTGCTTCTCTCCGACCGCAATTTCCTGACGCTCACCTTCATCGGCGGCCTCGGCATTTCCGGGTTCCTGGTCTATCTCGCCAATTCGCCCTTCGTGCTGATCGACCATTATGGGCTGACGCCGACTGAGTACAGCATCGCCTTTTCGATCAATGCCGTGTCGTTCTTCGCTGTGTCGCAGGCGACCGGCTGGCTCGGCGAGCGCTTCGGTCTGGTGCGGGTCATGCATCTTGCCGTCGGCGCGTTCGCGCTGACCATGGTCACGATGTTTATCGTCATGAGCCTCGGCTTCAACCAGTTGCCTGTCATGGCCGCGTTCCTCTTCGTCGGCTATGGCGTGCTCGGCCTGGTTATCCCGACCTCGGCGGTGCTGGCGCTTGAAGACCACGGCGAGATCGCCGGCACGGCCTCGGCACTGATGGGTACGCTGCACTTCGTCACCGCCGCCGTCGCCATGGTGGTTGCGACTATCTTCTTCGACGGAACGGCCCTGCCGATGGCCGGCGCGATCGCCGCTTGCGCCCTTGCCGCCTTCCTGCTGACGCAAGCAACGATCGGCCGCAGCCGGGTGGTCGCGGCAGAGTAGGCGCTGCTATTGCTGAACAAAGGCCGGCGAGGGCGTCCTCGCCGGCCTTTTGTTGTCAGGTATGACCGAATGGACCGTCCTTAAAAATTCCAGTCCTCGTCCTCGGTCGCCACAGCCTTGCCGATAACGTAGGACGAACCGGAACCGGAGAAGAAGTCGTGGTTCTCGTCGGCATTCGGCGAAAGCGCCGAGAGAATGGCCGGGTTGACCTTGCAGGCTTCCGCCGGAAACAGCGCCTCGTAGCCGAGGTTCATCAGCGCCTTGTTGGCGTTGTAGTGCAGGAACTTCTTCACGTCTTCGGTCAGGCCGACGCCGTCATAGAGCGCCTCGGTGTATTTCGCTTCGTTGTCGTAGAGTTCGAGCAGCAAGTCGAAGGCGAAATCCTTGATCTCCTGGCGGCGTTCCTCGCTCAAACGCTCCAGCGCGCGCTGGAACTTGTAGCCGATGTAATAGCCGTGCACCGCCTCGTCGCGAATGATCAGCCGGATCATGTCGGCTGTGTTGGTGAGCTTGGCGCGGCTCGACCAGTACATCGGCAGATAGAAGCCGGAATAGAACAGAAAGCTTTCGAGAAAGACGCTCGCGACCTTCTTCTTCAGGGGATCGCCGGAGGCATACTCCGCCATGATCAGCGCCGACTTCTTCTGCAGGAACTCGTTCTCTTCCGACCAGCGATACGCGTCATCGACATCGGGTGTCAGGCAGAGCGTCGAGAAGATCGAGGAATAGGAGCGGGCATGCACCGCCTCCATGAAGGAGATGTTGGAAAGCACCGCCTCCTCATGTGGGGTGGCCGCATCTTCCATCAGTCGGACGGCGCCAACGCCGTTCTGGATCGTGTCGAGCAAGGTGAGGCCGGTGAAGACGCGGATGGTGAGTGTCTGCTCCTCCGGCTTCAGCGTTGCCCAGGAGGGAATGTCGTTGGAAAGCGGCACCTTCTCCGGCAGCCAGAAATTGCCGGTCAGACGGTTCCAGACCTCCAGATCCTTGTCGTCTTCGATGCGGTTCCAGTTGATGGCGCGGATGCGGCTTGCGGGTTTGGTGTGCATGTTCATGTCGTTGAACCTTTGTGATCGTGTATGCCTCATCGCGCGGTGAGGGGGTGCCCCTCATCCGCCTGCCGGCACCTTCTCTCCTCTTGCGGGGAGAGGGCTAGGGTGAGGGGCCGTTACTGGAATGCGAGGTTACAGCGCGCAGGAAACGCAGCCCTGGACCTGCGTACCCTCGAGCGCCATCTGCCGAAGGCGGATGTAGTAGATGGTCTTGATGCCCCTCTTCCAGGCATGGATCTGAGCACGGTTGATGTCGCGGGTCGTTGCCGTGTCGCGAAAGAACAGGGTCAGCGACAGGCCCTGGTCGACGTGCTGGGTGGCGGCCGCATAGGTGTCGATGATCTTCTCCGGCCCGATCTCGTAGGCGTCCTGGTAATATTCGAGATTGTCGTTGGTCATGAAGGCGGCCGGATAGTAGACGCGGCCGATCTTGCCTTCCTTGCGGATCTCGATCTTCGAGACGATCGGGTGGATCGAGGACGTGGAGTGGTTGATGTAGGAGATCGAACCGGTCGGCGGCACGGCCTGGAGGTTCTGGTTGTAAAGGCCGCCTTCCATCACTGCCCGTTTCAGCTCCAGCCAGTCCTCCTGAGTCGGGATCGAGATGCCGGCTTCCTCGAACAGGCCCTTCACCTTTTCGGTCGCCGGCAGCCATTCGGCTTCGGTGTATTTGTCGAAGTACTCGCCCGACGCATACTTCGAGTTTTCGAAGCCCTTGAAGCTCACGCCCCTCTCGACCGCTAGCCGATTGGATGCCCGGATGGCATGAAAGGTTACCGTGTAGAAATAGATGTTGGTGAAATCGATGCCTTCCTCCGAGCCATAATAGATGCGCTCGCGGGCGAGATAGCCGTGCAGGTTCATCTGCCCGAGGCCGATCGCGTGGCTGTCGTCGTTGCCCTTTTCGATCGAGGGCACGGACGAGATGTGGCTCATTTCGGAGACGGCGGTGAGGGCGCGGATCGAGGTTTCGATCGTCTGGCCAAAATCCGGGCTGTCCATGGCAGCGGCAATGTTCAGCGAACCGAGATTGCAGGAGATATCCTTGCCCATGTGCTTGTAGGAGAGGTCGTCGTTGAACGCGCTCGCTTCGCTCACCTGCAGGATTTCCGAGCAGAGATTGCTCATGGTGATGCGCCCGGCGATCGGGTTTGCCCGGTTCACCGTGTCCTCGAACATGATGTAGGGATAACCGCTCTCGAACTGGATCTCGGCGATGATCTGGAAGAAGTCGCGCGCCTTGATCTTGCGCTTGCGGATGCGGGCATCCTCGACCATCTCGCGGTACTTCTCGGTCACCGAAATCTCGGTGAGGGGCACGCCATAGACCTGCTCCACGTCATAGGGTGAGAACAGATACATGTCCTCGTTGTTGCGGGCGAGCTCGAAGGTGATGTCGGGGATGACGACGCCGAGCGACAGCGTCTTGATGCGGATCTTCTCGTCGGCGTTTTCGCGCTTGGTATCGAGGAAGCGCATGATGTCGGGGTGGTGGGCGTGCAGGTAGACAGCACCGGCTCCCTGGCGCGCGCCGAGTTGGTTGGCGTAAGAGAAACTGTCTTCGAGCAGCTTCATGACCGGGATGACGCCGGATGACTGGTTCTCGATCTGCTTGATCGGCGCGCCCATCTCGCGGATGTTGGTGAGCGACAGCGCCACGCCGCCACCGCGCTTGGAAAGCTGCAGCGCCGAATTGATGGCGCGGCCGATACTCTCCATGTTGTCCTCGATCCGGAGCAGAAAGCAGGAGACGAGCTCGCCGCGGCTCTTCTTGCCGGCGTTGAGGAAAGTCGGCGTTGCCGGCTGGAAGCGGCCGGAGATGATCTCGTCGACGAGATCGCGGGCAAGCCCCTCGTTGCCGCGCGCCAAGGCCATCGCCACCATGCAGACACGGTCTTCGTAGCGTTCCAGGTAGCGCTTTCCGTCGAAGGTCTTCAGCGTATAGGACGTGTAGTATTTGAACGCCCCGAGGAAGGTCGGAAAGCGGAACTTCTTTGAATAGGCATGATCGTAGAGATCGCGCACGAAGTTGAAGGAATACTGGTCCAGCACTTCCTGCTCGTAATAGCCCTCGGTCACCAGATAATCGAGTTTTTCCCGGAGGTTATGGAAGAACACCGTGTTCTGGTTGACGTGCTGGAGGAAGTACTGTTTCGCCGCCTGCCGGTCCTTGTCGAGCTGGATCCGTCCCTCTTCGTCATAGAGGTTCAGCATTGCGTTCAGCGCATGATAGTCGAGCGCTGCTTCCGTCGCCTTCAAGGGGCGTTCGAGTGTCGTGACGTCCAAAATCGTTCCATCCCGTTTTTGACATTGGCGACGTCCTCGTCGGTCCCGAGCAGCTCGAACCGGTAGAGATAGGGTACCCGGCACTTGGCCGAAATCACGTCGCCGGCGATCCCGTAGGTCGCGCCGAAATTGCTGTTGCCCGCTGCGATCACGCCGCGGATGTGAGAGCGGTTGCCCGCGTCGTTCAAGAAGCGGATGACCTGCTTCGGCACCGCCCCGCGGCCATCGTCGCCGCAATAGGTCGGCACGATCAGCACATAGGGCTCTGCGACCGTAAGTGCGTCCATACTTTCCCTGAGCGGTATGCGGGCGGCGCGAAGGCCGAGCTTTTCGACGAAGCGATGGGTGTTTTCCGAGCGACTGGAAAAATAGACGATCAGGCCCATCGCCCGCGTCCTTCAGGAAAGCGCGCTGATCATGTCCGGGCGGAAACCCGCCCAATGCCGCTCGCCGGCGACGACGACCGGGACCTGCCGATAGCCAAGACCCTGCACCAGCGCGAATGCATCGGAATCCTCGGAGATATCGACGATGCGATAATCGATGCCTTGGCGGTCGAGCGCACGGGTTGTGGCGGTGCATTGGACGCAGGCTGGTTTGCTGTAGACGGTGATCGACATGGGTTCCTCGTGAGGGTCTGGCAAATGGGCGCAAAAAGTCGTCGGATCGCGCGAACGCGAACCGTGGTGTTGGCGATTGGACACGAAACATCGCTCCCCGGTCGACTCGACCGGAGTTGACGTCGTCAAGCTGGCCCAAGGTCGGTTTCGCAACCGGGCCGGCTCGTTTTGGTCGGGCGCTCAGGAATTCCGCGGATGCGGGTTTTCAAGGCGCGGCCTTTCGATCAGGCGCGCAACAATGCGCACCCGTCCGCAGAAGGTGGATCTGAACTGGAAGAAACTGGCATGACTTCACCCCGAAGCTTTCGACGGGCTGCCGGGGAGACGTCGAGACGATCGGGCAGGCTCATCCTGCCACGCACTCAACCCCTCCGGACACCCCGCCCGTGGACGTTTGGTGATCGAGGCAGGTCTCCTGGCTTACGGGTCAAAGCTTCCATCCCGACCTTCCCGAGGCCTCATGCCTCAGTGGTCCAAATCCGGACAGTCGCTCGCCGTCTACAGTTGCGGGGGCAGCTACGGCATAGCCTCAGCGGAAACCCGCCGGCGCACCGTATTCCCGTCTTAGCTCCCAATCCTTGCGAATCGGAAGAACCTCGAACACTAGATATAGTAGTTCATCGCAAATCTGCGTCAATAGGTTCCGTATGTGGAAGGCGGGGGTAGGAGGGTGGTTTCTTTTGCAGTGTGGATAACGGGGAGTAAACAGCCGGTTGGCACCAAGGTTGTGGATAGGGCGCCCCTGGTGCGGACGCCCCATTCCATCAAGCAGCGAAAGCGGCCACGGGCCGGTTGTCCTCGTCGACGGCGACCATAGCGAACGTTCCGGTAACAGTCCGCTGTCGCAGACCGGTGAGGAGCTCTTCCGACCAGAGTTCGACCTCGACGGTGGCTGAACTGCGACCCGTCCGCACAATGCGGGCGATGGGTTCGATGATCGAACCGATCATGATCCGGTGCTTGAAGTCCATACCGGTGCAGGAGGCAAGGACGGTCGCCCGGCGGCTCCGGCGCGTCGCGACGACGAATGCGGCCTTCGTCATATGCGCGAGGGCGTTGCCACCGCATATGGCGCCGAAGCTGTTGGCCTGGCCGGGAAAGACGATGTCGACCATGCGTAGGGTGCCCGCCTCTTCGGGCGTGTCCGTTGCCACATCGAGCGGCGGCAGCATCCAATCCGTTTCATCGGCACGGGGCATCGCGACCATGGTGAAGGTGCCCCTGCTGCAAAGGGCGCGGCTGCCGGTGGCGATGTCTTCCGCGATCATCTCGACCTCGACCACCATCGAGCGGCGCCCGACACGAACCGGACGGCCGCTGAAGCAGACGATCTGACCTATGCGCGCAGGCGCACGAAAATCGATGCGGTCGCAGGATGCGGTGACGAAGGGAACGCGCCCGTGACGAGTGGCGACGATGAAAGCGATCCGGTCCATCGACGCGAGGGCGGCGCCACCAAAGAGCGTGCCATGATGATTGGTATCGCCTGGAAAAACGATGTCGATCAGGGTTTGTGGCGCCGGGGTTTCCCCCGGCGCCGTCGTGACTTCGTGTTGCCCCGTCATGCTTTGACGGCTTCGCGCGTATCGGCGGCAAAAGCCGCTCGAAGCGAGCGGGCGGCGGCGACCATGTTAACGAGCGCCGGCCGCGTCTCTTCCCAGCGCCTGGTCTTCAGTCCGCAATCGGGATTGACCCAGATCTGGTCCGGCGTGAGGCCCTCGGTCGCTTTTTCGATGAGATGCACCATTTCCTCGACGCCGGGCACGCGTGGCGAATGGATATCGTAGACGCCCGGGCCGATCTCGTTCGGATAGGCCTTGTCGGCGAAGGCGCCGAGCAGTTCCATTTTCGATCGCGACGTCTCGATCGACATGACGTCGGCGTCCATCGCCGCGATTGCGGCCATGATGTCGTTGAACTCGGAGTAGCACATATGGGTGTGGATTTGGGTCGCATCGCCCACCCCGGCTGCACTGAGACGGAAGCACTCCACCGCCCAGTCGAGATAGGCCTTGCGATCGGCATTTCGCAGCGGCAGGCCTTCGCGCAGTGCTGGTTCGTCGATCTGGATGATGGCGATGCCGGCGGCCTCGAGATCCGAGACTTCATCGCGCAGTGCTAGTGCGATCTGCCGGCACACCACGGAACGTGGCAGGTCGTCACGAACGAAGGACCATAGCAGCATGGTGACCGGACCTGTCAGCATGCCCTTGACCGGGCGATCGGTCAGCGACTGCGCGAAGGTCGCCCACTCGACCGTCATCGGGTTTGGTCGCGAAACGTCGCCGAAGATAACAGGCGGACGCACGCAGCGCGATCCGTAGCTCTGCACCCAGCCGCTCTGGGTGAAGGCGTAGCCCGAGAGCTGCTCGCCAAAATATTGCACCATGTCGTTGCGCTCGAACTCGCCGTGAACGAGTACGTCGATGCCGACCTCTTCCTGCCAGCGCACCGCCACTTCGGTCTCTCGGCGAAGATAGGCGGTGTAGTCGACATAGCTGAGTTCGCCCTTCGCATGCAGTGAACGGGCCTGCCGAACCTCCGATGTCTGTGGGAAGGATCCGATCGTCGTTGTCGGGAAGAGCGGCAATGACAGCTTCTTCGCCTGCAGTGCCCGGCGGCCCGCGAACGGGGATTGCCGCTTGCTGTCCGCATCCGTCAGCGCTTTCAAGCGCCCGGCGACCAGAGGATCATGGATCCTGAGTGAGGTGAGCCTCGCCTGGGCGGACGCGATCGAGGCGGCGAAAACGTGCTCGGAAATGGCAAGCCCCGGCTCGAAGGCGCTGGCAAGCAGGCTGAGTTCGTCGAGTTTCTGCGTACCGAAGGCGAGCCAGGAGGAAAGTTCCGGGTCGAGCGCACGCTCCAGCTCGAGATCGATAGGCACGTGCAGGAGTGAGCACGAAGGTGCGAGCTCGATGCGGTCGCGGCCGTGGGCCGAAATCAGAGGCTGCAGCCGGCGGAACAGGCCGGCCAGATCGGTCCGCCAGATGTTGCGGCCGTCGATGATCCCGAGCGATAGGACCCGGTCCGCCGGAGCCGATTGGATGAGCGTGTCGATCTGCTGCGGCGCGCGCACGAGATCGACATGCAGTCCATCGACCGGCAGCGCCAATGCCGTTGCCGTGTTGTCGCCGATCGAGCCGAAATAGGTCGCCAGCATGATCTTGAGTCCGGGCACGTCGGTGTCGAACGTGCGATAGGCGAGGTCGAGAGCGCGACGATCCTTGTCCGCGAGATCGAGCGCCAGGCAAGGCTCGTCGATCTGGACCCAATCGGCGCCGGCGTCAGCAAGCTCCGCCAGGACCCTCACGTAAACGGGCAGGAGCCGTTCGATCAGATCGACCGGATCGAAGTCGCCGCCCTTCGATTTGCCGAGCTTCAGCAGTGTCACCGGGCCGATGAGCACCGGGCGTGTGCGATAGCCGAGGGCCTGAGCTTCCTGGAAGGCTTCCAGCGGCCGATTGTGGGTGAGCTCGAAGCGCTGATCCCTGTCGAACTCGGGCACCATGTAGTGATAGTTGGTGTCGAACCACTTTGTCATTTCGAGCGCGGGAGTGCCGCTGCTGCTTCCCGAATGGGTGCAGCCGGCGGCGCAGGGCGTTCCGGCCGAGCCGCGCGCCATGGCAAAATAGGTGTCGAGATCGACCGGGCCGCCCGTCCAGCCATAGGCCGGCGGGATTGCGCCGACAAGCACGGCGGTATCGAGCACGTGGTCGTAGAAGGAGAAGTCGTTGGAGGGGATGATGTCGATGCCGCGCGTTTTCTGCGCGGCCCAGTTTTCAGCGCGGAGCTTGGCTCCGGTATCGAGAAGTTCGCCGCGGCTGGCCTTTCCGGCCCAATAGCGTTCGAGCGCGAATTTCAATTCGCGACGGCGGCCGATGCGCGGGAAACCGAGATTGGCAGTCTTGATGGTCATTTCCTTACCCCGAAGGTTATGGGCAAGGCTTGAATGCGACGCAGCCGCGGCGCGAGAGCGATCCCGCGTCCTCAACGCGCCTCATCGGACACCCCGCCCGTGGACGTTGTTCATCGCGGCAGGTCTCCTGGCTTGCGGGTCGTCACGGACCGTTCCGTCTTCCCGAGGCGTCTCCCTCAGTGACATCTTCGAACGGCCGCTCTCCGCTTACAGTTGCGGGGGCAGCTCCGGCATGGGCGCTTGTCTGGCGCCGCACCGAATTCCCTCTTAGCTCCGTCCCTCCAAAGGCGGGCGAAGAACCACGATGGGGCGACAATGCCCTGTCCCGAGCTCTTCGTCAATCGCATAAAGAAATGCTTATGTCTTTATTCTCTCCCGCCGCCGCCCGCGGCGAGACAGTGGCAGGACGAGGTCTTTCCATTGCTTTCCGCTCACGGGACGGTTGCGGTTTGGTCGAAGCGACCTCCTCCGGCCACTGCCACGGATCCGCCGCGTCGCCGACGCGCGCGCGGATATGCTCTTGATCTCGCGTCAGGCCGATATCCCGGAGTTGGAACTCGTTGAACGTGTCGATGGCAACCGGAGGGCTGAGGGTCTTATCGGCCCAGTTCAGGACATGGTAAATCGTTGATCGCACTGCGCTAAGCATTGCTATCCTCACTTCTCTCAAGGGCGTGTGTTCGCGAAAAAAGTGAGGGTTTTTGCCGTTTCGCGCAAAGCGATTTCTCGCATGCTGGCATAAAGAATGCTTATCTCAGTTCCATGAGCAAGATTCCTCCCATGAGTGCGGTGCGCGCCTTTGAGGCCGCCGCCAGGCACCTGAGTTTCACCCGCGCCGCCGAAGAGCTCGGCATGACGCAGGCGGCCGTCAGTTATCAGATCCGGCTGTTGGAAGATCGCATCGGCGCGCCGCTGTTCGTCCGGCTTCCGCGCGAGGTGCGATTGACCGGCGCCGGGCGGCAGCTAGCGCCGAAGGTGACCGAAGCGATCGATCTCTTAGGGGCGGCCTTCTCGGAGATTGCCGACAAGACCGAGCATCACCTGCACATCTCGGTGCTGCCAACCGTCGTGTCGAGCTGGCTCGGTCAGCGCCTCGCGTCGTTTCAGACCGCGCATCCCAACATCAGCATCAGGGTGCACATGTCGACCGAGTTGGTCGATTTCAAACGTGACGCCATCGATCTCGCGGTGCGCAGCGGCGCCGGCGACTGGCCGGGCAACGATGTCTTTCCCTTGTTTCCGCTCGATTACGTGCCTGTCTGCACGCCATCCTTCCTGGAAAAGCACCAGCTCAAGGAGCCCGCGGACGTTCTGAGAGTCCGGCGTTTCGGCAACGCCAGCTGGTGGCGGCGGTGGATGATCGAAACCGGCGTCGAGCCGCCGGCAAGCAATGGCACCGAATTGATCTTCGACGTGCAGGCGATGGATGTCGCCACAATCCTTGCGGATCACGGCATTGCGATTGCCGTCTCGACCTTTCTGATGGATGAACTGAAGAGCGGCAGGCTCATCCGGCCGTTCGAGCATGTGGTGCGCGACGGCCGCGCCTATTGGCTCGTCTATCCGCAAAGCACCAGGCGGCAGAAGAAGATCCAGGCCTTTCGCGACTGGGTCGTCGCCGAGGCCGATGCGTCGAACGCCATGCTTTCGACCGTGATGGAGCAATCCTGTCCGGCGTCGCGTCGGACCGACCGCGGCGCAATGTAGAGACACAACGGGGCCTACTCGGCCCGTCGGTCTTCTGAAGATGACGCTTTCATGGAGAAACTGAAAATCAGCTGAGAACGGCTGTTACCAAACTGACATGGCGGCTCCCTAAAGACTGCGGCCAACCGCAGAGAAGGGAAGTATCAGCCCTCCGACGCGGATACCGCACGCCATCGTCGGAGGCCCGTTTCCATGAAAATCGTCCAGATCAGCGACACCCATCTCAGCCCGCCAAAAGCCACTTCAATGGCAATTGGGAACCGGTTCGCGCCTGGATCGAGGCGGTAAAACCCGATCTCGTCATCCACACCGGCGACGTCACCATCGATGGTGCCGACCACGAGGACGACATCACCTTCTCGCTCGATCTGATCGGCCAGCTCTCGATGCCGGTGCTGATCGTTCCCGGCAATCACGATGTCGGCCATCTGCCGGGTTCGCACCAGCCGGTGGATCCAGTTCGGCTTGCCCGCTGGCGCCGGCTCGCCGGTCCGGACTACTGGGGCCGCGACCATGGCGACTGGCGGCTGCTCGGCCTCAACAGCCTGCTGATCGGCTTCGAGGACGAAGAAGAAGACAGGCAGTTTACCTGGCTGGAGGAACAGTTGCTCAGCCGCGACGGCCGCCGGGTGGCCGTCTTTGCCCACAAGCCGCTCTTCGTCGACGATCCGGGCGAAGGCGACACCGGCTACTGGGGCATCCGTCCGCGCCAGCGCCAACGCCTGTTTGATCTTTTCGCCGAAGCCGAGGTGGCGCTGCATGCAAGCGGCCACCTGCACTGGGCCTGGACGGGCAAGCACGCCGGGACGTCGCTCGTCTGGGCGCCGCCGACCTCCTTCATCATTGATACGCTGGAACGGCCGATGCCGGGCGAGCGGCTGGTCGGCGCCGTCGTACACGAGTTTAGCGACGTCAACGTCAAAAGCGAGATCATCGCGGTGCCGGGACTGACCAGCCACCTGCTCGATCCGATCGTCGAAGAGGTCTACCCGCTGGCGGCCAAGAAGACGGTCCGTGTGGAGGCCGCGCAATGAGCGTGCTTTCGCTAGAGGGTATCACCAAGTCCTATGGCGGTAACGCGATCCTGAAGGGGGTTAGCCTGCAGGCGGAGGCGGGTGAGTTCATCGCGCTCGTTGGTCCTTCCGGCTGCGGCAAGAGCACGCTGTTGCGCATCGTCGCCGGTCTCGATCATGGCGACGGCGGCGAGATCGTCATCGGCGGCCGCAGTGTCGCGCGCATGGCGGCGGCCGATCGCAATGTCGCGATGGTCTTCCAGTCCTATGCCCTCTATCCGCACCTGACGACGGGCGAGAACATCGCCGTGCCGCTTGCGATGCGGCGGCTGACAGCGGCGCAGCGCCTGCCTGTGATCGGCAATCTGATGCCGGGGCAGAAGCAGATCCGCAGCGATATCCAGCGCCAGGTCAAGGAAATGGCGCTGGCGCTGAAGATCGATCACCTGCTCGACCGCAAGCCCGGCCAGATGTCCGGCGGCCAGCGCCAGCGCGTGGCGCTCGCCCGCGCCATGGTGCGCCGCCCGGCCGTCTTCCTGATGGACGAGCCGCTCTCCAATCTCGATGCCAACCTGCGCGTCCATGCCCGCGGCGAGATCGTCGATCTCCACCGCCGCGCCGGCGTGCCGACGCTCTATGTCACCCACGACCAGTCGGAAGCGCTGTCGATGGCGGATCGAGTGGCGGTGATGATCGGCGGCAATCTCTTGCAACTGGCGACCCCGAAGGAGATCTACGACAACCCCTCCCATATCGAGGTCGCACGCTTCCTCGGCCAGCCGAAGATCAACGTGCTGGAGACCCGCACGGATACGGCGAGCATCGTGCGCTTCGGCGATCTGGTGCTTCTGGCAAGCCGCGGACAGGCGCCGGATGCTTCAGTGAAGCTCGCAATCCGCCCGGAATTCGTGCGCTTCCATGCGGCAAGCGCCGGCCGGTTGAGCGCGCGGGTCGAGCGTATGGAGTTCCTCGGCTCTGAGGTAATCGTTCACGCCCGCCTCGATGCGATCGGCGAGCTGGTCACTGCCAAGTCAGCACCTGCCGAGGCCGCGGTGCTCGCGATCGGTCAGCCCGTTGACGTCGAGTTCATGCCGGAACGGGCGATGCTGTTCGACGGCGAGGGCACCCGGCTGCCAGCCGAGCGGGTCGCTATCGCCGCGACGCTGGAGAAGATCCATGGCTAAGGCGGGTTCCAATCGGGATACGGCGGCAGGGGCGGCGGATTTCGTGGATACCGCCCTCTGCCCTGCCGGGCATCTCCCCCACAAGGGGGGAGATCGGCTGGAGGCAATGCCTCAGCATTCATCTCTGCGAGACGGTGCCCAGCCGGCGCAGCGGCTGCGGACCCAGACGGCGATCGATGCCGCGACCACCGATCCCGATCGCCGCGAGGCCCGCATTGCCTGGCTGTTAGCGCTGCCGGCCATCACGCTGCTCGTCCTCTTCATCCTTTTACCAACCGCGGCGGTGATCGTTCTCGGTTTCACCGATTTCGAGCTCGGCTACGGCAGCTTCCGCTTTGTCGGCTTCGAGAACTATGCCGAACTCTTCAGCGACCGCACCTTCCGGCGCTCGCTCTGGAATACCACCATCTACACCGCGATCGTCACACCGGTTTCGATCGTGCTGGCGCTGGCGATCGCCATGCTGATCGAGGCGGAAACCAAGGGGCGGGCGTTCTTCCGCACGGTCTATTTCCTGCCGGTGGCCTCGCTGCTCGTCGCCATGGCGACGGTCTGGCAGTTCCTGTTTCACCCGACCATCGGCCCGATTAACACCTTCTTGGCCGTTTTCGGCATTGCCGGCCCCAACTGGCTCGGGGCCTCCGGCACGGTGCTCTATGGTCTGTCGATCATCGGCATCTGGCAGTCGGTCGGCTTCAACATGGTGCTGTTCCTTGCCGGTCTCACCGCCATCCCGCGCGAGCTCTATGCCGCAGCGGAAGTCGACGGCGCCAAGACCTGGTTCGATCGTTTCCGGCTGGTGACCTGGCCGATGCTCGGGCCGACGACGCTGTTCGTCACCACCATCAGCATCATCAACTCAGTGAAGGTGTTCGAGACGGTGAAGACGCTGACCGAGGGCGGTCCGAACAAGGCGTCGGAGGTGCTGCTCTTCACCATCTACCAGGAGGGCTTCGTCTATCTGCGCGTCGGCTATGCCTCGGCCATGACCGTCGTCTTCCTCGCCATCCTCGTCGTCCTGATGTTCCTGCAGTACCGCGTGCTCGACCGGAAGGTTCACTACGCATGACCAACACCATCTCCGTCACCCGCCTCATTCGCCTCGCCGTTCTCTCGTTTGGCGCGCTCATCTTCCTCGCGCCCTACATCTTCATGGTCTCGACCGCCGGCAAGGCTCAGAGCGAGATCTTCTCCTCGTCGCTGTCGCTGATCCCTGAGGAGTGGTCCTATATCGAGAACTTTTCCAAGGCGCTGTCGCGCGTCTCGATGACGACCCTGCTCTTCAACGGCGTTGTCGTCTGCGCGCTGATCTTCGTCATCCAGATCGTCGTCGCCATCCCTTGCGCCTATGCCATGGCGAAGCTGAAGTTTCGGGCGGCCCGCACCATGATGGTGCTGGTCATGCTCGGCCTCCTGGTGCCGATCCACGCAACCGCGCTGCCCATTTACGTGGCCTTCGACAGGTTGTCGGTGCTGAACAGCTACGCAGCGCTAGTGGCGCCGTTCTCGATCTCGGTGTTCGCGATCTTCCTGTTCCTGCAGTTTTTCCGCGCCATGCCCGACGATCTGATCCATGCGGCACGCCTCGATGGTATGTCTGAAGCCGGCATCGTCGCGCGCGTCATCGTGCCAAACGCCTGGCCGGCGATCACCGCCTTTGCAATCTTCTCGGTCGTCGCCCACTGGAACGATCTCTTCTGGCCGCTGATCGTCGTCACCAACCAGGACCATGCGACCCCGCCACTCGGCCTTCTCTACTTCCGCGCCGCAGAAGCCGGCGACGACTACGGCGCGCTGATGGCCGCGACCCTCATCATCACCCTTCCCCTCGTGACTGCGTTTCTGCTGGCGCAGAAGCGTTTTGTCGAGGGCATTACCATGACCGGTCTCAAAGGCTGAACGGTCCAACCTGGAGCGCAACCCATGACACATCTGAGACAGCTTTTCACCGCGGCTGCCGCATCGCTAATCCTCGCAGCCCCCGCCAACGCCGAGACCCAGCTGACGGTGCATTATCCAATGCCCGGCTTCTTCAAGGACGTGATGGATACGATCTCGAAGAAGTTCATGGAAGAAAACCCGGATATCAAGATCACCTTCGCCAATCCGTCGGCGACCTATGAGGAAGGCATCCAGACGATCATGCGTCAGGCCGGAACGGCCGAGATGCCCGATCTCACCTTCATCGGCCTCAACCGCCTGCGCATGGTCAACGAGCGCGACGTCCCCGTTGATCTCGGCCCGTTCATCGCCAAGGACGGCAACATGGCCGAGCAGGGCTTTTCCGAAAACATCCTGAAGCTCGCCCAGGTGGGCGGCAAGCAGGTGGGCCTTGCCTTCGCCACCTCCAACCCGATCATGTATTACAACGCCGATCTCGTGCGCAAAGCCGGCGGCGACCCGGAAAGCCCGCCGAAGACCTGGGACGAGGTCATTGCGCTTGGGGGCAAGATCAAGGCGCTTGGCGACGGCAACGAGGGCATCGATTTCCGCTGGCAGGGCGATGACTGGATGTTCTCCGCGCTGCTCTTCGGCGCCGGCGGCGAGATGCTGAGCGAAGACGAAAGCAAGGTTGCCTTCAACGGTCCCGAAGGTGAGAAGGCCGTCGAAGTGCTCGACCGCATGGTCAAGGAAGGCGGTCTGCCGGTTTTGACCAAGCAGGCCGGCGAGCAGGCCTTCGTTGCCGGCAAGGTCGGTTTCGCCTTCCAGACGACGGGTGCGCTGCGCAACACCATCAAGAATGTCGGCGACAAGTTCGACCTGCGCACTGCCCATATCCCGCTCATCGACCCGGCAAAGGGCAAGCTGCCGACCGGCGGCAACGCCGTCGTTATCCTGACGCGCGACGCCGAAAAGCAGGAAGCCGCCTGGAAGTTCGCGAAGTTCGCAGCCGGCCCCTATGGCGCCTCGGTTGTCGTTCCCGGCACCGGCTATGTGCCGAACAACGAACTGGCCGCCAAGTCGCCTGAGTATCTCGCCAACTTCTACAAGGAAAACCCGCTGTTCCGCGCTGGTCTTGAGCAGATGGCGCTGATGCGCCCCTGGTATGCCTTCCCCGGTAGCAACGGGGTGAAGGTGACGCAGACGATCGTCGAGAACCTGTCGCGCATCGTCGAGCAGCAGGCCACGCCGAAGGAAGCCCTGGACGAGGCCGCAGCCGAAGTCGAAAGCCTGCTGCCACGCAGCTGATCCTGTAACCAAATCGATCGACGCCGCCCCGAAGGAAACTTCGAGGCGGTGTTTTCGTGTTTGCTCACGCGAGGTGGCGAACAGTCCCGCCTGCGTAGAGCCGGCAGTCGAGATTGAGATGGCGGCAGCCCGACGCATTCTCGGCCATATCGAGCAGCAGCGCCGCCGCTGCGAGCCCCATGTCGCCGTCGGGCATCGAGATGGTGGTGAGTGTTGGCGTCATCAGCCGGCCAAGCGCGATGCCGTCGAAGCCGGCTACGGAGACATCGTCAGGCACGGAAAGGCCTTCACGCCGCAGCGCTGCTATCACGCCGAGCGCCAGCAGATCGTTGGAAGCGATGATTGCGGTCGGGCGGTGCTGCGCAAGAACCGTCGCGAGGTCGAGGTTTTCATAGCCGTCGACGAAGGGGATCTCGACCGCCTCCATCGGCCGGGCGCCGGCTTCCTGCATAGCGGCCAAATAGCCGTCATAGCGCAGGCGCGCCCGGTCGGATGAACGGAAGTGGCCGGAGACGACGAGGATGCGGCGGTGACCGTGGTCGAGGATGTGGCGGGTGAGATCGAAACCGGCCCGGTAATTGTCGACGGTGACGGCGGCAGCGAAGCGTGCGACCGGCCGGTTGTTGAGAAGCACCGTCGGCGGCAGCGCCGCCGAAAGCGCCTCGCTGGTCTTGGCGTCGCAGAGCGTCAGGATCAGACCGGTCGGCCGCTGTTCGAGCAGCGAGCGCACGGCGCGCGCCTCGAGTGCGGGATCATAATTGGATTGGGCGATCAGCACGCCATGGTTCGCCGCCTGCAAACGGTGCTGGATGCCGCCGAGCGAGGCGGCAAACACCGGGTTGGTGACGCTTGGCACCAGCACGCCGACGACGGGCTGGCTGCGGTTGGTGGCGCGTCCCGTGGCCGGCGACGGCCGGTAGCCGAGTTCGGCCGCCGCCCGGCGCACGCGACGCACCATCTCGTCGCTGACGGGACCTTCGCCCTTGAGCGCCCGCGATACGGTTGCCAGCGAGCAGCCGGCATGAAAGGCGATCTGTTGCAGGGTAACCATGATCGCGCTCTAACGGGTCTGCGTGACAGCTGATTGAAGGACCGGACCCGAGGTTTTCCATGTCGCGCGTGAATTATTATTCATGCTGTGAATTATATTGACATAAGCCGAGTCCGCGGCTTAAATCGCAATCGTCGGAAGTCGAGGAGGAGTTCCGGCGAACTCATACATTCAGCGGCCGCAAACAAACGGCCCTATCGGTTTTTGGGAGGGGCTTCGGCCTCGAGGAGGACGCGTGCGCAAATTTCTCAGCACGACCGCTCTGGCGGTCATTGCAGCTTCGTTTTGGGCAGGTTCGGCAAGCGCCGAAACGGCGAACCCGTTTCGCTGCCAGCCCGGCGAAAAATACGTCATGAACGTCATGGTATCCGGCGTCGAATACTGGTTCCCGGTCTATGAAATGTTCAAGCAGGCCGGCCAGCAGTTCGGCTGCGAGACCGAATATACCGGCACGCCGGAATATGACGTCAACAAGCAGATCGCCACTTTCGACCAGGCGCTTGCCCAGAACCCGGCCGGCATTCTGGTGCACCCGATGAACTCCGATCCGTTCATCGAGCCGATCAACCGGGCGATCGATCAGGGCACGGCAGTCGTCACCTTCGCTGCGGACTCGCCGCTGTCGAAGCGCGTCTCCTTCATCACCTCGGACAACACCCGCGAAGGCATCTATGCCGCCGACGCGATCGCCGAGAAGATGGGCGGCAAGGGCGAATATGCCGTTCTTGAAAACCCCGGCCAGGACAACCACGACAAGCGCATTACCGCCTTCGTCAATCGCATGGCCGAGAAGTGGCCCGACATGAAACTCGTCGGTCGCGCCGCCTCGAACCAGGATCCGAACAAGGCCTATCAGGGTCTGATGAGCCTCATCCAGGCCAATCCGAACCTCGGCGCCGTGTTCATGCCGGAAGCCAACTCCGCGATCGGTGCGGCCCAGGCCAGCAAGGAAAGCGGCGGCAAGGTCCTCGTCATGTGCGCCGACGTGAACGCCAACATCCTCGACATGATCAAGGCCGGCGAAGTCTTCGGTTCGATCAACCCGAACCAGGGCATGCAGGGCTATATGGGCTTCATGCTCCTGTGGATGGCCAAGCACCCGGAACTGATCGACCCGATGAACGACGCCAAGCGTTCCGGCTTCAACCCGATGAGCATCCCCTTCGTCGACAACGGCCTTTCGATCGTTACCGCCGAAAATGCCGATGACTTCTACTGGGACAAGTACCTGAAGCGTCGTGGCACCAAGGGCATCGACGAGTAAGATTGTGAATTGGCTGCCCGGTCGTTTCCGGGCAGCCAGGACTGCGGGTGGAGGACAGCATGACAGCACAACCGGTTCTGGAGGTCCGGCGCGTCACCAAGCATTTCGGTGCGGTGAAGGCGCTGACGGAGGTGGATTTTCGCCTCGAGCGGGGAGAGATCCACGCACTCTGCGGCGAAAACGGCGCAGGCAAATCCACGCTGATGAACATCATTGCCGGTGTGCTGCAGCCGAATGACGGCGAGGTGCTGGTGGATGGAGCGCCCGTGAAAATCGCCTCGCCGGCGACCGCCCAGACGCTCGGCATCGGCCTCGTCCACCAGGAAATCGCGCTCTGCCCGGATGCGACGGTGGCGGAAAACATGTTCATGGCGGCCACCAACCGCCGGCGCTCGCCGCTGATGAATTACGGCGCGCTCGAACGCGAAGCCCAGGTAGTGATGAACCGGCTGGCGCCGATCGACGTCCGCCGCAAGGTCGCCGACCTCGCCATTTCCAGCCAGCAGCTGGTCGAGATTGCCAAGGCGCTGACGCTCGACTGCCGCGTACTGATCCTCGATGAGCCGACCGCGGCGCTGACGGAAGCAGAAGCGCAGGCGCTGTTCGCCATCATCCGCGACCTGAAGGCCGCGGGCATATCGATCATCTATATCAGCCACCGCATGGCCGAGATTTTTTCGCTCTGCGACCGCGTCACCGTGTTTCGTGATGGCCGCCATGTGGTCACCGAGAAGATCGCCGACGTGACTGCTGACGATGTCGTGCGCCGCATGGTCGGCCGCGAGATCAGCCAGCTCTATCCGCAAAAGCAGGCGCCGGAGGCGCGGACGGACGAGACCATTCTCTCTGTGCGTGGCTTGAGCGATGACGACCGCATCGACACCGTTTCCTTCGATCTGAAGCGGGGCGAAATTCTTGGCATCGGCGGTCTGATCGGCTCCGGTCGTACCGAGATCGCCGAAGCGATCTGCGGTCTGAGGGCCAAGTCGAAGGGCGACATTACGCTGCGCGGAAAGCCGCAGCGCATCGGCAACTACCGCGACGCGGTCGATGCCGGCATCGTCTATCTCTCGGAGGATCGCAAGGGCTCCGGCGTCTTCGTCGACCTGTCGATCGCGCAGAATATTTCGGTGCTTGATCTGAAGACGCTGACCGGGCCGCTCGGATTGCTGAATTCCAGGGCCGAGGCCGATCTCGCCCGCGATTTCGTCCGCCGGCTCGGCGTGCGCATGGGCGGCATCGATATGCCGGTCTCGTCGCTCTCGGGCGGCAACCAGCAGAAGGTGGCGATTGCCAAGCAGCTCGCCGTTCGCCCGCAAGTGATCCTGATGGACGAGCCGACGCGCGGCATCGATGTCGGCGCCAAATCCGAAATCCACCGGCTGCTGCGCGAGCTTGCAGAAACCGGCATCGGCATTGTCGTGATCTCGTCGGAACTGCCGGAGCTGCTCGGGCTTTGCGACCGGGTTCTGGTCGTGCGCGAAGGCGCGATCGCCGGCGAGCTTGATGACAGAGAAATGAGCGAGGAGGCGGTGATCCGCCTGGCCTCAGGGGTGACGCAAACGGCCGAGGCTGGCCGGATGGTGGATCATGTCGCCTGAAAGAACTGATAGAGCCGGGGAGGCGGAAATGGCTGTTGATACGATGGTTGCAACGCATGCGCAGGCGCCCGCCTGGAAACGCATCGGCACGATGCGTGAGGCGGGGCTGATCGCGATCATCCTGGCGCTCGGTATCATCATGAGCTTTGCCTCGCCGCATTTTCTCACCTTCGGCAACATGCGCGCCATGCTGATGAGCTTCTCGGTCGAAGGAATCGTCGTCGTCGGCATGACGATCCTGTTGATCGTCGGCGGCATCGACCTCGCCGTCGGCTCGGTCGTCTGCTTCGCCATGGTGCTGGCCGGTTCGCTGTTTCTCGCCGGTGTCGATCCCTGGACGGCCTCGCTGGTCGGCATCCTCGCCAGCAGCATGATCGGGATGATCATGGGCTTCTTCGTCACCGTCGTCGGGCTCAATCATTTCATCACGTCGCTGGCGGCGATGGTGATCGTGCGCGGCCTCTGCCTCGTCATCACCAAGGGCACGCCGCTGTCGCTCTTCACGCTGCCGGCGTCGTTCAAGGCGGTCGGGCAGGGCACCTTCCACGGCGTGCCCTATGTCATCCTGATCTTCGTCGCCGTCGTCGTGCTCTTCGACTTCCTGCTGCGCCGGGCGACCGCCTTCCGCAAGGTCTTCTATACCGGCAGCAACGAGAAGGCGGCGCTCTATTCGGGCATCAAGACCAAGCAGGTGAAGTTCTGGGTTACGGTGCTTTGCTCGACGCTCGCAGGTGTCGCCGGCGTCATCTACATGTCGCGCTTCGGCGCCGCGACGCCCACCTTCGGGGTCGGTATGGAGCTCAACATCATCGCTGCGGCGGTCATCGGCGGCGCCTCGCTCAACGGTGGCTCGGGCACCATCCTCGGCGCCATCCTCGGTATCGCTCTTCTCTCGGTCGTCACCAGCTCGTTGATCCTGCTCGACGTCTCCGTCTATTGGCAGGACATGATCAAGGGGTGCATTCTCTTGGCTGCCGTTTCCATCGACCACCTGCTGCACAAGCGGAAGGCAGCCTGACCATGCCGATTGCCAAACCCATTTTGTCCCAGGCCTCAAGTGCGCGAGAAGAACTCGTCGTCGCGCGGCAGATGCATCAGGCGCTCGTCCTGCATTTCCTCGAAGGACTGACCCAGTCGCAGATCGCCGATCGGCTCGGCATCTCGCAGCCGACCGTTAACCGGCTGATCAAGCGCGGCCGTCAGCTTGGCCTGGTAGAGATCAAGATCAAGTCGCCGATCGAGCCCTTGGTCGACATGGAAGAGCAGTTGCTTGCGATCGGCGGCATCCGCCGGGCGATCGTCGTGCCGACCGTTTCCGACAATCAGCAGACCGCACTCCAGGCGGTCGGCGAGGCGGCAGCCCGGCTGCTGCTCGAAGAGATCGGCGATGGCGACACGATCTGCATCACCGGCGGCAAGGGCGTCAGTGCCGTCGTCGCGGGGCTGCAGGCGCCGCGCCGCTTCGATGTCGAGGTTATCCCCGGCACCGGCTGCGTCCAGGGCAAGCACTATACGGATGTGAACCACGTCTCGACGATGATGGCCGACCGGCTCGGCGGGCGGTCTTTCCAGATCCACGCGCCGCTCTTTGCCGACAGTGCCGCCGAGCGGGCGATGCTGATCAACATGCGCTCGGTGGCGGATGTCTTCGGGAGGGCGCGCGAAGCGAAGGTGGCGGTGGTCGGCATCGGTTCGATCCTTTCGGACGATTCGAGCTACTACGACCTGCATCCGTCTTCGAGCACGGACCGAGCGGCAATCGAGCGCTCTGGCGCAAGCTGCGAACTTCTCGCCCATCTGCTCGATGATGAGGGACGTGTCTGTGACTACAGCCTCAACCGGTCGCTGGTCTCGCTGACGCTCGAAGAATTCGCCTCGATCCCGACGAAGATCGGCGTGGCAAGTGGACCGAACAAGGCCGGACCGATCCTCAGCGTCATGCGGGGACACCACCTCGACACGCTGGTGACGGACGAGGCGACCGGCGAGCGCGTGCTCGCCATGGCAAGCGAAAAGGGACTTCTGGCATGAGCGGGGATCAATTGATGCGGGAGATCGGCCGATCGGGCGTGAAGGCTTCGGCCGTCGGGCTCGGCACCTGGGCGATCGGCGGCTGGATGTGGGGCGGCACGGACGAGCGGGAATCGATCGCGGCGATCCAGGCCTCGCTGGACGCCGGTGTGACGCTGATCGATACGGCGCCGGCCTATGGCCTCGGCCGCTCGGAAGAGATCGTCGGCAAGGCTTTGGCCGGCCGCCGCGACAAGGCAATCATCGCCACCAAGTGCGGGCTCGTCTGGCATACGGACAAGGGCAAGCACTTCTTCGACCAGGACGGCAAGCCGGTGCACCGCTACCTCGGCCGAGATGCGATCCATCACGAGGTCGAGCAGAGCCTGAAGCGGCTCGACACCGATTACATCGACCTCTACATCACCCATTGGCAGGACCCGACGACGCCGATCGAGGAGACCATGGCCGCGCTCGAAGAGCTGCGCCAGGCGGGCAAGATCCGGGCGATCGGCGCCAGCAATGTCGGCCGTAGCGAACTGGAACAGTACATCGCGATCGGCGGGCTCGACGCGATCCAGGAACGCTTCAGCATGATCGATCGCGAGATCGAGGCGGAGCTTTTGCCGCTGACGCGGCGCAACGGCGTCGCCACGCTCAGCTACTCGTCGTTGGCGCTCGGGCTTCTCTCCGGCGGCATCGGGCCGGAACGGGTGTTTTCAGGCGACGACCAGCGGCGCGACAATCCGCGCTTCTCGGTCGGCAACCGCGAAAAGGTCGCGGCCTTTGCCAAGGCCATCCAGCCGGTCGCAGAAAAGCATGGCGCGACAATCGCCCAGATCGTCATTGCCTGGACGCTCTGCCAGGAGGGCGTGACTTTCGCGCTCTGCGGCGCACGCAATCCGGCGCAAGCGCTCGACAATGCAAGGGCCGGGACGATCCGGCTCGATCACGATGATCTCGCGGGGATCGACGCGGCCATCGCGGCGACGCTCGTCAACATGGACAGCTAACGGACTGCCATCATGAACCGGGAAGAGATTTTCAACGGGCTCGCCAAGAGCCCGAAGGTGGACGTGTGCGTCCTCGGCGGCGGCATCAACGGCCTCAGCGTCTTTCGTGAACTGGCGCTGCAGGGGGTGAACGTGCTGCTCGTCGAGAAGCACGACTACTGTTCGGGCGCGAGTGCGGCGCTGTCACGCATGGTGCATGGCGGTCTTCGCTATCTCGAAAATGGCGAGTTCAGCCTGGTCAGGGAATCGCTGGTCGAACGCGATCGGCTGCTGAAGAACGCGCCGCATTACGTGGCGCCGCTGCCCACGACCGTGCCGATCTTCGACATCTTCTCGGGCCTTGCCAATGGCGCGGTTCGCTTCCTGGGATTGACGCGGCGGCCAAGCCGCCGTGGCGCCGTCGCCGTAAAGATGGGCCTTGGCATCTATGATTTCCTGACGCGCAAGCGGGCGCTGATGCCGAAGCATGCCTTCCGCGGGCGGCGCACGACGCTTGCACGCTGGCCGGCGCTCAATCCCGACATCAAGAGTTCCGCGACCTATTACGACGCCTGGGTCAGCCAGCCGGAACGTCTCGGCATCGAGCTGTTGAAGGACGGGCTTGCCGCCGGTTCTCACGCGCAGGCGCTGAACTACGCCGAACTGACGCTGGCCGCACCCGGACGCTACGAACTGAAGGACGATGTCACCGGCGCCGTCGCTGCGATCGAGCCCGGCCTCATCATCAACGCTACCGGCGGCTGGATCGATATCGCCAACGGCGCACTGTTTCCCGCAACGTCGAAGCCGGCCCCGTTGATGGGCGGCACCAAGGGCTCGCATCTGATCATCGACAATGCCCAACTCATGGAAGCGCTTAACGGCCACATGATCTATTACGAGAACGAGGATGGCCGCATCTGCATCCTCTTTCCATATCTCGGCAAGGTGCTGGTGGGCTCGACGGACATTCGTGTCGATGATCCCGAAACCGTGCGCTGCGAAGCCGACGAGCGCGACTACATCCTGCAGTCGCTCGCCTTCGTCCTGCCAGACATCCGGATCAGGCCGGAAGAGGTGGTGTTCCAGTTCTCGGGCGTACGGCCGCTGCCGGCGAGCCAGGACAGCTTCACCGGTCGCATCCCGCGCGACCATTTCTGCACCTTCGTGGAGGGTGTTGAGGGCGGTCCGCCGGTGCTCTGCATGATCGGCGGCAAATGGACGACGTTCCGCTCCTTCGGCGAAATGGCGGCCGACCTCACCCTGGAACGGCTCGTAAAACAGCGCCATGTCAGCACCGGAGAACGTGCCATCGGTGGCGGGCAAGACTATCCCTCCGATCGCGACCGATGGGTCGATGATGTTGCGGCAGCCACCGGGCTTTCGCGGGAGCGCATGCAAGTGCTTTTCGTCCGCTATGGAACGGGCGCGCGAGACGTTGCCGATCTCATCGCCGCCGGCGCTGACCATGCCTTGCCGCATCCGGATTACTCCGCGCGCGAGCTGCAATACCTGATCCGCAGCGAAGCCGTCGAACATCTCGAGGACGTGCTGCTGCGCCGCACGACGCTTGCAATCACCGGCGAGCTCTCGCTCGACATGGTGGATGCGGTGCTCGCCTTGCTTGCCATCGAAAAGCAATGGTTGCCGCCGCGTGTCGCGGTCGAGCGTAAGCGATTTCTTGCCCTTCTCGTCGAGCGCCATGGCGTCGACGAGGAAACCCTATCCGTACGGAACGAACAAAGGAGTGCACTATGCGAAACAACAGCAAGGTCCGGATGAACCGTCTGTTCGGCAGTGGACGTTGCCTCGACGTCGCGATCGATCATGGCGTCTGCAACGAACCCTCCTTCCTCAATGGTCTTGAAGACATGTCAGCCGTGTTGAAGGCGCTGGTCGCGGCCGCACCGGATGCGATCCAGATGAATTTTGGCCAGGCGGATCTGTTGCAGGAGGTGCCGGGCAAGGACAAGCCGGCGCTGGTCATGCGTCTCGACATGGGCAACCCCTATAACCGCATCCGCCACCGGCACATGTGGGCCGTGTTGCAGAACGAGGCCGAACCGTTGATCGGCGCGCTGGCGATGGACGCGGCCTGCGTCGTCGTCAACCTCTTCATGCTGCCGGACGAGCCCGATCTCTTCCGCCAATGCGTCGCCAACATCTCGCGCGTGCGGGCCGATTGCGACAAGTACGGCATGCCGTTGATGATCGAGCCGCTGGTGATGCAGCCGGTGACCGAGCACGGCGGCTACATGGTCGATGGCGACGCCGAGAAGATCGTGACGCTGACCCGGCTTGCGCGCGAGATGGGCGCTGACATCGTCAAGGCGGACCCGACCACCAATGCCGAGGATTTCCACCGGGTCGTCGAGGCGGCGCGCTGCCCGGTTCTCGTGCGTGGCGGCGGCAAGGAGGACTTGCGCAACGTCTTCGACAAGTCGGCGGCCTTGATGCGTCAGGGCGCAATGGGCATGGTCTATGGGCGCAACATCTACCAGCACGCCAATCCGAGCGCCGTTGTGCGCGGCCTGATGGCGATCATCCATGAGGATGTAAGCGGCGAAGAAGCCTACGCGCTCTACCAGCGCGGTTGAAATCGCTCAGCCGGAACCGCTTCACCAGCGATGCTCCGGCGCAAGAGGAACGCTGCCGCTGTGAGGACACCGGCGGCGTTCCGGCAAATGGATTAAGGACCTTGGGGAGGGGTTCGGCAATGGGTAAGTATCTGCTCGGGATCGACGCCGGGAACACCGTGATCAAGACGGTACTTTTCGATCGTGACGGCAACGAGATCGCGATGGCCGCGGAAGAAGGGCACAGCCATGTGCCGATGCCCGGCCATGTCGAGCGTGGGCTTGGCGAACTGTGGAGCCATGCCAAGGTGGTGATCCGCGCCTGCATCGAGCGCGCCGGCATCGATGCCAGCGAGATCGCGGCGATCGGTTGCGCCGGGCACGGCAACGGTCTCTACGCGCTCGATCGAGACGGAGAACCGCTTGTCGGCATACAGTCGCTCGACACTCGCGCCGCCGGCCTCGTCGAGGAGTGGCAGGCCGCAGGCGTCGGCGAGCGAACCTATCCGATCGCCGGGCAGAAGCCCTGGCCATCACAAACGCCGACCCTGCTTGCCTGGCTGAAGCGCCATCGGCCTGACCAGTTTGAAAAAATCGGCACGGTGTTTCTCTGCAAGGACTTCGTCATCAATCGCCTGACCGGCGCGCGCGTCAGCGACGTCTCGGACATGAGCGGCGCGGGCCTGCTCGATGTCGCCGGTAGGCGTTACGATGCGGCATTAATGAAGGCCTATGGCCTCGGCGAAGACATGGACCTGCTGCCCGATCTCGCCGAAAGCGCCGATATCGTCGGACGCGTTACCGAGGAAGCGGCGGCGCAGACGGGTCTGGCTGCCGGCACACCCGTTGTCGGTGGGCTCTTCGACGTGGTCGCTTCGGCAATCGGCTCGGGCGTCACCCGCACCGGTGCTGCCTCGATCATCGCCGGCACCTGGAGCATCAACCAGGTGATCATCGACCAGCCTGATCTCTCACATCCGCTCTTCATGTCCTCGACGTTCGATCGCAAGCGCTACATGGCGATCGAGGCGAGTGCCACGTCGGCGGCCAATCTGGAATGGCTGGTGCGCGAGCTCTTCCCGCACGACGGCAAGGATGGCCGGTCGCCCTTCGATCTCTGCTGCCAGCTGGCAGCCGAGGTCACGCCGGCCTCTGATGACCCGCTCTACCATCCGTTTCTCTATGGCGCTCAGCAGGACGGCAACGCGCGCGCTGGCTTCTACGGCGTCGCCGGCTGGCACGGCAAGGGTCATCTGGTCCGCGCCGTGCTTGAAGGCGTCGCCTTCGGCCATCGCCAGCATATCGCGGCGTTGCGCGCAGCTGGGGCTCGCTTCGAGGAGGCGGTGCTTTCGGGTGGCGGATCGCGCAGCCTGATCTGGCCGCAGATCTTCGCCGACGTGCTTGACGTGCCGGTGACGGTCGCCCGTTCACGCGAGACCGGCGCGCTCGGCGCCGCGATTACGGCTGGCGCCGGCATCGGCTTTTTCGCCGATATCTCCGCCGGTGCTGCGGCGATGGTCAAGACCGAGCGCCACTACCGTCCAAACCCTGCACTTGCCGCGCATTATGACAGGCGCTTTGCGCTTTACGGCGAGATCGCCGCTGCCATGGCGCCGATCTGGCGCCGGCTTGCAACGCCCGAGCGATCGGCGCGGGAAGCGGCGGAGTGATCAGGGCAGGGGCATCGGTCTGTCGGGGCGCTGCTGGGAGGAACGTTGCAGCGCCGCCGCAAACCGTCTGACCCGTCAGAAACGCATGTTGATGCCGGCCTTGATGACGTGGCTGTTGATGTCTTTCTCGCTGGAGCCTGAGCTCGTGTGGGTGCGGACATCGGGCGTCGTGATGTAGTTGTATTCGAGCTTGGCGGAAAGGCCGCCGGCAAAGGCCTGTTCCACGCCGGCGCCGAGCAGGTAGCCGCCCTTGAAGCCGACGTCGTTACGCACGTCGCCGCCCTTCTTGTAGCTGGTCATGGCGTAGCCGGCCGTGCCGTAGACGAGCGTCTGGTCGAAGGTGAGACCCGCCTTCGCCTTGATGGCGCCGCGCCATTTCTCCTTGAGCTTGCCGCCGTTGACCTTGTGCTCGGTGTCGCCGAGATAGGAGCCTTCGATTTCCGCCCCGACGATGCCGGGGCCGGCCTGCATGTTGTAGCCGGCCTGGACGCCGAGCGCGACGCCATTGCGGTCGGCGAACGGGTTGGGGCTGCCGGTAAAGCCAAGGCCGCCATGGGCACCGACATAGGCGCCGCTCCAGCTGAAGGCCGGCGGGTCCTGATAGGTGGGGGCGGAGAAATCAGCCGCCTGGGACGGCTGTGCGCCGCAGAGGGCGAGAAGGGTAAGACCCGACCAGATGGAAAACTTGCTGGACTGCCGCATTTGCTTGCTCCGTGCATAGGAAACGCGCCTTGATGGCGCTTGCGTCCTCCCATGCGCGCTTCACCTTTGGGGTGGGATGGCGATGTTTGGACGGTACACGGCCTTTGTCAGCCCCACGGATTGCATCAACATTGCGCAACTTATCTAAGTTACTGATTTTGTTGTTAGTTAACTGTTAACCATACGCCGACTGAGAAAAATCCTAGCCGGCAGGCAAGGTGATGCGGAAGCAGGCGCCACCCTTGGGATCATCGACCACCGAGATGTGACCCTTGTGGCGGCCGATGATCTCGCTGACCAGATGCAAGCCGAGGCCGGCGCCATGGTCCCGCGGCTGCAGGCGATGGAAGGGCTCGAAGATCCGGGCCCGTTCCCGCTCCGGTATGCCGGGACCTTCGTCGGTAACCTCGATCACGCCGCCGCGCTCCACCCGGATCGTGATCAGGCCGCCGGCGTGTTCGATGGCGTTGCGCACGAGGTTGGTGACCGCCCGCTCGATGGCGCCGGTATCGCCGCGCACGACGACGCGCTCCGTGCCCGGAGCGAAGGAAAGGTCGCAGCCGGCCGAAAGCGCAAGCGGGGCGAGGTCGGCCGTCACGTCGCGGCAGAGCGAAACCAGGTCGAGCTGCCCGAAATCCGTGCCGTCGCGATCGATGCGTTCGAGGTCGAGCAACTGTTCGGCAAGCCCGGCAATGCGATTGGAATCGATCAGCAGGCGGTTCCTGAGCGGGCCGGCCTCCATGCTTTCCAGGCGCGTGTGCAGGATCGCAACCGGGGTTCGAAGCTCGTGTGCCGCGTCGAGGATAAAGCGCTGGCGGCGCTCGTACCCCTCATCGAGCCGCTGCAGTGCGCCGTTGAACGCCTCAACGAGCGGTCGCACTTCGCCGGGGATGCGATGATCGGGCAGCCGGGCACCGCGGCGCTCGACATCGATCGTCTTTGCCTGGTCGACAACTTCGGCAAGACCGGCAAAGGCGCGCCTTACGATGATCGGGATCGCGAAGGCCGGGATCAGCACCACGATCAAGACGATCGGCAAAAGCAGAAGGTTTGCCAGGATGAACACCGCGAAGGACGCGCTCCAGAGCCGCCCTCCGCCGGCAAGCACCGTATAGGTGCCGTTGTCCGTGGTCAACGAGCGCACGATCGACGAGAGGGTATAGGGCTCGATGCTGTCACGCATATCGCCAAAGGCGATGCGGTCGAGGTGCTCGCCAATGCTGCGATAGGCGTCCGGCACCGGTCCGCTGCGGATCATGTCGCCGCGTTCGTTGCGTGCGACGAACCAGAAATCGGCGGACTCGGCCCGCATGGCAAGCAGTTGCGGCGTCTCAACCAGCGTCAGTCCACCGGCGGGATCCGGCCGGATTGCCCCGGCCGCGATCGACGCGGCGTCGGCGTCGAGGAACTTGCCGCCGAGATCGGCGCGCGTCAGCAAGGCCATGAAGCCGGCGATGACCGCCATCAACAGCAGCACCTGAAAGGTCAGGATCTGCCAGATCAGACGCTTCTTCAGCGAGTTGGTGGAAGCGTTCGTCATGGAGAGGGTCTCAGAAGGTAGCCAACGCCGCGGATGCTGTGAATTTCAACGCCGGCACCGGTTTCCGAGAGCTTGCGGCGCAACCGCGAGACATGCGCGTCGAGAGAATTGGACTGGATCTCGTCGTCATAGCCATAGACGGATTCCTCCAGAGTCGAACGCTGCACCGTGCGCCCCTGCCGGCGCGCCAGTGCCTCCAGCACCAGGAGTTCCCGCCGCGGCAGGTCCAGCACCCGGCCGTCGACGCGGGCCTGTCTGCCTTCGAAATCGAAGATCAGCTGGCCGATGCGGGCGGTGATCGGCGCAATATCAGGTGAACGTCGCATCAGGGCACGAATGCGCGCCAGCAACTCCTCCACGGCGAACGGCTTGGCGAGATAGTCGTCGGCGCCCATGTCGAGCCCCCTGACCCGTTCGTCGATGGCGCTGCGCGCCGTCAGCACGATTACCGGGATTCCCGATCGTAACGCACGCACCCGCGGGATCAGCGACAGGCCATCGCCGTCGGGCAGTTGCCGGTCGAGGATGATGCCGTCGTGAACCTGGTTGGCCAGCGCCGCCATCGCATGGTCGATCGACGGTGCATGGTCGAGGATCATGTCATAGCGGCTGAGTGCGGCACTGAGTGCTGCCGCCATTTCCAGCTCATCCTCGACAAGGAGCAGGCGCATTGAATATCTCCGAATCCGATAGGCGTGTCTCGTTCACGTCTGGTGGACGAGGATTGCAACAACGTTGCGGCCTTTCGCTGCCTTTCTAGCGGCGAGAACGGGAGCCCGGCAATGCAGAGCGGCCGGGGCTTACCGTATTCGGATGGGACGGAGAGAATAGCCGCGCATTTGCGGGGCGAGCGATCGGAAAAGAGCCCTCAAAAATCGCCTTGCGCGGCAGCGCCGGGCGGGCGCTGCCGCGCAAACGATGTGTCGCTGCGCAAGGGTACGCAGCGGCACGGACCGGCCATGGACCGGCCGATGACGGAGGTCAGGCGACGGCCATGATCCGCTGGAACGCATCATAGGCCGCAAGCACCGTTTCCTTCTGAGCCTCATGGCCGGCAATGAAGGCATCGCCGTAGATGGTCTCATCCGGGTACTCGGTGATCAGCGTCAGCGGTGCCGTGTGGCGGTCGTCGACGGAGATCATGCAGGGGAAGCCGTTGATGATGCGGAAACCGGTTTCACCGGCATGCGTCTCGTAAAGCGCGATCTGGGCGTCGTTGTAGGCGAGCAGGCCCGGAACGGCCGCAAGTCGCTCGGTGACTTCCGCGATCAGCTGTTCGGCGCGCGCTTCCCATTCGGCGTGGTGGCGCATGATCAGGAAGAAGCCCTTGGGCAGGGTCCACATGGCAAAACCGCGTGGCACGTAGCCCGAAAGCGGCCGCGTCCACTCATGCGAGGGATAGCCGTGCAGGTTGACGTGCAGCTGCGCGCCGGTCAGCCGCTCCGCCTCCTTACGGATCTCGCGCTCGTTGAGTGCTGCACCGGTGCGGTATTCGAGATCGTCGCCAAGGGCGGTGTAGCGGGCGGCATGGTGCATGTGCAGCGGATTGTCGACGCGCAGCCGCTGGTGCACGGCATAGCCGTCGGGGTTTTCGAGCGGCGAGATGGTGAAGTGGCTACCGGTGCGGGCGGCGAGCGCCTGGGCGGCGCGAAGCACGCCGACGATGCCGGTCGTCTCGTTCGGATGCTGTCCGCCGCTGATCATGACCGGCGCATCGCTTCCCTTGTGATAGCGGGCCTTCACCGGCCGGCCGGCACGCGACCTGGCCTCGAAGGGCTGGCCGTCGATCGCGGCGAGTTCGGCATGGATCTGCGCCACCGCCAGCGGTGCCTCGGCGGTGTCGAGCGGCAGGGTTTCGCCTTCGACATCCGTCGCCTGCAGCGGCCGCGCCTTGACGACGACGGTGGGCTTGCCGACGCCGAAGACGATCTCCGGCACGATCTGGCCGGGCTTCAGGCCACGGTCGCCGAGCGGGCGGCCGGACTTCTTCTGGAAGACTTCGAGCAGCGAGAAATAGAAGTCCTCGTGCAGCGCTTCGCGAAGGCTGATGACTTCCTCGCCGACAGGCAGGCGGAAGTCGGTGATCGGCAGGGTCACGCGGATGTTGAGCTCTTCGAAATAGGGCTCGCTGTCACCCCAGGCATGATCGGAGATCGCCTGCATCGTGCCGGCAAAAAGCCGCTCATAGTCGGTATCGAGGTGGCATTCGCGATGCTTGTCGCAGCCCTCGTCGAGGCGGATCCAGCCGGTCGGCGACAAAAGCGTCTCGCCGATGAAATCGGTGTGGATGCGGTTCGGTGCGAATACGGCGTGGTTTTCCTGGCGCCCGTCACGGAAGGTCAGCGCGACATCATAGGTGAAGGCCTTGGCACTGCCTGCCTCGAAGCGGATCTCGGCATCGCTGACGAGGGCTGCGAGCGGATAGGCTTCGAGCAGGAAGCGGTTCTGAGGGGCGCCCTCATGCTGGGGATAGCGGACGACGACGCTTGCGAGGGCTGCGCGATCCACTTCTTCCAGGAAGAAATGCAGCAGCGGCTTGTAGGCGCTTCTGAGCGCCGCCTTGACGCCGAAGCTTGCAAGCTTCTGTTCGGCAGCCTTGCGGCTGGCGGCATCGTCGAACAGCCAGGCTTCGAGCTTGGTGCCGCGGGCGGCTTCCTTGCCGTAGGTGGTCAGAAGCGTGTCGAGGGTGCGCTCGAAGGCGCCTTCGAAAATCGTCGTCATCGTGAAGTTCTACCGGTTGGGTCGAGGCTGTCACGCAGCCAGTCGCCGAGAAGATTGAGGCCGAGAACGGTGAGCAGGATCGCAAGGCCCGGGAAGACGCTGACCCACCAGGCGTTCTGCAGGTAGGTGCGGCCGTCGGCCAGCATGCCGCCCCAGCTCGGGATCAGCGGATCGACGCCGAGGCCGAGGAAGGTGAGGCTGCTTTCGAGCAGGATGTTGTTGGCGACGTTGAGCGTCATCAGCACGATCACCGGGCCGATCAGGTTCGGCAACAGGTGCTGGAACAGGATCTTGTAGTCGCGAACGCCGATGGCGCGGGCCGACTGGATGAACTCGCGCTCGCGCAGCGACAGGACCGAGCCGCGCACGAGGCGCGCATATTGCACCCACTGCGAGACGATCAGCAGGATGATGGTGTTGCCAAGCCCACCGCCGACGATGGCGATGAAGGTGATGGCCAGCAGGATGAAGGGGAGCGCCAGCTGCACATCGGCAAAGCGCATGACGAGCATGTCCCAGAAGCCGCGATAGTAGCCGGAGACAAGCCCCATGACCACGCCGACGACGACGGCGCCGGCAACCGACGTCAGGCCGACGAGCAGCGAGATCTTGCCGCCGGCAACCACGCGAGCCAGCACGTCGCGGCCAAGCGGGTCGGTGCCGAGCGGATGGGCCCAATTGACGAAGGGCGGCGTCAGCCGCGCCATAAGGTCGATCTTGTCGACGCCGCCGGGAAAGAGCACGCCAGAGAAGAGAACGGCGAGGCAGATGCCGCCGGTGAGCAGCGCTCCGAGGATGAATTCGAGGTTGCGGAAGCGGGCGAAGCGGGTGCTGGAAGCCTTTGACGACATCGGCTCACTCCGTCCGGATGCGCGGATCGACGAGGCCATAGGCGATGTCGACCAGAAGATTGACGAACACGATCATCAGCGAAAGCACGGTTATGACCGCCTGAAGCACGGGGTAATCGCGCGAGGCGACCGCGTCGAAGGCGAGCGTGCCCATGCCCGGCCAGTTGAACACCAGCTCGACGACGACGATGCCGCCGAGCAGGCCGCCGAACTGCAGGCCGAAATAGGTGATCAGCGGGATCGCGCAGTTACGAAGTGCGTGCTTGTAGAGCACCTTGCTTTCGCTGAGGCCCTTGGCGCGCGCGACCATGATGTATTGCGACTGCAAGGTTTCCAGCATCGCGGTGCGCACCAGGCGCACATTGGTCGCCGTCAGGATGATGCCCATGGTCAGCGCCGGCATGATGAAGCTTGCAAAACCGTCCATGCCGCTTGGCGGCAGCCATTTGAGGACGATCGAGAACAACAGGACCAGCATGATCGCAAGCCAGAAGTTCGGGAAGGAAAGCCCAACGAGCGACAGAATGCGGATTGTCTGGTCGGCCCACTTGCCGCGGGCGACGGCGGCGCGGATACCGAGCGGAATGGAAATCGCGATCGAGACGATCAGCGAGGCGAAGGCGAGCAGCATGGTCGCCGGCAGCGCAGAGGCGATCAGCTGCGAAACAGGCGTACCGCCCATGAAGGAGCGGCCGAAATCGAGCCTGAACATGCCCGTGATGAAATCGGCATATTGCGCCAGGAACGGCTGGTTAAGGCCGAGCCCCTCGCGGATGCGCACGAGGTCGGCCTCGGTGACGCTGCCAGCGCCCTGCGCCAGCATTAGCGCGGGGTCACCGGTGAACCGGATGGCATAGGAGACGGTCAGTGTCACGACGAACACGACGAAGACCGCCTGCAGAAAACGTTTGATCAGAAATCCGGCCAAGTGACCCGCCCTTTTGGAAAAATGGTCCGCCGCCTCAAGCGTGAGGCGGCGGACCGGCCTGTATTACTCGACCGTCACGTCCGTCAGCCGCAGGCGGCTATCCGGCACCGGCGTGAAGTTCTTGACGCGCTTGCTCACGCCGAAGATGGCGTTGAGGTTATAGAGCGGCATTTCGAGCGAACGGTCTGCGGCGTAGTTGGCGATCTGCTTGAGGATCTCCTCGCGCTTTGCCTGGTCGGTGATCGAACGCTGCGACTCGAGCAGCTTGTCGAGTTCCGCGTCCTTGTCGTACGGGTTCCACTTTTCGCCCGAGTGGTACATCGAGTAGGCGGTGTTGTCGTAGTCGAGCGTCCAGCCGCCCCAGGACTGCTGGAACAGCGCGCCGGTCTTGCCGGCCGGGATGATGTCGTTCAAGAGAACGTTGGTTTCATAGGGCTTGATCGTCGCGTTGATGCCGATCAGCTGCAGGTAGCTTGCGATAGCCTGCACGACCTCGTTGAAGGTCGCGTCGTTACCGCGAACGTCGATCTGCACGGAAGCGCCCGGCGCAACGCCGGCTTCCTTCAGAAGCGCCTTTGCCTGTTCCGGATCGTACGGCAGCGGCTTCATCGCCGGGTCGAAGCCGAAGGAGAGCTTGCCCTGGAAACTGGCGATCGGATCCGCCTGGCCGGCGAGGATCGACTGGATGATGGTGTCGCGGTCGACGCCGAGGATCAGCGCCTTGCGGACCTTCGGATCCTTGGTGATGCCGTCGCGCGTGTTGAATCGCAGCGCGTAGACCGTCGGGCCGGCGCTGGAGACGATCTCCAGATTGCTGTCGCCCTGGATCGTCGGGATCATGCCGATCGGAATGGTCGGCGGGATGACGAGATCGACGCGGCCGGCCTGCAGCTCGGCAACGGCGGTCGCCGGCTCCGAAATGAAGCGGTAGTTGAGGTTGGAAAGCTTCGGCGCGCCGCCCCAATGATCTGCGAAGGCTTCGAGCTTGATGCCGACCTTCGGCTCGTAGGAGACGAACTTGAACGGGCCGGTGCCAACAGGATGGGCGTTGAAGTAGTCCTCACCTTTTTCCTGGATGTACTTCGGCGGCACGATCATCGCGCCATAGCCGGCGAGCTTCGTGAGAAGCACCGGATCCGGCGTCTTCAGGACGAGGTCGACCGTCTTTTCGTCGACGATCTCGACCTTTTCGATCACGGCATAGTTGGACTTCTGCGGACCCTTGGAGCCTTCTTCGCCGAGCAGGCGGTCGAAGGTGAACTTCACCGCTTCTGCATTGAAGGGCTCACCGTTGTGGAACTTGACGCCCTCGCGCAGCGTGAAGCGCAGGCGTTTGCCGCCGTCTAGCTCTTCCCAAGCAGTAGCAAGGCCGGGCACGAGCTTCAGATCCGGACCGCGATAGGTCAGGCCGTCATAGATATTGGTGGCAACCGACGCCCAGTTGACGAGGAAGGTGTCGACCGGGTCCCAGCTTCCCGGATCCTGCGGCGAAGATACCGTGAGCGTGCCGGCGGCAAAGGCCGGGGCTGCGGTCATGAAACTACCCGCCATCGCAAGGGCGATGAAAGCGGCGTGGATCCCCTTTTTGTTGATCATTTACTCACTCCTGTTTCGACAGCCTTCCTGAGAAGAGAAAGCGGCTCACGCACCCTTGGCCACGTAATGGCCAGGGGCGATTTCTTTACGCGGCAGCACCGCGGGTTCGTCGCCGACGCGGCGGATCGGGCTCGGAATCTCGCCCTCCAGCATGGCGCGCTCGCGACCCTTGCCGGGCTCGGCGACGGGCACCGCGGAAAGCAGCCGGCGAGTATAGGGATGGGACGGCGTCTCGAAGACCTGCTGGCGGCTGCCGAACTCCATGACCTGGCCGAGATAGAGCACGGCGACGCGGTGGCTCATGCGTTCGACCACCGCCATGTCATGGCTGATGAAGAGATAGGCGAGGCCCTCCTGTTCCTGCAGCTCCATGAACAGGTTGATGATCTGCGCCTGGATCGAGACGTCGAGAGCCGAGAGCGCCTCGTCGGCGATGATCAGCTTGGGACGCGAGGCAAGCGCACGCGCGATGCAGACGCGCTGGCGCTGGCCGCCGGAGAATTCGTGCGGGTAACGCTTGGCGTGAGCTGGCGTCAGTCCGACGCGCTCCAGCAATTCATGCACGCGCTTTTCGATGTCCTTTTCACCGAGGATCAGGCCGTGGGTACGGATGGGTTCGGCGATCGAGAAGCCCACGGTCTTGCGCGGGTCGAGCGAGGCGAAGGGATCCTGGAAGATGTACTGGATTTCTTGCTTCAGCCGCTGCCGCTCGGCATAGCTCATGGCCGAGACCGGGCGACCGCCAAAGAGGATCTCGCCCGAGGTTGCGTTCTGCAGTTGCTGGATCGTGCGACCGATCGTCGACTTGCCCGAGCCGCTCTCGCCGACCAGCGCCAGCGTTTCACCCGGGAAAATGTCGAAGCTGACGTTTTCGATGGCGTGCACGCGGTGCGTCGCCTTGCCGAAAAGGTTCTTGCGCACGTCGAAGCGGGTGACGAGATCACGCACCGAAAGGATCGGTGCCGCGTCGTAGCGGGCGGTGCGCTGGATATGGGTTTCGCCGACGCGCTTCGGTTCGCCGTCGACCATCATGGTCAGCGGCAGGCGCTTCGGGAATTCCTCGCCGGTCATGCTGCCGAGTTTCGGCACGGCGGAAAGCAGCGTCTGGGTATAGGGGTGCTTGGGGCTTGCGAAGATCTCTCCGACCGGACCTTCCTCGACCTTGCGGCCCTTCCACATGACGACGACGTCGTCGGCCATTTCGGCGACGACACCCATGTCATGGGTGATGAAGATCACCGCCATGCCGAGTTCTTTCTGGAGGTCGCGGATGATCGTCAGGATCTGCGCCTGGATGGTGACGTCGAGCGCCGTTGTCGGCTCGTCGGCGATCAGCAGTTTCGGCCGGCAGGCAAGCGCCATGGCGATCATGACGCGCTGGCGCATGCCGCCGGAAAGCTGGTGCGGATAGCGGCCGATCAGTTCTGCAGAATCAGGAAGGCGCACCATGTCGAGCAGGCGGCGCGTCTCGACGAGCGCTTCGGCCTTGGTCATCTTCTCGTGCAGCATCAACACTTCGGCGACCTGGTCGCCGATGGTAAAGACCGGGTTCAAGGACGTCATCGGCTCCTGGAAGATCATGGCGATCTCCTTGCCGCGGATCGCGCGCATGGTCTTCTGCGGGGCGCTCGTCAGATCGATTTCGCCGTCCTTGCCGCGAAACAGGATGCGGCCGGTCGGAAACTGGCCGCCCATCATGTCCGAGAGCCGCATGATCGACAGCGACGTCACCGATTTGCCGGAGCCGGATTCGCCGACGATTGCGAGCGTCCGGCCGGGCGTCACCGTGAAGCTCAGGTCTTCGACGACAGGATTGCCGTTGAAGGCGACGGAAAGCTTCTCAACGGCGAGCAGGGGCGCAGGCGTATCGACGGTCACGCGGTCTTCCTTGTTACAATGTGGTCGCGGCGCGCGCGGACTGTTCATAGGCGCCCGACATGAAACGCAGGACGGCGGCGATCTCGGAAAGCGTCTCCTCGGAAGGACGCGCTTTGGCGGTGGAGGAGACCAGCAGCCGCTCGCGAATTTTTGCGTAGCGCGTGCAGGCGTCCGACCCCTTGTCGGTGATGAGGATGGTCTTTTCCTTGCCTTCCTTGCCCGTCGTCACGAGGCCTGCGGCTTCGAGCTTGCGGATGGCATAGGTCGCGACATGGGTGTCCTCGATGTCGAGCACGAGACAGATGTCGGCGAGCTTCTTGCCGCGATCGCGGTGGCGGATCGTGTGCAGGATCAGGATCTCGATCGGGGAAAGACCGGGTACGCCGGCGGCCGCCATGCAGCGCATCATCCAGCGGTGAAAGGCATGCGACGCGAGGATCAACCCGTATTCGACCTCGGAGAGGCCGGGAGAGCCGCCTTCAGCAAGGTGCGCGGAGGAAACGATCGGGCCGATGGCCGCGACCGGCTTTAGATGTTCGGGCAGGGCATTTTCGGCCCATTCCCGTCCTTCGAAGCTATCCTCCGACTTCTTCGTCATTCAGCTCTTCCTCATCTTGACGATTTTATGTCATCATTTTATCGACATTTTGTCAACGAACTGCTTTGATGAATTTCCGGGCTTGCACAATGAAGCGGCTCGCGAATGAGAGGGATGGACAATGAGCGCACGCGAAACCGGCAGCTGGGACTTCTGGATCGACCGCGGCGGCACCTTCACCGATGTCATCGGTCGCGACCCGCACGGGAACCTGCATGCCCGCAAGGTGCTGTCCGAAAATCCGGAAGCCTACCGCGACGCCGCCGTCCAGGGCATCCGCCTGCATCTCGGCCTTGCGACCGGTGCGCCGATCCCGACCGGTCTGATCGGCGAAGTGCGCATGGGCACGACGGTCGCCACCAACGCGCTGCTCGAGCGCAAGGGCGAGCCCCTGGCTCTCGTGACGACGAAGGGTTTCCGCGATGCGCTGAAGATCGGCTACCAGGAGCGCAAGAAGATCTTCGCGACCGAAATCATCAAGCCGGAAGCGCTCTACCAGGATATCGTCGAACTCGACGAGCGCGTGCTGGCCGACGGTATTGTCGAGCAGCCACTCGACGAGGCGAAGGCGCGCGCGGTCCTCGAAGACCTGAAGGGCAAGGGCTACAAGGCCGTCGCCATTGTCTTCATGCATGCCTACAAATATCCGGAGCACGAGGCGACGGTTGCCTGCATCGCCCGCGAACTCGGCTTTGAGCAGGTCTCGGTCAGCCACGAAGTCTCGCCGCTGATCAAGTATGTCGGGCGCGGCGACACGACTGTCATCGACGCCTATCTCTCCCCCGTGCTGCGCCGCTACGTGGCCCAGGTCTCCGGCGAACTCGACATTGCCCGAACCGGCGCGCGCGTCATGTTCATGATGTCCTCCGGCGGCCTGACCGCGGCTGAAATGTTCCAGGGCAAGGATGCGATCCTCTCCGGTCCGGCCGGCGGCGTCGTCGGCCTTGCCAAGACCGGCGAAGCCGCGGGCTTCGATCGTGTCATCGGCTTCGACATGGGCGGTACCTCGACCGACGTCGCCCATTTCGATGGTGAATATGAGCGGGCGTTCGAGACCGAAGTTGCCGGCGTGCGCGTGCGCGCACCGATGATGCTGATCCACACGGTTGCCGCCGGCGGCGGCTCGATCCTGCATTTCGACGGCGAACGCTTCCGCGTCGGTCCCGACTCGGCCGGCGCCAACCCGGGCCCCGCCTGCTACCGCAATGGCGGCCCGCTTGCTGTCACCGATGCCAATGTCATGCTCGGCAAGCTGATGCCCGATTTCTTCCCGGCGCTGTTCGGCCCGAACCAGGACGAACGTCTCGACGTCGAGACCGTGCGCGGCCGTTTTGCTGCCATGGCAACCGAGATCGGCGATGGCCGCAGCCCCGAGGATGTGGCCGACGGCTTTATCCGCATCGCCGTTGCCAACATGGTCGAGGCGATCAAGAAGATTTCCGTGCAGCGCGGTTATGACGTGACGCGCTATGCGCTGAGCTGCTTCGGCGGCGCCGGCGGCCAGCACGCGTGCCTCGTTGCCGACCAGCTCGGCATGAAGAGCATTCTCGTGCATCCGATGTCCGGCCTGCTTTCGGCCTATGGCATGGGACTTGCCGATATCCGCTCGACTCGCCAGAAGGCGCTCGGCGTCGCGCTCGACGACAAGGCGGCGGCAGCCCTCAGCACGCTGGGCGCCGAGCTGGAAGTCGATTGCCTCGGCGAACTGGAAGCACAAGGAATTGCCCGCGACGAGATTCGCACCCATCTGCGCGCCCATATCCGCTATGCCGGCACCGACACGGTGCTTGCGGTCGACGCGACCTTCCCCGCGCATGACGACATCGCCCGCCTGCGCGCCGAGTTCGAAGAGCTGCACAAGCGCCGCTTCGGCTTCGTCGCCGACAACAAGGCGTTGGTGATCGACGCCGTCGAAGTCGAGACGGTCGGCGGTGGTGCTGCCCAGATGGAACGCGAAGGCGCGTCCGTCACCTCAGGCACACCAGACATCTCGCGCCGCACTCAGTTCTATTCGCAAGGCCAGTTCCACGATGCGCCGGTCCTGCTGCGCGCTGAACTCAGCCCCGGCCAGCGGCTCGACGGTCCGGCGATCATCATCGAGCCGAACCAGACCGTCGTCGTCGAGGACGGCTGGCAGGCGGAACTAACGGCGAAAGACCATATCGTGCTGCGCCGCGTGAAGGCGCTGCAGCAGCAGAGCGCGATCGGTACCCATGCCGATCCGGTCATGCTGGAGATCTTCAACAACCTGTTCATGTCGATCGCCGAGCAGATGGGCGTGACGCTGCAGAACACCGCCTATTCGGTCAACATCAAGGAGCGGCTCGACTTCTCCTGCGCCGTCTTCGACAACCGCGGCAACCTCGTCGCCAATGCGCCGCACATGCCGGTGCATCTGGGTTCCATGGACGCCTCGGTCGCAACCGCGATCCGCGAGAACCCGGTGATCAAGCCCGGTGACGTGTTCCTGATCAACGCGCCCTATAACGGCGGCACGCACTTGCCTGACCTCACCGTCTGTACGCCCGTCTTCGACGATGCCGGACAAGAGATCCGCTTCTGGGTCGCCAGCCGCGGCCACCATGCGGATATCGGCGGCATTTCGCCGGGCTCGATGTCGCCGCTTGCCACCAACATCGAGGAGGAAGGCGTCTATATCGACAACTTCAAGCTCATCGATGCCGGCCGCTTCTGCGAGGCCGAACTCGAGGCGCTCTTGAATGGCGCGCGCTATCCGGTGCGCAACATCCTGCAGAACGTCAACGACCTGAAGGCGCAGGTGGCTGCCAACGAAAAGGGTGTCGCCGAACTCAAGAAGATGATCGCCCAGTTCGGCGAAGACGTGGTCGAGGCCTATATGGGCCACGTCCAGGACAATGCTGCTGAGAGCGTGCGCCGTGTGCTTGACCAGTTGCCGGACGGCGAGTTCTCCTACGAGATGGACCAGGGCTGCAGCATCGTCGTCAAGATCACGGTCGACCGCGACAAGCGCGAGGCGACGGTCGATTTCACCGGCACGTCGGAGCAGCGCGGCGACAACTTCAATGCGCCGGCCCCGGTCACCCGCGCCGCAGTGCTCTATGTCTTCCGCGTGCTGGTCGAGGCCGACATTCCGATGAATGCCGGCTGCCTGCGGCCGATCCACATCGTCATCCCTGAGGGTACGATGCTGACGCCGCGCTATCCGGCGGCCGTCGTTGCCGGCAACGTCGAGGTCAGCCAGGCCGTGACGAACTGCCTGTTCGGCGCGGTCCAGAGCCAGGCCGGCGCGCAAGGGACGATGAACAACCTGACCTTCGGCAACGACAATTATCAGTATTACGAGACGATCTGCTCCGGCGCGCCGGCGGGTCCCGGCTACAACGGTGCCGATGCGGTTCATACGCACATGACCAACTCGCGGCTCACCGATCCGGAAATCCTCGAAACCCGCTTCCCGGTGGTGCTCGAAGACTTCCACATTCGCGTCGGTTCCGGTGGCCGCGGCCAGTGGCACGCGGGAAACGGCACGAAGCGCACGATCCGGGCGCGGGAAACGCTCGACTTCGCGATCCTCTCCGGCCATCGCCGCGTCGCACCCTTCGGCATCAAGGGCGGAAGCCCGGGTGAACTCGGCCGCAACCTCGTGCGCCGCAATGACGGCCGGACGGAGGAACTGTCGGGCTGCGCCCATACGGTTCTCGAAGCTGGCGAAGCCTTTACCGTCGTGACGCCGACCGGCGGTGGATACGGCCGGTCATAGGCCGGAAAGACTGAAATCTCCCAAGACTGCTGCGGTGGTCTGCGGGCGGGCGAGCGATCGTCCGCCCGTTTTTCGTTCCGGCATATGCACAACAACTATTGCTGCATATGCGAAAAGACGCGATCGCTTTTTTAACCCGAATTTAAATTCGAAATTACTAAGTACTTATTGGTCAGTGCGCGCCCCAGTTCCTCCCCTTGCGGGGCCGCAAACATCCGGTCCTCCTCCCGCCGGTTTGGCTGACCATGTCCCCTCCCATCAGCGCGATCGCGACATCACAGGAGTCACGGCAGTGACGTTCAAGAACCTTTCGATTTTGACCAAGGTCGGCCTTGTGGTCGTGGTCATGGGCATATCCTCCATTCTGATCGCGCTTGCCGGTGCGCGTGGTCTTTCCTCGCTCGGTGCGACGATCGTCGATGTCGGCGCGCGTGAGGAAGCAGCGCGCGAGGCAATGGACCTGCGCGTCGACATCATCGCCATCAGCCGCATGACCTATCAGCTCGCCGCCGCCCCGGAGAACGCCGCCGCCTTCGGCGCGGAAACCGAAAAACGTGCGACCGAAATGCTCGGCCGCCTGACCAAGATCGAGGCGGTCGCCGACGATGCCGAAGACAAGCTGCTGAATGACATTCGCCTCACGCTCAACAGCTACTTCGACGAGATCCGTGCCATGGTCGCCGTCGCCGCCGAGAAGGGCGGAGATGCCGGTGCCGTCAAGGCCGCACTCGACAAGGCGCTCGAAGCGCAAAAGACCGTGACGGCAACAGTCAAGACCTACAGCACTTATTCCGGCGAAGCGCTTTCCGCCGCTCGTGAAGAGGCGCTGAATTCCTCGTCCGTCGCCATGACAATCCTCGCCGCGGCCGCCGCGGCCTGCGTGCTCTTCGGCGTCGGCGTCAGCCTCGTCGTTGCCCGCCGCGGCATCGTCATGCCGGTCCGTGACCTGACCTCGACCATGAGCGAACTTGCCGACGGAAAACTGGATGGAGATGCGACGGACGTTTCCCGCCAGGACGAGATCGGCGAGATGGCCCGCGCCGTGGAAGTCTTCCGCAAGAACGGCATCGCCATGCGCGCGATGAAGGCGCAGGAAGCGGCACTGCATGCGCGCAGCAGCGACCTGCAGTCCAACATCAGCGTCGTCGTCGCCTCTGCCGTTGCCGGCGATTTCACCGGCCGCATCAACAAGGACTATGAAAACGACGACCTCAACCGCTTCGCATCGAGCGTCAACGAGCTCGTCTCCAGCGTCGACCAGACCGTCACCGAAGTCCGCCGCGTGATTGCGGCGCTTGCCGACGCCGACCTGACGCAGAACATGCGCGGCGAATTCCACGGTGCCTTCGCCGAGCTGCAGACGAACGTCAACCAGACGATGGTGACGCTGCGCTCGACCATGCAGAACGTGCGCACCGCGGCCAGCACCATCAACGACAACTCCGCCGAACTGAGCTCGGCTGCCAATGATCTGTCGAAGCGCACGGAACAGCAGGCGGCAGCGCTTGAGGAAACCGCAGCGGCGCTCGACGAAATCACCTCGACCGTGCGCACCGCCTCGGAGCGGGCGAATGAGGCGCATGAGATGGTGCGCGCCACCAAGGAGAGTGCCGGTCGTTCCGGCGCGATCGTGCGCAGCGCCGTCGATGCCATGGGCCGCATCGAGGGTTCGTCCAACCGCATCAACCAGATCATCTCGGTCATCGACGAAATCGCCTTCCAGACGAACCTGCTGGCGCTCAATGCCGGCGTCGAAGCGGCACGCGCGGGCGAAGCCGGCCGCGGTTTTGCCGTCGTCGCCCAGGAAGTGCGCGAGTTGGCGCAACGCTCGGCCAACGCCGCCAAGGAAATCAAGACGCTGATCCACAGCTCGGCGTCGGAAGTCGAAAACGGCGTGGCGCTGGTGCGCTCGACCGGCGAGGCGCTGCTGGAGATCGAGACGCTGGTCAACAATGTCAGCGGCCACGTCAACACGATCGCGACGGCCGCGCGCGAGCAGGCGACCGCGCTGCAGGAGATCAACACCTCCGTCAACCACATGGACCAGATGACCCAGCAGAACGCGGCGATGGTGGAAGAGACGACAGCCGCCAGCGGCACGCTCGCCGAAGAGAGCCGTCAGTTGCGCACGATGCTGGCGAAGTTCAAGCTGGAAGGTGCTGCAGCCCGCGAAGGCTGGAGCCGCGCGGCTTAGACCCAGCCGTAGCGCAAGCACCAAACAAATCTAAGATCGGGGCGGCGGCAAACCGCCCCGATCGTTTTTGTTTTTCCCAGGAAGCCGTGCATGCTCTGAAAATGCGGCGGACGGTCGGCGCCGGCCGCTTCATTCGAAGGCACCGTTAGAAGCGCACGCTGATCCCCACTCTGCCGCCAGCGGCCCGTTCGCCATCTTCCTCGATGTTGAAAAGCAGAGCCGCGTCCAGATTCCAATTGATGTCGTTGGAGAGATCGATGCCCGCCGACAACGTGCCGAAAGCACCGCTGTTGTCGAGTGCGGCAAAGCCGACACTGGCGCCCATTCGTGGCGTTAGCGTCAAGCCATTTTCTAGCTCGTAGCTGCGCTCGATTTCCGCACCGGCGCTGAAGCGCCATTGCTGCTCGGTAAAGCCGTCGAGGGATACGGTCCCGCCGGCGCCGTTCGAGACGCTATAGTCATCGACCTTTTCATTGAAGAAGACCGCCCTGAGTTTCGGTGTGAGGATCGTGTCCTCATCGATCAGCCATTGTCCCTGCAGCTTGGTGTCCCACAGCCAGCGCGTTGTGTCGAACGAGCCGTCGAAGAACGCCGTGTCGATGTCGTTCCAAGAACCGCCATAGAGCAGGCTCGTGTCGAGGAACACGCCCTTGCCGATCTCGAACGAGGCGTAGGGGCCGGCGAGCCAACCGTTGCCGGTCAGCTCGGCATCCTCCTCAGTCGGGTCGCTCATGCGGTCGAAATGGAAGGATAGACCGACGAGTGCCTTTTCGTTGATGAGGTAGTCGGCCCCCGCCGAGAACATTCCGAAATTGCCCCATCGGCCGTCGTTCTGATCGCGCTTGTGCATCAGGAACGTGCCGTCGATCCAGACGTCGAAAGGCGAGAGCATCGGATTGGCCTGCGTTTCGGCGCCTTCGGCGGTTTTGCGGGCCGCTTCGATCTGCGAAAGGCTGGTGGCAAAACCAAGCGTAATGCCGTCGGCCGACGGCGACACGCGGGTCGTGACGGGATCGCTGCTCGTCGCGTTTCTCCGCCGATCGAGCAGACCCGGCACCTTCAGGGTCGAGGAGATGAGGTTCTGTCGGGTTTCGACGAAACCACGGACAAGACGGTCGACTTCATCGGCGACATGAAGAGGATCAAAACCGATGCGATAGGAAACGCTGGCGACGTTCGACGCGCCGCTGGCGCTCGACAGTCTGTAGCCGACAATGGCGGTTCCTGAGAAGGCAGGGTTCGGGGTGAATTTCAGATAGTATCCGACCGGTGTGAAGCTGCCGGCGGCCGCAAGTTCACCTTCGATGATCTCAGCCCTTCCCGCGTTCGGCGGCTGGACGAACGCGACGGCGGCCGAGGTGAAGGGGCCGCCGGTCGCGCCAGCGTTCAGATAGACATTCGGCGGCGAAGAGCCGGGGGGAACGGTGACTGTCCTGTCGGGCGCTGTCACCTCGCGCGCCTCGACCGTGATGGAATAGGACGCCGTGCCGCTGTTGCCGGCCGTGTCCGTCGCCCTGATCGTGAACCGGTGTTCGCCGATTGTCGCGTCTGCGTCGAGCGGCCCCGTCAGCGCGCCGGTAGAGACGTTCAGGATCATTCCCTTGGGCAGGCTGCCGCCGCTGATGTCGTAGAGCAGCGCGCCGATACCGCCGTTTGCCGCTATGCCGACGCTGTAGTTCTCGCCGGCCATGGCTGCCGGCAAGGCACCGGCCGCTGGCACGAACGACAAAGCCAGTGGTGCAACCTTGATTGTCAGGGCATATGTCGATGAGCCGCTTGTGCCATATGCATCCGTGGCGGTGACGGTGAAGTTGGAGCTGCCGGCCGCAGTCGGGGTTCCGGACAAGGTGCCGTCGGCCGCGATGCTGAGGCCCGCCGGAAGTGTGCCTGCAGTCACCGAATAGGAGTAGGGTGCTGCACCGCCGCTGGCAGAGATCGTTTGGCTGTAGGCGGTGCCGACCGTTCCTGCGGCGAGGCCCGAAGGCGCTACCGTGATCGTCGGGGCGTTGACGGCCAATGTGTAGCTCTGCGCCCCGGTTCTGCCGAGGGCGTCGGTTGCCTGGATGTCGAACGTGGCGTTCCCGCTCGCAGCCGGCGTGCCGGAGAGCGTCCCGTCGGCGGCAAGGTTGAGGCCTGCGGGCAACGCGCCTGAGCTGACGGAAAATCCGTAAGGGCTGACGCCGCCGCTGGCGATCAACGTCTGGCTATAGGCGGTGCCTGTCGACGCGGAGGGCAGCGTCGCAGGCGAGAGTGTGATCGTGGGCGTGCCAACCACCAGCGTATAGGCTTTATCGGCGAAAAAGGGCGCGCCGGTTCCGCTGGAGCTGTCGGTGGCGCGAATTGTAACGTTGAAGGTTCCGCTCGCTGTCGGCGTGCCGGAAAGGGTACTGTCTGCGGCCAGGGTGATGCCGGCCGGCAACGTGCCTGACACGATGGACAAGGTGTACGGTGCTGTTCCGCCGGTTGCCGTCACCGGCTGATTGTAGGCGACACCTATTTCACCGGCGGCAAGGGTTGCCGGTGAAAAGGTGATCGTCGGTGCGCCAACCGTGACCGTGTAGGCCTGAGTGCCGATGCTGCCGAGAGCGTCGGTCGCCTTGACGGTGAACGAGTAGCTTCCGCTGCCTGTTGCCGTCCCGGATAATGTTCCGTCGCCCGACAATGCGATCCCCGGCGGGGCTGTGCCTGAAGACATCGTATAGCTGTACGGTCCGGTTCCGCCGGTCGCCACGATCGCCTGATTGTAGGCAGCACCGATCGATATGGCTGGCAAGGTCGCAGGCGAGAGCGTGATCGCCGGTGCCCCGATCAACAGTGTGTAGGTCCGGGTGCTGGTATAGGGGCCGGCGCCGGTGGAACTGTCGGTGACCTCAATGGTGACGTTGGAAGTGCCGATCGCCGTTGGCGTGCCGGACAAGGTGCCGTCTGTGGCAAGCGTCACCCCCGCCGGCAATGCGCCAACCTTGACGTTAAAGCTATACGGCGCTGTTCCACCGCTGGCCAGAATGGTCTGGCTGTAGGCCGCGCCGATATTGCCGCCTGGAAGGCTTGCCGGAGATATGGCGATCGTCGGAGCGTTGACGGTGAGGGTGTAGGCCAGCGCGCCGGTGCTGCCGAACGCGTCGGTCGCCACGACCGTGAACGCGAAACTTCCTCCAGCCGTCGGCGTGCCGGAGAGTGTCCCGTTGCTCGCCAAGGTCAGTCCCGCCGGAAGTGAGCCAGATTGCACCGTGTAGCTGTAGGGGCCGGATCCGCCCGTTGCGGTGATCGTCTGGCTATAGGCGGTGGCGACCGTTGCTGCAGGCAAGGTCGCAGGCAAAAGCGCAATCGTCGGCGCCACTATTTCAAGGGTGTACGCCGCAGTGATGGTATCGTTATGGCCATCCGTGGCCGCGATCGAAAAGTTGAAGGTATTGGCCGCCGTCGGTGTACCCGAGAGCGCACCGGCCGATGAGAGGGTCAACCCGGCTGGAAGTGCGCCCGCCGCAAGGGAATAGGTCCGGGGCGACAGTCCTCCGGAGGCGACGAAATCCAGGTCGTAGGATGCCCCGACGGTGCCCTGGGCCAAAGTGCCGGCTGGCGGGGCAAGCGACAGCGGTGCACCGCGCGTGACGGCAACCGAATAGGTCTTCTGAGTGGATCGATCCTGCGCGGTAACGGTCACGGAGATGGAGTTCATTCCCACGGCCAGGCTGATTGCGCCCGAAGGCGAGCCGCTTGCGACCGGAGCGCCGTTGACGGAGACAGTCGCTCCGCTGTCGATGGTCGTTGGGGTCAGGGACAGCGACGAGACGCTGTTTGGAACATTGATGGAATAGTTGGTCGTCGTTGAAGAGAACGAAGGCGAAAGCGTCCCCGCGCTCGGGGAGAGGAGGCTGAGCGTCGCGTCAATCGATGGCGCGTTATAGGTGAAACCTCCCGGAAGCGTCCCTGTCCCGGCCGGGTTGGTGATGACGACATCGACTGCACCAGCCGCATGCGTCGGCGCGACGGCGGTTATCTGCGTGGCGCTGACGACGACGACGGACGTGGCAGCGGTCCCGCCGAAGGTGACACCTGTCGTCCCGGTAAAATCGGTGCCGCTGATTGTGACGGCGGTCGTGTCCAATGTCAGGCCGGAAGCGGGTGAGATCGACGTGACGGTGGGCGGCGACAGCGTCGAGCGACATGTGACCGTAGCGGTCGCGACGCCACCCTGGTAGCCGCCTGCAACGTAGATCCAGTAGCTTTCCGCGGGGTCAAGCGAGATGGTGCCGGATCGCATGAAATCGTTCGGCTCGGTCATGCCGATCGTGTGCTCAACGACCGTTATGTCATAGGCGCTGCCTTTCGAAACGCCGAACGACGCACCGGACGTGCCGCCTTTTTCCGTGGCACTGCTGTTGGTCGTGGTGGCCGTATAGGAGAGTTCTTCTCCTTGCTCGAATGACGCGTAGTAGCCGTCGAACCATGCGCTTGGTACGCCGCGCGAAACATTCGACCAATTGGCGTTGATTTCGTTGCAAGCATTTGAGAGGGCGTAGGCGTTGCCGGCCACCAGTAGCGCAACGAGGAACGTCGCAAACCACGTGGCGATCGCCTTGCTCCAACGGGGCAGACCTGCCGGGCGCATGCGGCGGGCCACCGGGAGCGCGACGGGAGAAGAATTTCGTGTTGCAACGATTTCTCGCCCAGAGTCACGACAGGAATACGTCATCGAAAAAGTGCCCCACCACGAATGCCAAACGCAAGCGTGCGTGGCGAGAAGGCAAGGCCTTCGTCACACGCTTCCTTCGTCTGGATTGTCCCCCGATTGCCGTCGCTCCGTTGCCACCAACAGAGCTCAGCAAGTGATAAATATTATCTATTGCTGGTTCGCATATGTGTGGCTGTAACCTTCTTGCCACACACGTGCAGATTTAGTGATTTTGCCTGGGATATTCATCCTTCAGCGATGTCCGCTGCGGCACTGCCGTTCCTGTTCTGCTTTTGCGAGGACAGGGCGGCAGATGCCGCCGAAGGCTTTTCAAGGGGCGATTCTCCCCATCTGGCGCGCCGTGTCGGCTCGGGCAGGCACGGTTTTCGTGATTAGCCCTGCCGGCCCTCGGGCTTTGCGCAAGCGGTCGTCCCCATCATTCTTCCCCATTTGCTGGGAAGCATGCCTGTTAGCCGCTATTCTGGAACACAGACGTGTGAGTCGTTAATTTGCGGGACAACCGAATGACGCAGCAGTTCGACCTCTTTGTTTCGGACGAGGCAACTTCCAAAAAGGCGGGCGGTGGACCGGCGGTCAAGCGGGCATCGCTGACCGAGGACGATATGGTCCGCCACCTTCAGGCCACGGGTCGCTATCGCCTGTTGCAGCGGCTTGTGCCGCGCGCTGTGGTGCCTGTTGCGCGTCCCGGCTTCCCCCTGCATGGCGTCATTCTCGATACCGAAACCACAGGGCTCAACCATCGCAAGGATGAGATCATCGAGATCGGCCTGATCGCCTTTACCTTCGATGAGAAGGGAAACCTGGGAGACGTGACTGGCGTTTTCGGCGGCTTGCGCCAGCCGTCCAATCCGATCCCTGCGGAAATCACTCGTCTTACCGGCATCACCAACGAGATGGTCGCGGGAAAGACGATCGACCTCGACGAAGTGCGGACGCTGATGGAAAAGGCGGACCTTGTCATCGCCCACAATGCCGGCTTCGACCGTCCCTTCTGCGAGGCCTTCTCGCCCGTTTTTGCAGGAAAGGCATGGGCCTGTTCCGTCTCCGAGATCGATTGGTCTTCCCGCGGCTTCGAAGGCACCAAGCTCGGCTATCTGATCGGGCAGGCCGGTTACTTCCACGACGGCCACCGGGCGGTCGACGACTGTTTCGCTCTGCTCGAAGTCCTTGCCAAGGATAGCGGCTCCGGCAGCACGCCCTTTGCCGAACTCTACGAGGCGAGCCAGCGATCGCGCGTCCGCATTTTTGCGGAAAACAGCCCCTTCGACATGAAGGATCATCTGAAAGCTCGCGGCTACCGCTGGTCTGACGGAAGCGACGGCCGTCCGAAATCCTGGTGGGTCGAAGTCGCCGAAACCGCACTTGAAGACGAACTCGGCTACCTCCGCTCGGAGATCTATCGCTGGAAGGAAGCCGATCCGCCGATCAAGCGCTTGACCGCTTTCGATCGCTTCCGGGCCTGACACGCTAACGAGCCGCTGCGGCTGACAGGGCAAGCCCTTGGGTGAAGCGGGCGTCGCTCGATTGAAACATCCTCTTCCCGCCGATCTTTGCATGACGCGGCAAACCTATCGTAGCGCAGGCGCCAGGCTGAGGCTGTCCTGCGCCGGACGCGGGCTGACGGCCCGCTACGCCCCGATTTGCCTGTCTTTCCACATCTGGCAAACAACGCCCGGTTTACCGTTAACCGCTGAATTCACGCACAAAAAGCGTGGACGCCCGACCGAATCCGACTATACGTGCGCAGACTTGACTTAGAAATTCAAGTTTTATGCTGTTGTTATAGTTGATGTTTCAATGTCGATGTTCGCAATGTCGTCCAGTTTTGAGAGTGCTCCCAAGCGTGGGATGACCCGCGATCGCCGACACTTTGTCTGGCAGCCAGTCTGCATGGGCGCAACCGAACGCGCCGTGACCGACGGGCCCGTTACGCACCCGCTTTGCCGAAGCGAGCTGCTGCGCACGAGACCCGTCTGTCGGTCGAAATAGCCGCAACTGAACGCAATGTCCGGGGCTCGTCCTGCACCGTTGTTCAACGGGCAAGGCGCGTGCGTCGCGTTCTGAGCGGCGGCTGGGTTCGGCCGGCGACAGTGGCGGATACGGAATTCACCTTAATCGAAGTTACAGGGGTAAGAGAATGGCAAGGGGCAGGTTCAATTCGGTTTCGCGTCGGCGAGCCAAAGTCGTGCTGGCGGGCGTGTCGCTGCTGGCAATGTCCGCCGTGGCGGCGTCGGCCCAGGAGGCACGCAAGACCAACCGGGTCGAAAGCCCGGCCCAGGCTGAACGCAATTCGGGCGGCGCGACGCAGCTGGCCCCCATCGTGGCCGTCGGGCAAGCGGGCGGTCAGCCGCCTGAGACCGGCACCATCGGCCAGCCGTCAGCTCCCTATGCGGGCGGTCAGATGGCGACCGGTGCGCGGCTTGGCGCGCTCGGCAACCGTCCTGTCAAGGAAACCCCGTTCAGCGTCACCAGCTACACGGATAAGCTGATCCGCGATCAGCAGGCGCGAACGGTCGCCGATGTCACCCTCAACGATCCCTCGGTACGCATGGATGCGCCGGCGTTCAGCGAGCGTGATTCGTTCTTCATTCGCGGCTTCTCGGTCACCAATCTGGATACGGCCTATGACGGCCTCTTCTACATCACCAACCCGCGCCGCAGCCCCCTTGAGGGTATCGAGCGCGTCGAGGTCCTGAAAGGCCCGAGCGCGCTGGTCAACGGCGGCGTCGGCCGCGTCGGTGGGACTATCAATCTGGTGCCCAAGCGCGCCACCGACGAGCCGCTGACGCGACTGACGACCACCTATATGTCGGACTCGCAATTGTGGTCGCACCTCGATGTCGGTCGCCGTTTCGGGCCCGAGGGCGAATGGGGCGTCCGTTTCAACGGTTCCTATCGTGGCGGCGACACGGCGCTTGACCACAACGAAAACGAGATCGGCGTGCTGTCGCTCGGGCTCGACTATCGCGGCGATCGGGTGCGTGCCTCGCTCGACCTCAATCATTCCAAGCAGAACATCAATGCGCCGGCCTCGCTGTTCAACGCGGCAGCGCCGGGCATCAAGATCCCGGAAGCGCCGGACGGCCGGATCAACACGTCCAACCCGTTCGAATACCATGACAGTGAACACAATATGGTCGCTGGCCGCGTCGAGTTCGACGTGCTGGAGAACACCACTGTTTACGCCGCCGGCGGCATCAGCCGCTACCGCGAGGACTTCCTGAGCACGTCCTACACCATTCAAAATCCCAATGGCGATGCGCTGGCCGAGTTCGGCTACAATCCGCAGGAGATCCAGGGGGTCTCGGGTGAGGTTGGTCTCCGCTCGGAGTTCGATACCGGACCCGTCGGTCACCAGCTCAGCGTTTCTGTGAGCCGAGCGCTCAACGAGAACAACCGCGGCTACTTCCATCCGGGCAGGCTCGGCTTCAGAAGCTACATGACCAACATCTACAATCCGATCTATGTGCCGAGCGATTGGGTCAATACGGGCGGGCTTCCGCGCTCGAACGACCTGCATGCGTTTTCGGACCTGCTCGCGACCAGCGTCGCGATCTCCGATACGCTTTCCTTTGCCGAAGACCGTTTCCAGCTGACGGTCGGCGGGCGCTATCAGGAAATGCGTGTACGAGGGTACAATACGCGTCCCGGCGCCGTGCCGCTCGGTCAACAGACCTACTATTACGAGGAAGGCCGGTTCAGCCCTGCCGTCGCGGCACTCGTAAACGTCACCGACAGCTTCTCTGTCTACGGCAACTACGTGGAAGCTCTGACCGAAGGGCCGTCAGCGCCGTCCAACGCTCTGAACAGCGACCAGATTTTCCCTCCTGTTGTCAGCAAGCAGAAGGAAATCGGCTTCAAATACGACCTCGGCGAAGTAATGCTCGGCGCAGCGCTGTTCGAGATCAGGCAGCCAAACGGTTTGACAACCGGCGGCGTCTTCGCCGTCGACGGCCTGCAGGTGAACCGTGGCATCGAGCTTTCAGCCTATGGCGAACCGGTTGACGGCGTTCGCTTGCTTGGTGGCATCACCTTCATGGACGCCAAGCTCGATAAGGCAGAGAACTCGAGAACAGGAGAGCGGTTCGATGGCAACCGTGTGCCCGGCGTCCCGACGACCGCGATCAGCCTCTATGGTGAATACGACACACCCTGGGTCGAGGACCTGACGCTCACCGGTCGCCTCGTTTATACCGGCAGCACCTACTACGACCAGAGGAACACGCAGAAGGTCTCGGACTGGACGCGGGTCGATCTCGGTGCGCGTTACTCCTTCGAGCGTGAAAACGCTAAGCCGGTGGAAATCCGGGCGACCGTCCAGAACGTGTTCGACGAGAACTACTGGGCCTCGTCCGCCCGTGGCTTCCTTGCCGCCGGCGCGCCGCGCACCTTCATGGTGTCGACTGCGTTTGAATTCTGAGCCAGAGGAGCTTCAGTCACAAAAAGAAACGGCCGGCATTCTGCCGGCCGTTTCTCGTTTCGGGGGGCGTGCCGATCAGGCTTCCGGCGAATAACCGAAGACGACGGCCGGGTTTTCCGCGGTCTCGACCCAGACGCTCTTCGTCTGTGTATAGGCCATCAGTGCATCACGGCCGGAGGAGCGGCCATAGCCGGAGCGGCCGAAGCCGCCGAAGGGCGACATGACACTGATCGTCTTGTAGCCGTTGATCCAGAAGGTCCCGGCCCGCACCCTTGAAGCGACCCGGTGTGCGCGGCCGACATCACGGGTCCAAACGGCGCCTGCCAGGCCGTACGGGTTGTCGTTGGCGAGGGTGACCGCCTCGTCCTCGTCGTCGAAGACCGTGACGCCGACGACCGGGCCGAAGACCTCTTCGCGGGCGATCGTCATGTCCGGCTTGACGTTGTCGAGAATGGTCGGCGCGAAATAGAAGCCGCCGGAGGCTTGAAGAGAAGCCGGCTTGGCGCCGCCGGTTGCAAGCGTTGCACCTTCGGCAACGCCCTGGCGCACCATTTCCTCGATCTTCGCCCATTGTCGTGCATTGTTGATCGGGCCGATCTGCGTGCTGTCGAGATAGGGATCGCCGACGGGGATGCGCGCGGCAGCCTCGGCATAACGCTCGACGAACTGCTGGTGCACCGAGCGATGCACGAGCAGGCGTGAGCCGGCAACGCAGCTCTGGCCGGCGCCAGAGAAGATCGCCGATTGGGCGCCGACGATGGCGCGGTCGATATCGGCATCGGCAAAGACGATGTTGCCGGACTTGCCGCCGAGTTCGAGGATACAGGGCACGACGTTCTTCGCAGCCGCTGCCGCAATGGCCGAACCGGCAAGCGCCGAGCCGACGAAGACGACGAGTGCCGTTTTCGGATGGGCGACCATCGCCTGGCCCGCCGTTACGCCCTGGCCGGCGATGACGTTGACGAGGCCACGGGGCGCGCCGCCCGCCTCGCAGAGCGCACCGAGCACGAGCGTGCTGAGCGGCGTCAGTTCCGACGGCTTGATGACGACGCCGTTGCCGGCGCAGATCGCAGGCGCAATCTGCCATCCGCCGGTAAAGAGCGGCGCGTTCCAAGGGGTGATCTGGGCGACGACGCCAACCGGCTCGTTGCGGGTATAGTTCAGATGCGAGGTCGGGACCGGGATGACCTCGCCGTGCAGCTTGTCGCACCAGCCGGCATAATATTCGAACATCTCGGCGACCCGGACAGCCTCGCCACGGATGTCGCGGATCGGCCGGCCGGCCGAGCGGCTTTCGAGCTCGGCAATCTCGCCGGCGCGCTCGCGGATCTTGCGGGCGATCTCGTTCATCACCCGGCCGCGCGCCGAAGCGGTCATCGAGATCCATTCGCGCTGGGCGCGCGCTGCCGCCTGCATGGCGGCGTCGACGATATCAGCGCCGGCGTCCTTGAAGGTGGCGAAGACTTCGCCGGTCGCCGGATCGGTGAGCGCCTGCTCGTCGCCGGAACCGGGCACCAGCGTGCCGTCGACATAGCTGCCGATCTCGGTGCCGGGAATGATGCCGTGGAACAGCGCCCGGATGCGCTCGGCCTTGGCGGGCATGGTCATGTCGTTCATCGTCGTTCCCTTCAAGTCTCAGTTGTCGTTGGCCACCGGGCGGAAGGCGCCCATGCGGGTGAAGTCCTCGGCGTTTTCGAGCGGGCTCTCGGCCCAGAGCTTGGCGACCGCGCCCGAGAGCGGCAGATCGGCGCCGGTGCGGGCCGCAAGCTCGCTGGCAAGCCGCACGTCCTTGCGCATCAGGCCCATGGTGAAGCCGCTGTCGAAGCGGCCGTTCATCACCCAGGTCGGGAAATGCACTTCGCTGATCATCGATTTGCCGGACGCGGCGTTGAGCACCTTCAGCGCCTCGTCCGCATCGAGCCCGGCGGCAAGCGCCAGCTTCAGCCCTTCGCCCGTCGTCACCATATGGGCGGCGGCGAGCAGGTTGTTGACGAGCTTGGCAACGTTGCCGGCGCCGCTCGGGCCGACATGCAGGGCCTTGGCCGACATCGCGTCGATCACCGGGCCGGCAAGGGCGACGTCCGCGTCACTGCCACCGATCATCATCGTCAGCTTGCCGCTTGCGGCACCTGCCGGACCGCCGGAGACCGGCGCGTCGATGAAGCCGTGGCCGAGGCCGGCAAGGGCTGCGGCGAGATCACGCGAGACATCCGGCTCGGAGGTCGAGGTGTCGATGATGACGACGCGGCGGCCGGCCGCCTTCAGCGCTTCGAGATTGGCCTCGACGACGGCTGCCACGTCCTTGGCGGTCGGCAGCGAGAAGACGATGAAGTTGGTGTCGAAGAAGACGTCAGTCAGAGCCTCGACCGGGGTCACCCCGCCTTCGGCGGCAAGCGTGCGCCGGGCCTCGGAGAGGTCGAAGCCCTTGACGGCAAAACCTTTGCCGGCGAGCGTCGTCGCCATGCCGAGACCCATGGCGCCCAAACCCACCACGCCAACTGTCGTTCGTTCCGCCGTCATGATCCGCTTACCCTCGTATGATCAGAATGATCCGGCGAAGGTGGCATGCGGGCTGGCGAGCGGGTAGACGGCGCGCCTGGTACAATGCGTTGCTGGCGTGGCAACGTCTGCTCGACCGCCGGTGATGGGAAAGGCGAGCGTTAGCGCCGCGCGGGTTTCATCGAGCTAGGACGGTCTTCTAAGTCTGGAAGGATTGCATCTCGCGCGCGAGATGCTGGCCGAGTTTTTCGACCGACAGCGGCAGGCGGCGGTGGGCCCGCACCATCAAATGCGCGCTCGCCTCGCTCAGCAGCGGATCGGAGAGGTCGATCGCCTGCATGGACCCGCGCGCGATTTCCACGGTTACGGACGTACGCGGCAGGAAGGTGACGCCGAGGCTTGCTGCAACGAAGCGGCGGAGCACCTCGATCGAATGGGTTTCGAGCAACGGCGCCAGCGCCAGCCCCGCATCGGCCGCCACCCGCGCCACCAGTTGTGTCACGCCATTGCCCTTGCCGAGCAGCGCGCACGGGAAGGCGAGGCAATCGGCAAGTTTCAGGTCGCTGCGCTCGGACAGGGGATGGCCCGCCGGCACGATGACGCAGAGCGGCTGGCGCGCAATCGCCAGCGCCCGGATGCGCGGTTCGGTCAGGGGATTGTAGGCGATGCCGATGTCGGCGTCGCTGTTGGCGATGGCGTCGACGACGTCTTCGGTGCTGCCGAGTTCGACGATGTAGCGCACATAGGAGTGTGCCTTTGAGAACGACGAGAGCCCGTGCTCCACCAGGTCGGCCATGAAACCTTCGCCGCAGCGAATGCGGATGCGGGTCTGCTGCACGCCGCGGATCTGGTCGAGCTGCTCGGCAAGCAGCCCGTTGTCCTCGAGCACGCGTTTGCCGTGTTCGAGCACCAGTTCACCGGCGTCGGTCAGGACCGTGCCGCGGGCGGTGCGCTCGAAGAGGGACAGGCCGATGTCGCGTTCAGTGTCGGCGATCTGGCGGCTGACGACCGATGGCGCCAGCCCCATATGCTCCGCAGCGCCCCGGATCGAACCGATGCGCGCAACCGCCATAAAGATCCTGAGCGCTTTCGCGTCGAGTACGTCCATGGTGGTCATGGATGCGACGGAATCCCCTTGGGGTCAACGACCAAGCGAGGTCGCGATCAGGCGTGTCCAGAGGTTTACGCCCTGGCCGATGATCGCGTCGTTGAAATCGTAGTGCGGCGAGTGCAGGCCGGGGTTAACGCCCTCGCGTCTTGCGCCGAGCCAGAGATAGCAGCCGGGACGTTCGTCGAGCATGAAGGCGAAGTCCTCGGCCGCCATGCTTGGTGGCGCGTCGATGACCGTCAAGGCCGGGTCTGCCGCGGCGACCGAGCGTGCGAGCGCGGCGGCTGCGGGATCGTTGATCGTCGCCGGATAGCGGCGCTGATAATCGAGCTCGGCCGTGCAGCCGAGCCCTTCGGCAAGGGCCGAAACGAGCGTGCGCATCCGGTTTTCGAGCGTGTCACCGACCGCCTTGTCGAACCAGCGCGTGGTGCCGCGGATCACGGCTTTTTCCGGGATCACGTTCCAGGCGTCGCCGCCGTGGATCTGCGTGACCGAGACGACGGCCGCTTCGAGTGGCGAGACGTTACGGCTGGCAATCGTCTGCAAGGCCGTGACGATCTGGGCGCTAGCGACGAGCGGGTCAGCACCCTCATGCGGCATCGCCCCATGGGCGCCGCGACCGGTGATGGTGATTTCGAAGACCCCGAAGGCGGCCATCATCGCGTCGTCGCGGGCCACCACCGTGCCGACGTCGAGCGCCGGCCAGTTGTGCAGCGCATAGACGGCATCGGCCGGGAAATCACGGAAGAGGCCATCGGCGACCATGACGCGGGCGCCGCCCTCGGCCTCTTCGGCCGGCTGGAAGATGAAATGCACGGTGCCGTCGAAGTCCATCTCGCTCGCCTGCCGGGCGGCGGCCAGCAGCATGGCGACGTGGCCGTCGTGGCCGCAGGCGTGCATCTTGCCCGTCGTCTTCGAGGCGTAGGCAGCGCCGCTCGTCTCGATGATCGGCAGCGCGTCCATGTCGGCGCGAATGGCGATCGATCGGTTCGATGTGCCACGCCTGAGCGCGCCGACAAGCCCGGTGCCGCCATAACCGTCCTTCACGGCAATGCCCCATTCGGCAAGCCGGCCGGCGATGAAGGCCGCGGTCTGGCGTTCCTCGAAGGCAAGCTCGGGATGGGCATGCAGGTGATGACGCCAGCGGATCGTTTCCTCGATGCGCTCGGGGCTGATGTCGTGGCGTGTCATGGCGTGCGTCCTGTCGTTTGAGGGGATGGCCGGCCGCAGAGCGGCCGACCTGTTTCTCTTACACAATTCCGGACGGAAAACCGCTTCCTGGAATTGCGTGCCGCGTTACTGGCCGAGGCGCAGGAAGAGATCGGCGACGACGACCGAGCCCATATAGGTGCCAACCATCACGCAGATCGCGACGATGACGATCTTCCAGCCCGAGCGGCGGGCGATCGCGAACTCGTTCGCCGTCAAGGCAAGGCCGCCATAGGCAAGCGCAGGGGTCGCCAATGCGAGGAAGTTGAGGTGCTCGACCTGTTCGCTGACCCAGGCTGCGCCCGGTACGCCCGGGATGGTGATGAGGATCGCGATCAGCGAAACCCAGGCGACGCTTGGCAGGTAGAAGGGCACGAAGCGGGCGAGCGCCAGGCCGACGATGCAGGCGGCATATAGCGTCGCCATGCCCGGCAGCGCGGTGAGCGGCGACGTTCCGGTGCCGACCCAGTTGGCGACAAGGCCGATGGCGCAGGCGATGATCAGCAGGCCGGCATGGCCGATGACGTCGAGCTTGCGTTCGTCCTCGGGGTTAAGCGGGAGATCGTCGGCGTAGTTGGCGGAGGTGTTCTGGTTGGTCATGGTTCTCTCTCCCGATCAGGCTGCGGTGCGACGCTCGGACGGGCGCGCCTTGTTGTAGAGCCACTCCGTCAACGGCAGCGCCACGAACATGCCGACATAGAGGCCGGTGGCATAGGTCAGGATGTTGCTGGCGGCGGCGAGCGCGAGAATGATGTCCTTCTGGTCCGGCACCGCCGCGACGAGGCCGCCGGTGCAGGCCGCCAGCATCGAGCCGGAGCCGACGCCGCAGGACATGGCGAGCGCACGCACGTCGAAGATGCCGAGGCCGTGGACGATCGGCGGCATGATGGCGAAGACGAAGGTGCCGATCAGCGTGCCGGTCGCATAAACGCCCATGGCGCCGGCACCTTCCGGCGAGTTGAGGCCGTATTTGTCGGCGATCAGCGCGATGTTCGGCTCGCGGTCGATCGAATAGGTGGCTCCGACGGCTTCACGACCCATCTTGAGAAGGAACACTGCGACCGGGAAGGCGACGATGATCGTGCCGAGATTGCCGAGCTCCTGCAGAACCAGCGCCGGGCCGGCCTCGATGATCTGCGAAATCTGCGGGCCGACCGTCGTTCCGAACTTGGCGATGAACGGCATGATGGCAACGGTGATCATCGCGCCGGAAAGCTTGACCGCATCGCGCGACAGGAACTTGCCGGTCGCCTTGAAAATGGCCGGATTGAAGGCGATGCCAAGCGCGAAAGCGTAAAGGATCGGCAGGAAGATGACGGTGCCGATACCGATCGGCAGACGCTGAATGCCGATCAGCTCGGAGGCGATGACGATCGCCAGCACAAAGATATGCAGATAGAGCGCGCCCGAGGCGGCTCCGGTTTTCCCGGTCATGATGTTCTCCTCTGGTTGGGAGCCAGTTGTTGTTCTTTGCCCAGCGTTCAGAGTAGGCGGTGAGGGCAAATTGCGGCTAGCCGGCCGGCAAGCAACGAAGTGTTGCGATTTGAGCAACGGGCGGGCCGCTGTTCTGGCGGCCATCGGGATCAATCCCGCAGCGCCTTCATGTCATGGCGTCATTCCTGCAGTTCATTCCAGTTGGCGCAACGACGAATCGTCACCGCCTCTGCCCTTGCTGTCGCACAGCGGGGAGGGGGAACCAAGCACTATTGGCTTCTCTCGGTGAGACACTTGCCGAAGTCTATTCTGCCCGCGCCCGACGCTTTCCATTATCTCCTTGATCCTCCCGGCGGCGGAAAACGAAACCGCACAAAATTCCCTGAAAATGCCCATTGAAATCGATTACATTTTCTGGCTTCATGGTTTTCGCAAGATTTGGGAGGATCTGATGAAGAAATTTATCGCCGCAGCGCTTGGCGCTGTCGCAACCATTGCCATTTCCGCTTCTTTCGCCAAGGCCGAGACCTTCAAGATCGGCCTGTCCAACGGCTGGGTCGGCAGCGAATGGCGCACGCAGATGATCGACGAGGCCAAGGAGGCCGCGGCGAAGTGGAAAGAGAAGGGCGTCGACGTCGAAGTCTCCGTCCAGAGCGCCAATGTCGACGTGCCCGGGCAGATCGCGCATGTGCGCAACTTCATCGCCGAGGGCGTGAATGCCATCATCATCAACCCCAACAGCCCGACGGCCTTCGATCCGATCTTCGCCCAGGCGAAGGAAGCCGGCATCCTGGTGATCGCGACGGACGCTGAGGTTTCCTCGCCGGATGCGACCTATGTCGGCATCGACCAGACGGCCTGGGGCGCCGCCGGCGCCAAGTGGCTGGCTGACACGCTCGGCGGCAAGGGCAAGGTGGTCGCCATCAACGGCGTCGCCGGCCATCCGGCCAACGAAATGCGCGTTGCCGGCTACAAGAGCGTCTTCAAGGATTATCCAGACCTGCAGGTGGTCAACGAGGTCAACGCCAACTGGGATCAGGCCCAGGGCCAGCAAGCGATGCAGAACATTCTTGCGACCTATCCTGATATCAACGGCGTCGTCGTGCAGGACGGCATGGCGGCTGGCGCCTGGAAGTCGATCATGGATGCGGGCAAGACCAGCCAGATCGCCGCAACCGGCGAAATCCGCAAGGATTTCATCGATCTCTGGGTCAAGGACAAGCTGAATTCCGGCGCGACCGTCAACCCGCCGGGCGTCATGGCAAGCGCGCTCAACGTCGCGGTGCTGATGCTGCAGGGCAAGGAACTGAAGGAGCCGGCAACGGCTGGCCAGTACAAGAACGCCATGTATCTGCCGATCCCGTTCATCGACAGCAAGAACCTCGGCGACGCCGCCAAGCAGCTCGACGGCAAGCCGGGCTACTACTCCTACACCAACGCGCTTTCGATCGACGACGCCACGGCGTTGTTCAAGTAAGTTCGGGTTTCGCCGGGCGACTCTTGTCTTGAGCCGCCCGGCGACCGATGCCGCCGATGGCCACCGACCAAGGCCGATCGGGCGTGAAAGATTGCTGCAGTGGAGCCGGTGCCGAGCGCGAGCATCCCTGAAGATGCGGCAAGCAACCAAATGGACGACAGCCGATGTCGAAACTGAGACTGAACGGCGTGAGCAAGGCTTACGGCGCAACGCTGGCGCTACGCCGCGGCGACCTTGAGATCGCTGCCGGCGAAGTGCATGTGCTGATGGGCTCCAACGGCTCCGGCAAGAGCACGCTGTGCAAGATCATCGCCGGCAGCGTGCGGCCGGATGGCGGCCAGATCCTGATCAACGACAAGCGCGTGACGATCTCCGGGCCGCAAGCCGCACGCGCCGCCGGCATCGGCATTTTCTACCAGGAACTCAGCCTCGCCAGCCACCGGTCGGTCGAGGAAAACATCTGCCTTTCCGCCCTGCCGGTGAAGGCCGGCCTCTTCATCGACCGGGCGGCAATGAAGGCGCGCGCGGCGCGCTACATCGCCTTGTTCTCGGAGGTCTCCGGCGAAGGTTTCCACGCGGAGGCCCTGGTCGGCAACCTTCGGGCGGACCAGCGGCAACTGGTGGAGATCATGAAGGCGCTCGCCAGCGAAGCGCCGATCCTGATCTTCGACGAGCCGACCTCCGCACTTGACCGCGCCCAGGTCGATCGCTTCTTCGAGATCCTGCGCGATCTCAAAGGCCAGGGTCGCGGCATCATCTTCATCTCGCACCGCATGGACGAAATCACCGCGATCGGCGATCGCGTGACGATCATCCGCGACGGCGAGACCATCGAGACGTTGAAACTCTCCGAGACCGACCCGGCAACGGTCATCCGGCTGATGGTCGGCGGCGCCAGCGACATGCCGGCTGCAAGGTCATCGGCACCAGCGGTGGTGGAAACTGGCGCGCAGACGGCGATCTCCGTACGTAGCCTCTCGGGCAAGGGCTTTCGCGATGTCAGCTTCGAGGTGGCAAAGGGCGAGATCCTCGGGCTCGGCGGGCTGCACGGGCAGGGGCAATCGGCGCTGCTGCGGGCCATCTTCGGCGCAAGCACCGTTTCATCCGGCGAGGTGACGATCGGCGGCGAACGCTATGATGCCAAAAGCCCGCGCGACGCCATTCGCCGTGGCTGCGCCTATGTCTCCGGCGACCGCGGTCGCGACGGCGTCATCAGCGGCCGTCCGATCATAGAGAACGTCACGCCGATCCATTATCTTCGCGACCGGCTGATGCTCGCGCGGCCCTCGAGCCTCAAAAACAAGGCGATGCCGGCGCTCGAAGCGATGCACACCAAGTTTGCGAGCCTCTTCCATCCGATCAATTCGCTTTCCGGCGGCAACCAGCAGAAAGTGATCATCGCCCGATGGCTGATCGATCGGCCCGACGTGCTGCTGCTCGACGACCCGACCAAGGGCATCGACCTCCAGGCCAAGGCCGATCTCTTTGCGCTCATTCGCCAGCTTGCGGCCGAAGGCCTCGGCATCCTGCTCTATTCGTCCGAGGACGCCGAGCTGCTCGGCAACGCCAACCGTATCCTCGTCTTCAACGGCGGCTCGGTGACGCGCGAACTGACCGGCGACGATCGCACCCGCTACAATCTCTACCAGGCTGCATACGAGGCCGCATGATGACATCGACCGCGACAGACATTTCCTCTCCCAGGAGCGGCGGCCTGCGCTCCTGGCTCGAGCGCTACCCCTTCCTGCCGGCGCTGGTCATCCTCATCGTGCTGCTGGCGCTGAACGGCCTCTTTTCGCCCAACAGCCTGAGCTACCGCTCGCTGACGGGTCTGCTCAGCACCTATATGGCGCTCATCATGCTGGCGATCGCGCAGACATATGTCGTCTCCGCCGGCGATATCGATCTTTCCGCCGGCGCGACGCTGTCGCTGGTCAATGTCGCGATCGTCGTCCTGATGGAGCGCTGGGGCGGCGGCGCCGGTGCCGTGCTGCTCGCACTTGCGCTCGGCGTCCTGATCGGACTTGCCTGCGGGCTGGTCAACGGACTGGTCGTCGCAGCACTTCGGCTGCAGGCGATCGTCGCCACCTTTGCGACCAGCATCTTCTTCACCGGGCTGGCGCTCTATGTCATGCCCGTTGCCGGTACGCCGGCGCCGGCACTGTTCTGGCGCACCTATGGCGGCCGCCTCTTGGGCCTGCCCTTCGTCTTCTACGTGCTCGCGGCGCTGGCTGTCCTGCTTTACTTCCTGTCGCGCACGCGCATCGTCACCGAACTGCTGGCCGTCGGTGACGACCAGCAGGCCGCCTATCAGACCGGGCTTCCGGTCGTCGCCGTCCGCATCAAGGGCTACCTTCTGTGCGGGCTGTTCTCGGCGCTTGCCGCTTTCTGCCTGACGGGTGATACGGCGAGCGGCGATCCGCTGGTCGGCGGCAAGATGACGCTCTACAGCGTCGCCGCCGTCGTGCTTGGCGGCAGTGCGCTTGCCGGCGGCTGGACGACGGTGGTCGGCTCTCTGCTCGGCGCCCTGACGCTCGGCCTCGTCAATTCCCTGGTCTTCTTCATGGGCACGCCGTCGGAATGGCAGAACTTCGTCCAGGGCCTCGCCATTCTGATCGTCTTGATGGCCGGCGTGCTCGCCGGTCGGAGGGCACGCGCATGAGCTCGGTTACGTCGTTCTTCAAACAGCCGCTGGTCGTGGCGCTCATCCTCATCGTCGCGCTGCTCTATCTTGGCCAAAGCCTGTCGCCGGGATTTGCCTCGGCCGATCAGATCCTGCGGCTCTTGATCGTCGCCTCGCTGCTCGGCATCGTCGCCGCCGGCCAGAACGTCGTCATTCTCGGCGGCCGCGAGGGCATCGACCTCTCCGTTGGCGGGGTCGTGTCGCTCTCGGCGATCATCGCCGGCAATGTCATGAACGGTGCCGATGGCGGCATCCTGCCGGCGGTGCTGGCTTGCCTGGCGGCCGGCGCCTTCTTCGGCCTTTTGAACGGCCTCGGCGTCACGCTTCTGCGCATCCCGCCGCTGGTGATGACACTCGGCATGCTGGGCGTGCTGCAGGGCCTGCTGGTGGTCATCCGCCAGGGCATTCCCTCGGGTCGCGCCGCGCCCGGCCTCTCCGCCTTCGTGACCCAGCCGCTGGCGCTCGGCATTCCCGGCATCATCTGGCTCTGGATCGTGATCGGCCTGTTCATGGCCTTCATGCTGAACCGCACCGTCTTCGGTCATCGGATCTACGCGATCGGCTCCAACGAGCACGCGGCCTATATGGCTGGCGTGCCGGTTCGGCTCATGCGCATCGGTCTCTTCATGATCTCGGGCATGTTCGCCGCGATCGCCGGGCTCTGCCTGCTCGGTTATTCCGGATCGTCCTTCGCCAATGTCGGCGAGCAATACATGCTGTCGTCGATCATCGCGGTCGTCTTTGGCGGCACGTCGCTTGCCGGCGGCAAGGGCGGTTACACCGGGACCATGGCCGGCGCGCTGCTGCTTGTCATCCTCCAGGGCATCCTGACGACGGTGAACATCGACGAGTCCGGCCGTCAGATGGTGTTCGGCGCGACGCTGCTGCTGCTCATGCTGTTCTACGGCCGCGGGAGGGCGATGCGCGCATGAGCGACCGGCCGAAGATCAAAGATATCGCAGAACGCGCCGGTGTCTCGGTTGCGACCGTTTCGCGGGCACTGAGCGGCTCGTCGCTGGTGACGGACGAGACACGCCAGCGCATCAACGCGCTGGCGCGCGAGCTCAACTACCGCCCGAATGTCAGCGCCCGCAACTTGCGAACGCGCCGGTCGATGTCGGTACTGCTTGTCGTGCGCGACGTCGGCAACCCCTTCTACCTCGAGATCCTGAAGGGCGTGGAGGCGACGGCGCGCGAGGCCGGTTACGCCGTCCTCATGGGCAACACCGAGAACGACCCGGACCGCGAGGTCGAGTATTTCAACATGCTGCGCGACGGCCATGCCGACGGCATGATCCTGATGACCGGCAAGCTGCCGCCGCCTGAGCCGGGCGAAAGCGCCGATCTCTCGCATCTGCCTGTCGTTATCGCGCTCGAAATGATCGAGGGGTCCGGCTTCCCGCATGTGCAGATCGACAACGTCGCCGCCGCTGAGGCTGCGGTCGACCATCTGATCGCGCTCGGCCATCGCCGCATCGCCCATATCGCTGGTCCCCTGCCGGAGGTCATGGCGCTCCACCGCCGCGACGGCTATAGGGCCGCCATGAAAGCGGCCGGCCTTGCGGTCCCCGAGGGGTACGAGGTGCGCGGCGACTACCTGCTCGAAAGCGGCGAGGCCTGCGCCTCGGACCTTTTCGCCCTGCCGGAGCCGCCGACCGCGATTTTCGCCGCCAACGACGAGATGGCGTACGGCGCAATCCATGCGCTACGGCGGCTTGGCCGCGACGTGCCCGGAGACGTCTCGGTCGTCGGCTTCGACGATCTCTATCTCAGCAAGGCCTTCTATCCGCCGCTGACGACCGTCAGCCAGCCGCGCGCCGACATCGGCCGTACGGCGATGTCCCAGCTTCTCAACGTCCTCTCGGATGGCGACGTCGCCGCAGAGCCGGCCATCGTCCTGCCGACCACGCTCAACATCCGTGGCAGCACCGCGCCGCCACGTAAATAGCCGGAGGTGGGACGAGGAAAGCCGCGTGCGGTTTTCCGCCCGCACCCCGCCGTTACCAAAATCGATCAATGGGAGAAGAGAATGACACAGCTACCGAAGCAGACGCTGCGCGTGGGTTTCGTCGGATCGGGCTTCATCGCCCATTTCCATCTGAAATCGATGATCGGCGTGCGTAATGTCGAGGTCACCGGCGTCTTCAGCCGCAAGGCCGAGAACCGCGAGAAATTTGCAAATGAGGTGGAGGCGCTTGGTCTCGGCAGCTGCCGCACGCATGAAAGCCTGGAAGCGCTGCTGACCGCCGATGACGTCGACGCGGTCTGGATCCTTTCGCCCAACTACACCCGCATCGACGTCATGCGTTCGCTGCACAAGGCCGTCAAGGACGGCCGCAGCAAGGTCTTCGCCGTTGCCTGCGAAAAGCCGCTTGCCCGCACGGTTGCCGAAGCCCGCGAGATGCTGTCGCTGGCCGAGGATGCCGGCCTCAACCACGGTTATCTGGAAAACCAGGTTTTCTGCACGCCGGTGCTGCGTGGCAAGGAAATCATCTGGCGGCGCGCGGCGTCGACCACCGGGCGCCCCTATCTGGCGCGCGCGGCCGAGGAACATTCCGGCCCGCACGAACCCTGGTTCTGGCAGGGCGACAAGCAGGGCGGCGGCGTGCTTTCGGACATGATGTGCCACAGCGTCGAGGTCGCGCGCTACCTGCTGACGGCCCCCGGTGCGCCGCGCAATTCGCTGAAGATCAAGGCGGTAAACGGCACCGTCGCCAACCTCAAATGGACGCGTCCCCACTATGCCGAACAACTGCGCAATCGCTTCGGCAACGAGGTCGATTATCGCAACCGGCCGTCCGAGGATTTTGCCCGCGCCACGGTGACGCTCGAAGACCAGGACGGCAACGAGCTGATGATCGAGGCGACCACCTCCTGGGCCTATGTCGGCGCCGGCTTGCGCATCCAGCTCGAATTGCTCGGACCGGAATATGCGCTCGAATACAATTCGCTCTCTACCGGCCTGAAGATCTTCATGTCGCGCGAGGTCAAGGGCTCGGAGGGCGAGGATCTTGTCGAAAAGCAGAATGCCGAGCAGGGCCTGATGCCGGTGCTCGAGGACGAGGCCGGCGTCTACGGCTATACCGACGAAAACCGCCACATGGTCGAGTGCTTCCGCAAGGGCGAAAAGCCGCTCGAAACCTTCGAGGACGGCCTTGCTGTCGTCGAGATGCTGATGGGGCTTTACCGGTCGGCAGAAATCAACGCGACGCTCAACTTCCCGGCGCCGGAGCTCGAACATTACGTGCCGGTCGTCGCGCGCCGGGGTGCCTGACGACTGAAGTTCAGGCCCGCGCGGTCGAGGCCGTGAGGCCGAGATTGCAGAGCAATTGGGCGGCGGAGGCAATGACCGTCTTCGCCGGCCCGCCCGCAACGAGGGGGGGCGGCTTAGACGCCTGCGCGTAGAGCCCCCCAATAATTATACGCTTTCCTCCATGATCCCGGTTGACGGGGATCAATGTCGCCGGGTGCGCAGTTGCCTAGGCTGACTCAGTTCTTAGGTCCGGTCGCGAGGAGGAAACGCGATGACATACAAGACAATTCTCGCCGTGGTCGGCGTCGATCATTCCGCAGACGATCTGCGTGCCGCGGCACAGGTCTGCGTTTCGGCAAACGCTCACCTCTCCCTGTTGATCGTCAAGCTCGCCGCTTCTCCGCCGATCGGCGATTTTGCCGCCGCCATCTCGATTGACTGGCTGAACGAACGTCAGCGCGAGGTCGACAAGCTCGAATCCTGCGTGGCAAGCGCAACCGACGTTCTCACCCGGGAAGGCATCTCGTTCAGCGTCGAAACGAAATACACCGAGGCTGCCTGGGCCGATGACGAGATCGGCGAGCGCGCACGCTATGCCGACCTGACGCTCGTCGGCGACGGCCTGATGCTGGACCCGGAGCTGCGGTCGCGCACCATCGACGGGACGCTGTTCAACTCCGCGCGACCGGTCCTCGTCCTGCCCAAGGGCAAGCCCGCGCGGCTTGATCCGAAGACGGTGGTGCTTGCCTGGAACTCCCGGCTGGAAGCGGCCCGTGCGGTGCGCGAAGCGCTCGACCTGCTGAAGGGCGCCAAGATCGTCCACGTGACGATGGTCGACCCGCGTTCCGCCTACGGCAAGAACGGCGAGGAACCCGGTGCCGATATCGCTGGCTACCTTGCCCGGCACGGCGTTTCGGTTTCCGTCGAGCGGCTGCCGAGCGGCGGGCATCGGGTCGATGACGTGATCAATAGGTTCGCTTCCGACGTGGCCGCCGATCTGATCGTCATGGGCGCCTATGGCCACTCCAGAATGCGCGAACGCGTCTTTGGCGGCGTCACCCGGTCGATGCTCGAAAACGCAGTGGTTCCCGTGCTGATGGCCCATTGACCGGCAGGGCCGAGCGCGCAGCCATCTGACTGCGCGCCGACGGTCATCAACCCATAGTGGCTGCCCGCCCGGTTACCTCATCGATCTCGATTTCGAAGAAGAGATGCGGCGAGGCGCCGGTAATTGCCTGATCGCCAGGCTTCAGACCGCCCGGTTCCCACCAGTTCACGCGCTGTTCGAGAAGCGACCAGGCGTTCATGCGCTCGCGATGCCATTGTTTCGTATCCGGCAGTTCCTGATAGCGGCCGTAGATGACGACGCTTCGCCAGTGCTTCCGGTCCGTTGCCGTGTCTAACTGAATGCAGACGCGGGGATTGGACCGCATCCAGTCGATCTTCTGCCCGGGCATCGAAAAGCCGTAGAGCCTGTTGGCGGCAAAAGCATATTGGATGGGCACGACATAGGGCTGGCCATCCCGGACGCACCCGAGGCGGGCGATGTGGTTCTCGGCGACGAGGTCGATGCATTCCTGCCGCGACATTTCCCTGATCAACATGAAACTCTCCTTTTGAAAGAGGTCATCTGGGCACCAGTTTCTGCCTGCCAGACGAACCGGCATTGATTTCGCTCAAGTCGGGCCATCGGAAGCGAAGTCGGAAAATCTTCAGGCGCGGGGGAATAAACTCCCCGACGTCGCGTTTGCCCTCCCACGAAATCAGCCTGATGGCTTCGTGCGGCGCGGTTGCCGCTTGCGAGCGTCGGCCAGCAAAAAGGGAGCGTAGCTATGACCATCAGCCCGGTGATCGCTTCGGAAAAAGACCTCGTCACCCTGAACGCGGCGGTAGCCGAACGCGTTGACGGCCATATGCCGGTGAGCCAGGTGCGCCTGCTCGTCGGCGCAATGCTTGTCGCCTTTGCCGCCGTCCTCATCTTTCTCGCGGCCGACGGCCTGGCGCTGCCGATGCGCCTTTCGCTGATGGTGTTTGCGACAACGCTGATCTGCTGGACGATCTTCGACCTGCCGGAAACGCCGGTGGCGCTTGCTGGGGCAGCGGCTTTGGCCGTGACCGGCGCCGTCGGCGAAGAGGCGGTTTATGCCGCGCTTGGCAACGACATTGTCTGGCTGATGATGGCGGCATCGGTGATTGCAGCGGTGCTGCAGGCATCTGGTCTCGTTGAGCGGCTCGCCTTCAGGCTGCTTGCCCGTTTCCGCGACGTCAGCCGGCTGTTCTGGGTGGTGACGCTGACGATCTTCGTGACCGCCTTCGTCATCCCCTCGACCTCGGCGCGGGCGGCTATCTTCATGCCGGTCTTCCTGGGGCTTGCCTCGACCATCGGCCGCCCTGGCGTCACCCGCGCGCTGGCCCTCCTGTTCCCGTCGGTGATCCTGCTTTCGGCGGCCGCCTCGCTGACCGGCGCTGGCGCCCATCTCGTCGCCGTCGATTTCATTCGCCGCAGCGGCGGTGAGGCGCCGGGTTTTCTCGGCTGGGCCTTGCTTGCCGCGCCCTTCGCGCTGCTGACGAGCCTCCTTGCCTGCGGCCTGATCCTGCGCTTCTTCCTCGACGATGCCGACCGTAACTCGCGCCTCGACCTGCCGGCCGCGCCTACGGAGAAACGTCCGTTTTCGGCGCGCGACAAGGCAATCCTTGCCGTGACCGCTGCGATCGTCGCAGCACTCGCGACCTCGGACCTGCACGGCATCGCGCTGCCGGTGGTGGCACTCGTCGGCGCTCTTGTCCTTGCGTCGGAAAAGATCTCCGGCATGCCGTTCCGCAAGGCGCTGAAAGGTGTCGAGTGGAACCTGCTTCTGTTCCTCGCCGGCACGCTCGTCATCGGCGAAGCGCTGCTGTCGACCGGCACGGCGACGGAACTTGCCGATCGCCTGATCGGTGCCTTCGGCCAGATCGGCAAGCCGCCGGCGTGGCTGGTCGTGCTTCTCGCCATTGCGGTCGCGACCTTTGCCCATGTCGTCCTTGCCTCGCGAACGGCTCGCGCGACGGTGCTCATTCCGGCCGTTGCGCTGCCGCTGGCGGGCTTCGGGGTCAGCCCCGCCAGCCTCATCATGGTCACAGCCATAGGTAGTGGCTTCTGCCAGACGCTGATGGTTTCGGCGAAGCCCGTAGCGCTGTTCGGAGGTATGGAGCCACCCGCTTTCAGCCCTTCCGATCTCCTGCGCTTGGCCTTGATGCTGGCCCTTCCGTTTATCGCGCTGCTTGCCCTCTTCGCGCTTTTGATCTGGCCGGCAGTCGGGTTGGCAACATGACGATAAGCATCTGATATAATGTCATTTTAGGAGCCGAAGCGTCTGTCGCTTCGGCTCTTTTCTTTTTCTTTTCGTAAAAGAAAGAATTCTGCATTTCGGCCGGAATAAACGTGGCGAGCCGCCGTTTCTCCCTTGCATCCGCATTGTCACAAAAGTGCAAGGAGATTGTCACATGTCACTTACCATTCTGGTTGCACCGTCCGGTTTCAAGGAAAGCCTGTCGGCGGAAGAAGCTGCCAACTGCATCGAGAAGGGCGTGCTGCGCGCCTGCCCGAGCGCCGAAGTCCTCAAGGTGCCCATGGTCGACGGCGGCGAAGGTTTCACCAAGGCGCTCGTCGCTATCACCGGCGGCAGCCTGCACGAACTGACCGTGACCGGCCCGCTCGGCGAACCCGTCGCCTCGCATTTCGGTTTCCTCGGCGGGCAGTCCGAACGCACGGCCGTCATCGAAATGGCCGCGGCCGCCGGTTTGCGACTGGTCCCGCGCGATCGCCGCAACCCCTGCCTCACCACCAGCTACGGCGTCGGTGAGTTGATCCGGGCGGCCCTCGACGCCGGTGCCCGCCGTATCCTGCTTGGCTGCGGCGACAGCGGCATCAACGATGGCGGCGCCGGCATGGCCGCAGCCTTGGGCGTGAAGCTGCTCGACCGGAAGGGCAAACCGCTTGCGCCCGGCGGTGCGGCGCTGGCGTCGCTGGCGCGCATCGACATTTCGGGCCGCGATCCGCGCCTCGCCGAGGTTCGCATCGATGCGGCCGTCAACTGGCACAATGTGCTGCTCGGCGAGCGCGGCGTCGCCCGCGTCTTCGGACCGCAGAAGGGCGCGACGCCGGAACAGGTGGAACTGCTCGCGGCCGCGATGGAGACCTATGCCGCAGCCATCGAGACGGCAACCGGCATCGCGGTCGGCGACGCACCGGGCGCGGGCGCGTCCGGTGGTCTCGGGGCGGCGGTCATGGGGCTGCTCGGCGGCGCGCTGCATCCGCGCTACGACATCGTGATGCGCTATCTCGATCTCGACAGCATGATCGCCAGGGCCGATCTGGTGATCACCGCCGAAGGCAGCCTCGACGGGCAGACGCCGTTCGGCAAGGTGCCGGCCGAGGTCGGGCACAGGGCGAAGGAGGCGGGCCGTCCCGTGATCGCGCTCGCCGGTACGATCGGCAAGGGCGTGACCCTCAATTTCGAGCACGGCATCGACGCCTTCGCCTCGATCCTGAAGGCGCCCTGCACCCTCGACGATGCCATCAACGCCGCACCGAAACTGCTCGTGCGCGCCGCGGAAGACGCCGTGCGCATGGTGCGCGTCGGCATGCTGCTCAACGAACGCGGACTGGCTGCCTGATTGACGCATCTACCGGTCTGGCGGGATGGTGGCGTTACCGCCTCCCGCCGGAGCCGCGCGGCGGCTACCGTCATGCAATCGCCAAGGTTGTCTTCTCAGTCTTCGTAAACGCAGGACGGATCACGAGGGCCAAACGTAAAATGTCAAATGGATGGGAGGAGTCGGCGGCTGCCTGGATTTCCGGGCTGGGCGCCGAGGGGGATTTTGCGCGGCGCTTCGTCCTCGATGCGCCCATGCTCGAAAGGGCGCGGCAAAGCGGGGCAAGGGCTGTCCTCGATGTCGGGTGCGGCGAGGGGCGGTTCTGCCGGCTGCTTTCGGCGGAGGGGCTGAGCACCGTCGGCATCGATCCCGCCGGGTCGCTCGTTAGTCAGGCGAGGCGTCTGCATCCGGATGGTGACTATCGCATCGCACAGGCCGAAGGACTGCCTTTCGCGGAGAAGACTTTCGATCTGGTCGTTGCCTATCTCAGCCTCATCGACATCGCCGATCTGGATGCGGCGGTTGGCGAGATGAACCGGGTTCTCCGCCCGGGCGGTCATCTGCTGATCGCGAACCTGACCAGCTTTTACAGCGCCAGCAACCCGACCGGCTGGCGCGATGGCGGCGATGGCAAGCGCAGTTTCATGATCGACCACTACATGGATGAACGGTCCGATTGGATCGGCTGGGGCGATCTTCGGGTCATGAACTGGCACCGGCCGCTCAGCACCTACATGTCGCTGTTACTGGGAGCGGGCCTGCAGTTGCGCTATTTCGACGAACCACTGCCGCGTGGCGGCGAACCGGAACAAAGGGACCTCTTTAGAAGGGTCCCCTCGTTCCTGGTCATGGATTGGCAAAAGCCGTAGTTCAGTGCCGCCCGCTCGACGCTGCTACGAGCGGCAGAGCTCGCGGGCATTGAGAACGCCCCAGCCGAACACGGGATCCTTGCCCGGCGCGCCGAGGTCCTGCGCCGTCTCCGTGACGAGTTTTGCAACTTCCTGGGCCGACAGCGACGGATGCGAGGCCCTGAGAATGGCGGAGGCAGCCGTGACGAAGGGGGCGGCAAAGGATGTGCCGGTCTTGGGCGCTGCCCCCTCGATCGACGCAGCCGTCCAGACACTCGTGCCGAGTGCTGCGACATCGATATGGTCGCCGCGCCCGGCGCGGCGATAGGGCTTGAAGTTGCGGTCGACGGCGGTGACCGCGATCATCGCCGGATAGGCGGCAGGATAGACGGGTTTAGCCCGCGGGCCGTCATTACCTGCCGCCGCCACCTGGATGATGTTTCGCTCGGCTACGAGCGCGACGGTCTTTTCGAGCAGCAGATTGTGTGGCCCGGAGAGGCTCATATTGATGACCGTGACCTTGCGCGAGGCCAGCAGATCGATGGCGCGTACCAGATCGTAGGTCTCGGCGATATCCGTCTCGCCGCCCTTACGCTGGAAGGCGTCGACGGCGATCAGGTGGGCATTGCCGAGCAGGCCCGGCGCGCGACTGTCCTTCCGCCCGGCAATGAGAGCTGCGACCGCAGTCCCGTGCTGGCGGCCGGATTCCGGCGCCTCTTCCTCCGCCAGCCTGACGATGTCGAGCCTGACGTCTTTCAGTGAGGGATGGGCGGGGTTGATCGCCGTGTCGATCAGCCCGATCGGGCCGGCAGCCGGGCACGCGGCGCCGGCGTCGGGCCAGCCGATGGCGGTGCGAACGAGCGCGCAACCGCCGTCGGCACAGGGAGCCGGTGAGGCGGTGCCTTCGTTCGGCTCGAAATAGTGGTTGAGATCGGCGATTGCTCCGGGCGTCGCATCCGCGACCTGCCGGCGGGCATCCTCGAGCGTCATGCCGCGGGGGGCGCCGAACTTGACGATCTCTGTCGTCGAAAGCCCGAGCGGCTCTCGTGCACGCACTGTGAAGCCGCTTTCCGCAAGGCGCTGGATAGCGGCATCGTTGAGACCGAGCGCGATGATTTCACCGGGAACATGGGTTGCCCGGCGCGCTGCCGGACGCTGGCGCACGACGCGGCGCTCCGACGTTCCGCGGAAGAGATCGAGCAGATTGCCGCCTCCCCGCCAGGTGTTGCTTGAGTCGCGATCGCCTGAGCCGCGGGACGAACCGCCACCGCCACCATCGTCATCGTCGTCGTCCGCCTGGGCCTGACTGATTGAGGCAAAGCGAACGGTTGAATTGCCATCGTTACTACCGCCAAAGGAGAGATCCCCAGCACCGGTTGCCAGGCCGCACAACGACAGGACGGTCAGTCGAAACAGGCGTTTTTTCAAGGTTTTCTCCTTGTGTAGCGGCATCCGAAAACGAAAGCTTACCGTGAACGGACGGACCATAAGTGGTGACTTTCGGGTGTAGTTCCCATAACGCTCAACGGATGAATGGACAAATTATTCCACCGGTGACGAAGGGTAGCGCCAAAAGGAACGCCCGATGACGGATCCGACCATCGTCTTCGGCGAGCGCCTGGTCGCGTTTCTGCCGAACCTGCGCCGCTTTGCCATTTCGCTTTGCCGGTCGCGCGACGTGGCCGACGATCTGGTGCAGGCGGCCTGCGAAAAGGCGCTTGCTGGTTCGGACCGCTTCGAGGAAGGCACGCGCTTTGACGCCTGGATGTTCCGCATCCTGCGCAACCTCTGGATCGACCAGCTGCGCCGGCAGAAGACCGCCGGCCCGACGGAGGAGATCGAGGCGCAGGCCGAACTCGCCGTTCCTTCGGGCGAGGCCGGGAGCGAGGCGCGCATGGCGCTGAAGAGCGTGGCGGCTGCGATCGACGGCCTGGTGCTCGAACAGCGCGAGGTACTGATCCTCACCTGCGTCGAGGAGCTTTCCTACAAGGAGGCAGCCGAAGTTCTCGGCATTCCGATCGGAACCGTCATGAGCAGGCTTGCCCGGGCGCGTAAAAATCTTGCGGAGGCAACGGGAATAGAACCGCCGGTCGCGCGTTCACAGGACATGAGAGGCGGGACAAGATGAGCGACACGGAATTCAGCGATGAAATCTTGATGGCGTTCGCCGACGGCGAACTCGACGAAGAGACGATGCGCCGTGTCGAGGCGGCGCTGGAAACGGACGACGAATTGATGGCGCGCGTAGCGATGTTCATGGAAACACGCGCCGCCGCAAGCGAGGCGCTGAAGCCGGTGCTCGACGAGCCGGTGCCGGACGAACTGGTCGCTAAGGTGCGGGCCATGGCGGCGGCCGCAGGCGACGCAGCGCGCGCGGCGGACGCACCGGCTGCAGCCGGCGACAATGTCGTGGCCTTCCGGCGCCCTGCGGATCAGCCGGCGTCGCCGAACGGCAGCCCCTCGCGGTTTCTGATGGCGATGGCAGCGTCGCTGCTGGTGGTCGTCGGCGGCGCTGGCGGCTACCTGCTTCGCGGCGGTGGGCTGGCGGATCCAGGCGGGGTGCCGGGCGCGATGCAGGTGGCCGGCACCGTCGACCCGGCGCTCTCCGCCATCCTCGACAAGGCGGCTTCGGGAGACGAAGTCGCCCTTGGTGAAGGGCAGGGGACGGTCCGGCTGGTATCGGCCTTCGAGCTCGGCTCGGGGCAGCTCTGCCGCGAATACGAACTCGCCCAGCCCGGTGAGCCCGGTCTGGTGTCGGTCGCCTGCCGCAAGGCGTCGACCTGGCAGACGCGGCTCGCCGTGGCCAGACCGGAAGGCGGAGACGGCTATGCGCCCGCCTCTTCGCTTGAGACCGTCGATGTTTTTCTGACGTCGATCGGCGCCGGGCAGCCGCTCGACGCGGACGCCGAGAAGAAGGCGCTCGGGGGCTCGAAGTAGGCGGAGAATTCCGCCGTCGGGCAATCGCTGCGCGCTTCCGGCTTTATCCTAGAGCGGAACCGAAAGCCCGACCTTCACCGGATCCATCGTCACGAAGGTGCGGAAGCGCTTGATGTTCGCATTGCCGAAGAACATGCGCCGGGTGAAGGCCTCGTAGTCGGCCATGGTCGGCACGATGACGACGAGCATGAAGTCGACGTCGCCGGTGACATAGTAGCATTGCTGCACCTCGGGTGCCGCCGTGAATGCCGCCTTGGCCGCATCGAGCAGGGCGATCTGCTCGCTTTCGACCTCCACCTCCACCAGGATCGTCAGCGCCTGTTTGACGCTGACCGGGTCGATCAGCGCGACATTGGCGCGGATGACGCCGGTTTCTTCCATGCGCTTGATCCGCCGCTGGACGGCGGGCGCCGACAGATTGACCGCCTCGCCGATCTGGCGCTGCGGCGTCGTATTGTCCTTCTGCAGGATGGCGAGAATCGCAAGATCGAAGCGATCCAGCTCGACCTGTGGCTTTTTCGACGGGGCCATCCAGTGCCTTTCGGTTCCTGCTCTCCGGGCCCTGAAGGTGGAACCCCACGTCACGGCACCCCATTCGCTTTACAAACTTGCATCCGCGCCGGCTATTTAGAGCGCATTTCTCGGCAGCGATGAAATAGATTTTCGTGGTCTACGGAGATTGCACCATGTTTCTCGCCAATACCCATGCCGATTTCGGCCACTCGCTACTGCCCGCGGATGCCGACATGCTGTCGCTTGCCGCCACCGCCCGTGTCGAGCAGCAGCTTGCGCGCCGCCCCGACCATCGGCCGACGCCGCTTCATGCCTTGCCCGCATTGGCGGACGAACTCGGTATTGCGGGCGTCTTCGTCAAGGACGAAGGCCATCGCCTGGGTCTCGGCAGTTTCAAGGCGCTTGGCGGTTCCTATGCGGTGATCCGGCTGGTGGTCGAGGAGGCGGAACGGCGTCTCGGTCGCAGCATCGATCTCGACGATCTCGACCGGCCAGAGGTTCGGGCAATTGCCGCCGCCCAGACCTTCGGCTGCGCCACCGATGGCAATCACGGCCGCTCGGTTGCCATGGGCGCCCGGCTTGTCGGCGCGAAAGCGGTGATCTTCGTGCACGGAGGCGTCAGCGAAACGCGCATCGAGGCGATCGCGGCCTATGGCGCGGAGATCGTCCGCGTTGCCGGGACCTACGACGATTCCGTCCGGGAGGCCGCGCGGGTCTGTGACGAAAATGGCTGGACCGTCGTCTCGGACACCACCTGGCCGGGCTACGAATACATTCCCGGCCTGGTGATGCAGGGCTACACGGCGCTGCTGAGCGAGGCGCTGCGGCAGATGGAAGAGCCTCCGACGCATGTGTTCGTGCAGGCGGGCGTTGGCGGCATTGCGGCGGCGACCGCGGGGCATCTGGCGCTACGTTATGGCGCGGAGCGTCCACGTTTCGTCGTCGTCGATCCGGCGCGCGCCGCCTGCCTCTACGAAAGCGCCAGAGCCGGACATCCGGTCAAGGTGGCGCATGGCGAGCCGACGATCATGGCGATGCTCGAATGCTACGAGCCGTCGCTTGTCGCCTGGCGTATCCTGTCGCGCGTCGCCGATGCCTTCATGACCGTCGACGAGGAGGATGCCGTTTCGGTGATGAACCGGCTTGCGCGGCCGACAGGCTCTGACCCGGCGATCGTGTCCGGCGAAAGCGGCGGCGTCGGCCTGGCCGGGCTGCTTTCGGTTGCCCGCGATCCAGCGCTGCGGGAAACGCTCGGACTGACCGCGCAGTCGCGCGTCTTCGTCATCAATACCGAGGGTGCGACGGACCCAGAGCGTTATGCTGCCTTGGTCGGCCTGTCGCCCGAGACCGTCGCCAACACATCGAACGAAAGAGGATGACCATGGCGGGAATGGATTTTGACCGGCTTGTGAAGGACATGACCGCCTGGCGCCGCGACCTGCACGCGCACCCGGAATTCGGTTTCGAGGAACAACGCACCTCATCCTTCGTTGCGGCAAAGCTCAGGGAATTCGGGCTCGACGAGGTGGTGGAAGGTGTCGGTGGTACCGGCGTCGTCGGTCGGCTGAAACGCGGCAGCGGCAACCGCGCCATAGCGCTTCGGGCCGACATGGATGCGCTGCGGATACCGGAACAGGGAGAGCTTCCCTATCGCTCGACGAAGCCCGGCACCATGCATGCCTGCGGCCATGACGGTCACACGGCCATGCTGCTTGGCGCCGCCAAGATGCTCACCGAAGACGGCGGCTTCGATGGTACCGCATGCTTTATCTTCCAGCCGGCCGAGGAGTGGGGCAAGGGCGCGCTGGCGATGCTCGACGACGGACTGATGGAACGTTTTCCCTTCGACGAAATCTACGGCCTGCACAACATGCCGGGGCTGCCGGTCGGCCGTTTCGAAACCCGCGTCGGCGCCATCATGTCGGCGGAGGACAATTTCGAGATCGTGCTCAAAGGCGTCGGCGGGCACGCGGCGCGGCCGCACTGGGGTAACGAGACGCTGGTCGCCGCCTGCGCCACCGTCGTCAATCTGCAGACGATCGTGTCGCGCCGCCTCTCGCCGACGGATATCGGTGTCGTTTCGGTCACCGAGCTTTTGACCGACGGCACGCGCAACGCGCTGCCCGGTCTCGCCCGCATCCTCGGCGATGCCCGCAGCTTCCGCCCGGAGGTCAGCGCCAAGATCGAAGCGGAGATGCGGGTGATCGCCAAGGGTACGGCGGATGCCTATGGCTGCGAGGTCGAGGTCAACTACACGCGCGAGTTCGTGCCACTGATCAATGACCCGGCCCTGACCGGCCACGCCTTTGCCGCAGCAGAAACGGTGTTCGGGACCGGGAATGTCGCAACGGCCGCCGAGCCGATGACCGGCTCGGAGGATTTCGCACGCTTCCTTGAGCACGTTCCGGGCTGCTTCGTCTTTATCGGCAATGGCGAGACATCGGCGCCGCTGCACAATCCGCGTTACGACTTCAACGACGACGCCCTGATCTTCGGCGCGCGTTATCACGCCGAGATTATCCGGCAGAGACTGGCGTTGGCTGATAGCCGGCCATGAACCAAAATCCGCATGAAAGCAGGACTAACATGTCATTTCCTTCCATCGACGCCGCGCGCCTCATCGGGCGCATCCGCGAGCTTGGCGAAATCGGTCGCGATGCAGAAGGGCGACTGACCCGGCTGGCCGGCTCCGACAACGACAAGGCCGGCCGCAACCGCCTCGTCGCCTGGATCGAGGCGGCGGCCTCGATGTGGCCGTGGACCAGATTGGTAACATCTTCGGCATCTGGCGCAGCGAGGAGAACAGCGGCGAAGCGCCGATCATGCTCGGCTCGCACATCGATACGGTCATCAATGCCGGCATCTATGACGGATGTTACGGCGTACTTGCCGCGCTCGAAGTGATCGAGACGCTGAAGGACCGTGGCGTGACGCCGGCCCGACCGATCGTCGTTGCCGCCTTTACCAATGAGGAGGGCGTGCGTTTTGCGCCCGACATGCTCGGCTCGCTTGTCTATGCCGGCGGCCTGCCGGTGGAGACGGCGCTCGCAACCACCGGCACGGACGGCGCGGTGCTTGGGCAAGAACTCGCGCGCATCGGTTATGCCGGCAACGTTGAGCCGGGGTTCCTCAAGCCCCACGCCTATGTCGAGCTCCATATCGAGCAGGGGCCGGTGCTGCAGCGCGAGGGTTTTGCGATCGGTGCCGTCGAGAACCTGCAGGGCATTTCCTGGCAGCGCGTGACGATCGATGGCATCGCCAACCATGCCGGCACCACGCCGATGGCAATGCGTTCCGACGCCGGTCTCGCGGCCGCGCGTGTCGGCCTCTTCCTGCGCGAGCATATTGCCCGGTCGAACGCGCCGAGTGTCGCGACCATTGGTACCATGCGTTTCGAGCCCGACGCGATCAACGTCATCCCATCGCGTGCCGCCTTCACCGTCGATCTGCGCGATCCGGACGAGGATCGGCTGCAGGCGCTCGAAGCGGCGCTTACGGACTTTCTGGTGCGCATCGGCGCGGAAGAGGGGGTAACGATCTCGGTCGAGCGGCTGGCACGCTTCCAGCCGGTCGCCTTCGATCAGGGCATCGTCGCAGCGGTCGAGGCTTCGGCGAAGGCGCGAGGCCTCAAGAGCCGGCGCATGACCTCGGGCGCCGGTCATGATGCCCAGATGATCGCCCGCATCGCGCCGACGGCGATGATCTTCGTTCCGAGCCGCGACGGCATCAGCCATAATCCGCGCGAACACACGGAGCCGGATGATCTGGTCGCCGGCGCCAACGTGCTGCTCGATGTGGTCGAGCGGATGGTGAGTGGTCGCTAGAGGCTATAGGGCTATAGGGACGTTGCGCGTTCGTTGATCGAACGGGATCGATAGCGCGCCTCCCGCTGCTCCGTCATGCCAGGGCTTGGCCCAAGCATCCAGGCGCAGACGCTTCTATGTCTGCGATAAACAGCACACGGCATCCTTCGGCGCGACGAAGCAGACATCTCTTCAGGGCTCTGTTCTGGTGTGACCCGCGCTTTTGCGGGATCCCGCATCGCTCTTCTGCCGGGTGGAAGACTCTGGCCCGCTCCCCTCGGGAGGCTCTTCCGGTGTCCGGCGAAAAAGATTGAGGAAACTGCTGCCGCCGTGCCATACGCTGCCGGTTGGTCCGTAATCCCGCCCGTCGCGCGATGAGGATGAGTGGCGCTCGCTGTCTCCGCCGCTCAGGCCGCTTCCGTCGATGACGCCGCCTCCACCGCCAGCCCCGGTCCCGCCGGGCTCGCCGCCCACGCCGCTACCATCGCCGGAGCCCCAATCGCCGCCACCCTCTGTGCCGTTGCTTCCGCCGCTCCCGACGTTTTCGCTACCTTGGTCGCTGCCGCCCGCGGCACCTTCACCATTCGTGCCGCCGGCATCGGCGTCGTCCGCATGGGCAGCGGAAATCCAGGAAAGGCCCGCGGCAAAGCCCCGGTCACCGTTGAGGCGCGGCAGATCTCCGCCGAATGCTGCAAGGGCTCCTATGGACAAGGCCGTCAGTCTCAACAGGCATGTCCTCAAGTCATTCTCCTTGTGCAAACGGCGTTCTTGCGTCGTCCTGCAAGACTTTTGCGCGGTACAGTACGGCTGCTCGTCGCGAATGAATTTCGCCGACAGCGACTTTTGCGTGCGCCTTGCATATCGTTCAATCGATGTGGGGACAAGCTGTTGGGGGGACGGGCGACACGGAGCGCAAGGTGCGGGCCTCTGGCAGCGGCCACGACATGCAGATGATCGCCCGCATCGCTGAGGGATCGCGAGAGGGACAGAGGACGTTGCATGTTTGTCGATTGAACGGGGTCGTTGGCGCGCCTCCCACCCTCCGTCATGCTCGGCTCAAGCCCGAGCATGACGGAGGAGGAGAGCCTTGGCGGTCGCCGCTTCCGCTTCCGAGGCGGGAGGCGGAGTCCTGAGTGAACTGAAGGGGCCGTGACTGGCCCCTTCAACGAGTCTCTGTCGTCTACTCGGCCGCGCCAGCCGCCCCTTCCACCGGCATATAGAGGTCGCCGCCCTCGCGGTATTTCGCGGCCATTGCCTCCAGGCCTTCCTTCTGCGCTTCTGCGCGGATGTCGTGCGAGATCCGCATCGAGCAGAATTTCGGGCCGCACATGGAGCAGAAATGCGCGACCTTGTGCGCTTCCTTCGGCAGTGTCTCGTCGTGGAAGTTACGGGCCGTCTCCGGGTCGAGCGAGAGGTTGAACTGGTCCTCCCAGCGGAATTCGAAGCGGGCGCGCGACAGCGCGTCGTCGCGCACCTGGGCGGCCGGATGGCCCTTGGCGAGATCGGCGGCATGGGCGGCGATCTTGTAGGTGATGACGCCGACCTTGACGTCGTTGCGATCGGGAAGACCGAGATGCTCCTTCGGCGTGACGTAGCAGAGCATGGCGGTGCCGAACCAGCCGATCATCGCCGCGCCGATGCCCGACGTGATGTGGTCGTAGCCGGGCGCAATGTCCGTCGTCAGCGGTCCGAGTGTGTAGAATGGCGCCTCGCCGCAGACGGCGAGTTGCTTGTCCATGTTCTCCTTGATCTTGTGCATCGGCACGTGGCCGGGGCCTTCGATCATCACCTGACAATCCTTGGCCCAGGCGATCTTGGTGAGCTCGCCGAGCGTTTCGAGTTCGGCGAATTGTGCCGCGTCGTTGGCATCGGCGATCGAGCCGGGGCGCAGGCCGTCGCCGAGCGAGAAGGAGACGTCATAGGCGCGGCAGATGTCGCAGATTTCCTCGAAATGCTCGTAAAGGAAGCTCTCGCGATGGTGATGCAGACACCACTTGGCCATGATCGAGCCGCCGCGCGAAACGATGCCGGTGACGCGATCGACGGTGAGCGGGATGTAGTGCAGCCGGACGCCGGCATGGATGGTGAAATAGTCGACGCCCTGTTCGGCCTGCTCGATCAGCGTGTCGCGATAGACTTCCCAGGTGAGGTCCTCGGCAATGCCGTTGACCTTTTCCAGCGCCTGGTAAAGCGGCACGGTGCCGATCGGAACCGGTGAGTTGCGGATGATCCATTCGCGGATGTTGTGGATGTTGCGGCCGGTCGAAAGGTCCATGACGGTGTCAGCGCCCCAGCGCGTCGCCCAGACCATCTTTTCGACCTCTTCCGCCATCGACGAGGTGACGGCGGAGTTGCCGATATTGGCGTTGATCTTCACCAGAAAATTCCGGCCGATGATCATCGGCTCGGACTCCGGGTGGTTGATGTTGGCAGGCAGGATCGCCCGGCCGCTGGCGATTTCCTGGCGCACGAATTCGGGTGTCACGTGATCGGGGATGTGGGCGCCGAAGCTTTCACCGTCCCGGACCTTCGCGCGCGCCGCGTCGCGGCCGAGATTTTCGCGGATCGCCACGAACTCCATTTCCGGCGTGATGATGCCGGCGCGGGCATAGGCAAGCTGGGTCACTGCGCGGCCGCCCGTGGCCTTCAGCGGCGCATGCTGAAACGGGAAGGTCGGTGTCAGCCTGTCGCCGCTCACAAAGCCGTTGTCCTCGGGGCGGACCACGCGTCCCTCATAGGTTTCCACATCGCCGCGGTCGACGATCCAGTTGCGGCGCAGCCGCGGCAGGCCGTCCTCGATGCGGATCTCGGCGTCGTCGGCGGTGTAGGCGCCGGAGGAATCATAGACCGTAACCGGTTGCTCCCCCGACGTCGGGTGGAGCGCAATCTCGCGCATCGGCACGCGGATATCCGGATGAAGCACGCCCGGCTTGTGGATCTTGCGAGAGGCGGGAAGCGGTCCTTGCGTGACCGTGAGGGCTGCGGGTTTGGTGGCAATATTCATGACGAGGCTCCAAGTTTGCAATTGGAGACCCAGTTCTGATGCCGGAAGGATGAAAGACGCTCCGCCAGATGCTGGACGCACGGAATCCTGGCTTCGATATCTGCACCGTCCCTACGCCAGTATGAACTGGATCAGGTTCAACGGGTCACTGCGCCACAGCCGGCAAGCCGGCCATCCAGCAGAATCTCAGCCCCTTGCGGGACCCCCCTGGTGAATGCCTAGATCATAGCCATCGATCGGCCCGGGTCGTCAAGCGTGAATTCGCCTGCCGACAAAGATGCACCTATTGCGTGTGGTGACGGATTCGGGTTTGACGCTAGCGGCCGGCCTTTTCCGGTGCGGCCCGCTCGGCGTAATCGGCACGGTTGATGCCGTGGCGCTGGAGCTTGTCGTAGAATGTCTTGCGCGGAATGCCGAGCGCCTCGATCGTCGCCTTGACGTCGCCGCGCTGAGCCCGCAACACCTCTTTCAGGATCTCCGCCTCGTAGCGTTCGAGCCGTTCCGGGAGCGCAAATCCAGGCTGTCCGGCGGGCGCAATCGGCTGTCCCAGCGGACCTTCGACACCAAGCGCCACGCGTTCGGCAAAGTGCGAGAGCTCGCGCACATTGCCCGGCCAGGCATGCGTCATCAGATGTTTCTGCACGGCCGATGTGACCACAGGCGCGTCGCGCTTGAAGCGCTCGGCCGCCCGCGTCAGGAAGTGCGAGAAGAGCAGCGGGATATCGTCTCGGCGTTCGCGCAGCGGCGGGATCGACAGTGTTACGACATTCAATCTAAAGTAGAGATCTTCCCGGAAATCGCCGCGCTGCGCCGGGTCGCCGAGATCGATTTTGGCAGCCGCGATGACGCGGATATCGACCGGACGAACCTGGTTGGTCCCGAGCGGCGTGATCTCTCGCGCTTCCAGAACGCGCAGCATCTTCACTTGAGTCGCCGGTGGCATCGCCTCGATCTCGTCGAGGAACAGCGTGCCGCCGCTCGCATGCTCGATCCGGCCGATGCGCTTCTTCAAGGCGCCGGTGAAGGCGCCCTGTTCGTGGCCGAAGAGTTCGCTTTCGATCACCGTTTCGGGCAGCGCCCCGCAATTCAGCGCCACGAAGTTGCCGTTGCGGCGTCGGCTCCAATTGTGGAGCAGCGTCGCCACCACCTCCTTGCCGCTGCCCGTCTCGCCGGCGACGAGCACGTCGACATCGGTATCGGCAATGTGCCGGATCGTCTGGCGCAAACGTTCCATGACCGGCGTCTGGCCGATCAGCGGCAGGCTGTCGCCGGCCGTCTCGGCGGCGCGTTTCAGCGCGCGGTTTTCCATCACGAGCCGGCGTTTTTCCAGCGCGCGATGCACGCTCTGCACCAGCCGGTCGGCGGCAAAGGGTTTGGGGATGAAGTCGTAGACGCCATCCTGCAGCGCCTGCACTGCCATCGGGATATCGCCATGGCCGGTCACCAGGATCACTGGCAGATCCGCGTCGAAAGCTTCGATGCGGCGGAAGAAGGCGAGGCCGTCGATGCCCGGCATGCGGATATCGCTGACGACGACGCCGTCGAAATTCGCATCCAGCGTCTTCAACGCTTCGGCAGCGCTGGCAAAAGGGGTAATGGCGAGGCCGGCGAGTTCCAGCGTCTGCGTCATCGCCTTGCGCAGATGGTTGTCGTCGTCGACGAGATAGACGGTCGGCTGCATCGCTCAGGCCCTCTTCAGGCGAACCGTGAAGACGGTGCCCCTGTCGCTGGTTTCGACGGTGATATCGCCGCCATAGTCGGCGACGATCTCCTTGGAGATGGCAAGGCCGAGGCCGAGCCCTTCATCCTTCGAGGTGTTGAACGGCGTGAACAGATCCTCGTGGATGTGCAGGGGAATGCCTGGGCCGTTATCGGCAACGACGAGCAAAACCGTCCCGGAGGGACCGTCCTCGCAGCGCACGCGGATCTCGGCGTCGCTGCGCGTGCCGAGCGCTTCCAAGGCATTTTGCAAAAGGTTGATCAGCACCTGCTCGAGCCGGATGCGGCTGCCGAGGACGCTGAGGCCATTTTCCGGGAGGTCGATGACGATCGCATCCATGCGGCCGGCAAAGCGGCTGCGCAGCAGCATCATCGCCCCCTCGATCACGTCGCGCATGGGCGTCGGCTCGGCGACGAAGCGGCCCTTGCGAGCGAAGCTTCTGAGTTCGTCGGTGATGGTGCCGACCCGATCGGTCAGTTCGGCGATGCTGACAAGGTTCTCGACCGCGGTCTGCTGCTGGCCGCGTTCGAGGAAGGTGCGGGCGTTGTCGGCATAGGCGCGGATGGTCGCGACCGGCTGGTTGATCTCGTGGGCGACGCCGGCCGCCACCTGGCCAAGGATCGCCAGCCGGTTCGCCTGAACCAGTTCCTGCTGCACCGCCTGCAGCTTCTCGCCGGTACGCCGGTGGTCGGCGATCTCCGTTTCGAGATGATCGCGGGCAAGGCTGAGGTCATGTGTGCGCTCCGCTACGCGGGTCTCCAGCTCGTCGCGCGCGGCGCGATCGCGCGCAGACACCAGTGCCAGCGTCTGGCGGCGGCGCAGGAGGACCGCGGTAAAAGCGAGCAGCGGTGCGAGGAGGGCCAGGGCAATCAGCCGGGCCTCCCGGGTTGCCGCCGAGATCGCGCCATCGAGCGGCGCCAGCTGCTCCAGCCGCCAGCTGGTGGTCGGAACCATGGTTTCGACCCGGAGGAACCGACGTTCGCTGTCGCCCGGCAACAGTGCGCGCAACTCGCTGGAGCCATCGCTGGTCGGCTCGATGTCGCGGAAGGGCAGCGGCAGCAGCGAGGCATCGCCAAATTGCAGGCTGTCGCGGATGGCGGCGACGCGGTCGCGTGGAATTGTTCTGGTCGTCATGAAGCGCCAGGAGGGGAAGCTGGTGATCAGCACGATGCCGCGCCGGTCGGTGACGTAGACCGGCTTGCCGGAGGCGAGCCATTCGGCTTCCACATCGTCGAATTCGAGCTTGGCGACGACGACGCCGATCGGGCCGTCAGGACCCTGGACCCGACGCGAAATGTAGAGGCCCGGCCGCTTGCTGACGTTGCCCATGGCGAAATGCTCGGCCTTGCCGTCGCGCATCGCCATGCGGAAATATTCGCGGAAGGCATAGTCGTTGCCAACGAAACTCGTCGGCTCGCGCCAGTTGCTGGCAGCGACGGCGACGCCATCGGGGCCGATCACGTAGATGACAGCGGCGTCCGTGTTGGTCGCCAGCGCCTGCAGCTTCTCGTTCAGCCGTTGCAGCGCCTCTGTGCCGCGGGTCGAAAGGGCTGCCTTCACCTCGACATCGTCGGCCAGCACCAGCGGCGTCGAGCGTTGGCGTTCGAGTACGGCGCGCAGCAGCGAGGCCTTCAGATTGGCATCGATCCGGCTTTGGGCATCGACAGTTTCGAGCGCCTGGCTTCGGCCGTACTCGCCGGCAAGCAGGAGCGCGGCGACAAGCAGCGCGACGGCAAGGCCGGCAAAGACCAGCCAGGTGCGGCGCATCGACTGGTCGAGATCTGCCAGATTGAGGGGGGCGGACAGGGCGTTGAACATCGCCCAATTGTGCATTTTTTCGCTCAGCCTTCCAGATGGCATGTGCGGAAATCCGCTCAACTCTTTGTGCGCATCGAGCCGCCTGCACAAAACATCCTCATCAATTCAAAGGCTTGGTTCCTGCCGCGGCCAACTGGCACGACCGTTGCAAATGACATCCTCATGACAGCCCGCGCTGTCGCGCATCGGAAATTGACCCGGGAGGCCCGGCATGACGCCGGACTGGGTCCAGTGGAGGATCTCATGATTATCGAACAATCCGCGGAACCGCGCGGCAAGACACCTTTCTATCGCCATCTCTATGTCCAGGTTCTGGTGGCGATCGCCGCCGGCATCCTGCTCGGCCATTTCTATCCGTCGCTCGGCACCGAGCTGAAGCCGCTCGGCGACGCCTTCATCCGTCTCGTCAAGATGATCATCGCGCCGGTCATCTTCCTGACGGTCGCGACCGGCATCGCCGGCATGACCGATCTTGCCAAGGTCGGCCGCGTCGCCGGCAAGGCGATGATCTACTTCCTCACGTTTTCGACGCTCGCGCTGATCATCGGCCTGATCGTCGCCAATGTCGTCCAGCCGGGCGCCGGCATGCACATCGATCCGGCCTCGCTCGACGTCAAGGCCGTGACCACCTATGCCGAAAAGGCGCATGAGCAGACGATCACCGGCTTCCTGATGGGCATCATCCCGACGACGCTCGTCGGCGCCTTTGCCGATGGCGACATCCTGCAGGTGTTGTTCATCTCCGTGCTCTTCGGTCTGTCGCTTGCCATGGTCGGCAAAAAGGCTGAGCCCGTCGTCGACTTCCTGCACGCGCTGACGCTGCCGGTCTTCAAGCTCGTTGGCATCCTGATGAAGGCCGCCCCGATCGGCGCCTTCGGCGCGATGGCGTTTACCATCGGCAAATACGGCGTCGGCTCGATCGCCAACCTGGCGATGCTGATCGGCACCTTCTACATCACGTCCTTCCTCTTCGTGTTCGTCGTTCTTGGCGCGGTCGCCCGCTACAATGGCTTCTCGATCGTTGCGCTGATCCGTTACATCAAGGAAGAACTGCTCCTGGTGCTCGGCACGTCCTCGTCGGAAGCCGCTCTTCCGGGCCTGATGAGCAAGATGGAAAAGGCCGGCTGCAAGCGCTCGGTCGTTGGTCTGGTCATCCCGACCGGCTATTCCTTCAACCTCGACGGCACCAACATCTACATGACGCTGGCCGCGCTCTTCATCGCCCAGGCGATGGATATCCCGCTGTCGCTCGGCGATCAGGTGCTGCTGCTTCTCGTCGCGATGTTGAGCTCCAAGGGTGCTGCCGGCATCACCGGCGCTGGTTTCATCACGCTGGCTGCGACGCTTTCGGTCGTCCCGGCGGTGCCGGTCGCCGGCATGGCGCTGATCCTCGGCATCGACCGCTTCATGTCGGAATGCCGCGCGCTCACCAACTTCGTCGGCAATGCGGTCGCCACGATCGTCGTTGCGAAGTGGGAAGGCGAACTGGATGAAGCGCAGATGGCCGCGGTCCTCGGCGGCCGTGCGCCGGAGGCGCTGCCGCAGCCGGCCTTGCAGCCGGCGGAATAAGTTTGCCTCCCAAGGCATGACTGCAAAAAAGCAGTCCGAACGCGGTCCGTGGCAACACGGGCCGCGTCGTCGTTTGCGGCTATTGGCCGCTCAGCGTCATCTTCGATGTGTCCGGCGCGCCAGCGTTCAAGAAGCCGATGAACTCCCGGAGCATCGGCACCCGACGCGGACGGAAGCTCTCCTCCGTCGTGCTGACATCGACGATGCGGTCGACGCGGAACTTGCGGTAACCTTCTCGAAGGCAGCACCAGGCGAGAAGCACCAGAACCCGTTCCAGATAGACGATGGCAAGCGGCAAAACCTGCCGGTCGGTCCGCTGCCCCAAGGCATCCACATAGCCGATGATGACGGCGCGTTCCTGCCAGGAGGCTTCGCGCAGCAGGGAGACATCGACGGGTGGCGGCCCTCTCCTGTCGAAGCGATAGACCTGCGAGACCGCATGAAGCGCCTGGCGTTGCAACCGATCGGGCAGTGTCGCCGTTATCTTGGAAAGGACGGCGCGTGCCGCCGCGGCAAGATCCGGCTCGCCCATGTGCTGCACCTCGGCAAGGCCGAGCACCAGCGCCTCGATCTCCAGGCGGGTAAAGGTTTGCGGCGGCAAGGCGATATCCTCCGTCAGCCGGTAGCCGAAGCCGCGCTCGCCATCGATGACGGCGCCGGCGGCGCGCAGGCTGTCGATGTCCCGATAGAGCGAGCGCAACGACACGCCGGTTTCCTCGGCAAGGCGGGCCGCCGTTACCGGGGAGGGGAGTGTGCGCAGCGCCTGGAGCAGGCGGAACAGACGATCACTACGGGCCATGGCTGAAAGATAGACGAACCCTACTGACGAAAACTGGCAGTTGGCCGACTGTATAAGATCCGCATCGCCAAACGCAACCGAGGATCCAGACTATGCTGACACTCTTTCACGCCCCGCGCTCGCGCTCGTCGCGCATCATCACCCTGCTTCGCGAACTCGATGCTCTCGACAAGGTGGAAGTCGAGATCGTCGACATCACTCGCGGTGACGGCAGCGGTCGAAAGGATCCGGCGAATCCGCACCCGGAGGGTAAGGTGCCGCTGCTCGTTCATGACGGTGTGGTGCTCTGGGAAACCATTGCGATCATCCAATACCTGACCGACCTCTTCCCGGAAAAGGGGATGGCGCCGCATGCTGGCGATCCGCAGCGTGGCCGTTATCTCAGCTGGCTTGCCTGGTATGCCGGTGTGGTCGAGCCGGTGCTGATCGCGCAAGCCGCGGGGGTTTCGCATCCCTATTTCGACGCCACCTTCCGCGGCCCGACAGAGATGGCGGCACGCCTGGAAGACGCGTTGAAGGACAGTCCGTATCTGATGGGCGAGCACTACTCGGCGGCCGACCTGCTCTTGCATTCGCCCTTCGCCTGGTATCCCGCGGCAACGCCGGATAGCGCCGTCATCAAGGACTGGGTCGAGCGCTGTGGCGCGCGGCCGTCGCTACAATGGACCGCGGATTTCGATGCCCGGGTGGCAGCGGTAGCCTGACGGCGCCGGCAACGCGCCAACTCCGCCCCGGTTCCGGTCCGAAGGGGGCATGGTGGCCCAAGGCTATTTTCGCTTGAGATTGATCTCGCTCGTGACGATCCGCTTGCCGGAAGCGGGATCGACGTCGATCGTCTTCAACTGCATCCCGTTGGTGCCGACCTTGCGTAAGGTCAGGTCGGCACTGCGGTCGCCATTGACTTCCTTCGCCCATCGAATGGTGAGGTTGATCGCATCGCCGCGTCGTGTGCCGTTGAGCCCGGCGCGGCCGCCGCGGGGGCCGAGATAGGAGCCGCTATAGGTGGACCCGGTAAAGCGCAGCTTCGCGTCGATGGATCGCGAAATCAGCAGCATGCCGCGGCAGACGCCCTCCATCGATAGAGCGGCGTCGCTCGCCTTGGAACTGAAGTTGCAGGAAATGTTCATCGGAGACATGTGGGCACGGATGCGCACCGTTCCGGTGCCTGCCCAGTTGCCGCCGAGGGTCTTCAAGAACGCGCCCTCGTCTGCCCGTGAGGCACTCGTGGACGGCAAGATGAGTGCGGCCATCAGGAGCCATCGCCACATGCCTTGCACCTCCCATTTGCGTGGATGCTGGAACACCCCGTTGCCGCACATGAGCGTCAACGCAACATGTGGCGGCGAAGTTCCTCATTGGCTTCATTATCTGGCCGGATCTTACGATCGATCAACAATCGGGCACGCATCCGGGCAGCCATCAAAATGTGATCGCTGGCGCTGTTTTATCAGATTTGCCTGCACGTGCGCTGCTGTTTTCAATTTCCCGTATTAACGTTGATCTCTGAAACAGCGTCTCGTCGTCCCCATCCGTAAAAACGGGTAAAGACTTCGTTACCTTGTAAGTATAGACCTCGATCTGCGCTGTCTGTCCGATTTAGCTATTGGCCACCGGGGCGGGAGGGGGACTGGTTTATGTTCGGTGTTACGCGCTTTTTGCCTTTTTCAACCGATCCGGGTGCCCGGGTCCGCCTAAAGGCACCCGCCAGCCACCGGTTCATTTCACGCGGTCGCAAGCAACGAACAGCGGTTACGCTGTCTGGAGACTGCCCGTGACGGCGCGATCCGGATGTGTCCGATCCCCGGACGGCGAAACGCCGTTCACGCCTGAGCGGTTCGTCGGCGATCCGCTCTTTGGGGAGGCGTTGCGTCAGGCGGCCCTTCATATGGTTGCGATCCATGACGCCGCTCCGCGCATCGTGCGCTACACCGCCAGCCTGAGAAAATGGCTGCTCACCCAGGCCATCCTGACGCTGCATTTCGAGCGTCTGACCGACCCATCCCGCCCCGAACTGACGGCGGCAAGGCTGATCGACTTTATCGCCGGCAACAACGTAGCCAGCAAGAACACGGCAGCGGCGCACCTGGCCGAGATGCGCAACTATCGACTGCTTCTCGATGCGGAACAGGGCGGTGACAAGCGGATCAGGCCCCTGATCCTTTCCGATGTCGCCGAGGGCCTGATCCGGCAGTGGTTCGAGGGGCACCTTTCGTCGCTCGACAGGCTCGACGAGGGGACAAGGCTGGCGCAGTCGCAAACCGAGCCGACCTTGATGCATCATGCGCTCCCGCGTGCGATGCGGCGGCTCATCGCGGATCGCGCCTGGTGCGAGCCACCCGAAAGCATCGCCGCTTTCGTCTCGACGGAGTCAGGCAGCAACATCCTGCACGACCTGGTGGCGCGGCTGCCGACGGGCGTCCTGCCCGATCAGCGGATTTGGATCGGGCCCCTGAAGCCAGGTGAGATCTCCAGCCGCTACATCATCTCGCGCACCCATGCGCAGAGGGTTTTCGCGCGTGCCGGTGATCTCGGCGTTCTCGGCTGGGAGAGTTCCGGCAGCCGCGGTCCGCTCTGGATTTCGCGTGACCTGGTCGACGATTACCGCCATTGGCAAGCGGTCAAGTTTGCCGCACTCGATGAGGCCTTCGCCTGGGCAGCGTTGCAGGCAAGGTGAACGGCGGACGCGGCCTGAGCGCGTGCAGATTGCTGCTTGCGATGCGTGCCGGTCGGCTGTCGCTTGCAGCAGGTGCTGACCCGCCCATGATGCTGGACGTGCGGCAGCAAGAAGCGGGACGGAAATCGGACCGCAGCCTGCCTATAGACTGTGCAGAACCTGCGTCGCCTTCACCGCGGCAGACGCCCGGTTCTCGACGCCGAGCTTCACATAGATCTGCTCCAGATGCTTGGTGACGGTCCGTGCGCTCAAGCCGAGGATCTCGCCGATGTCGCGGTTCGCCTTGCCCTTGGCGATCCACAGCAGCACCTCCGATTCCCTTGGGGTCAATGCGAAGTGCTGGCGTAACACCGCATCGTCGGAGCGGCGATTTTCGGCGGTGAGGCGGAAGAGATGTTCATTCGGACCGATCGAGCCGAGGAAGGATATCTGCAGGGACGACTGCTCGGGCTGGTCGAGCGTGAAGGTGCTGTCGTCGGGCGCTCCGGTGCGCAGGCGGTTTGCCATCCAGCCCGCGATGCGCCGGGTGACGATCGCCATGCCATCGTCGCGGCCGGTTGCGGCGTTGACGAGACGCGTCGCCTGGGGCGTCGACCAGCAGACGCTTCCGTCGCTGCGCACCGCGAGCAGATGGCGGCCGGCTGCGTCGAGTGCGACCCGTGCGCTCTGGGCCGAACGGGCGTTCGAGAGATGGACGCGAATGCGCGCCCTCAGCTCATCGATGTTGATCGGCTTGGTCAGATAGTCGACGCCGCCGGCCTCGAGCGCACGCACCACATGTTCGGTCTCGGTCAGGCCGGTCATGAACAGCACCGGCGTCTGGCCGACGGCGGCGTTGCCCTTGAGGCGTCGGCAGGTCTCGAAGCCGTCGATCCCGGGCATGACGGCATCGAGCAGAATGACGTCGGGCGTGATGCGCTCGGCGATCGAAAGGGCGGCGCTGCCGGAGGTCGCGATCAGCACGGAAAAGCCGGATTGCTCCAGCGCTTCCGTCAAAAAACCGAGCGCCTCCGGGGAATCGTCGACGAGAAGCACGATGTCGCGGCGGTCGTTGGCCTCAGCCATGGGCGTCGTCTCCGTTGGCTGCGTTGTTCTTGAGGAAAGCGTCGTAGCCCGAGAGGTCGAAGGCCTGCACATAGGCGCGGGCGCGCTCGGCGAAGGGCTGGTGTTCGGGCTGCAGGGCAATTTCCGTCAGCTTGGCTTCGATGCCCCTGACATAGCCGATCTCTCCAAGGCGGATCAGCTCTTCCACGTGATAGGCGTCGGGGCGCGTCAACGGTTCGGCCGCCGGCGACGGGTGTGCTTGCTTCTCCTCTCCCTCGTGAACCCAGGTGAGGCCAAGGTGCACGGCGAGCTTGTCGGCGAGTTGCCCGACGGGGAAGGGCTTGGCGAGCGTGTCGTTGTGGCCGCGGAATGCTCCGGTCGCCGAGCCATCGCCGATATTGGCCGAAAGCATGATGATCGGCGCGATCTGCCCGCCCTGGCGCAGCCGCTCGACAAGCTCCCAGCCGCTCATGCCCGGCATCGAGATATCGATCAGGAAGAGGTCGGCGCCGAGGTCTTGAAGCAGCGCCAGACAATCGGCTCCGGACGCGGCCGTCAGCACCGTGAAGTCCATCGGCACGAGGATCTCGCGCATGAGGTCGCGATGGTCGGCATTGTCGTCGACGATGACGATGGTGCGGCGCGGGCCGAGATAGGAGGTGATACGCCGCGGGGCTGCGGGAGGTAGCGGACGATCTACCGCCGACAGCATCAGCCGGACGCGGAAGGTGGTGCCTTGCCCAGGCGTGCTGGTGACTGCGATTTCGCCGCCGAGCGTCTGCGTCAGGAGCCGCGTGATCGTCAGGCCGAGGCCGAGGCCCGGCATACTACCGAGATGTTCGGCCTCGCCGCGCTGGAACGGATCGAAGATGCGCGGCAGATCCTTGTCGGCAATGCCGCGGCCGCTGTCTGCAATCGTGAAGGTCGCCACCTGGCTGCGATAGGCGACATCCAGGCGGATGCCGCCACGCTCGGTGAACTTCAATGCGTTGGACAGGAGATTGACGAGGATCTGCCGCAGGCGCTTTTCGTCGGTCTTCACATGGCGTGGCAGGCCGCTAGCGCGCTCGTGCTCGAAGCTGATGCCCTTGGCCAATGCCTGCGGCCGAAACATTTCGACGATCTGGTCGAGGAAATCGTGAATGTTGATCTCATTGGAATAGACCTGCAGCTTGCCGGCCTCGATCTTCGAGATATCCAAGAGGCCGTCAATCAGGCCGGAAAGATGGTCGGCGCTGCGCTTGATCACCTTGATCGCGCCCTGACGCGCCGGGGGGATCGTCTCGTCGCGCTCCAGAACCTGGGCGTAGCCGAGCACGGCGTTGAGAGGCGTGCGAAGCTCATGGCTGAGGCCGACGACATAGCGGCTCTTGGCGCGGTTGGCTGCTTCCGCTGTTTCCTTTGCCTGCTGGAGTGCGGCGTCGGTCTTCTTGTGGGCGGCGATTTCCTTCAGAAGCAGGGTGTTCTGGCGCGAGGATTCTTCTTCGGCGACGACGCGGCTGTCATGGGCGAGCACGTAGAACCAGGAGACGATACCAGCGAGCACGGCAAAGACGAAGAAGACGACGGCGACCGTGCGCTCGACGACCGCAGCGATCTCGGGAGATGTGCCGGCGGTCTGGTGGGCGATCATCGCGAGGATGAGGCCGATGCCGGCGATCGACAGCACCGCAGAGATCGCGTAGCGGCCGAGCCGCGTCGCGAGCTTTTCCGTGACGGTGCGTGGAAGCAACGTGGTCGCGACGGTCGCGACCTGGGCGTTGAAGCGGGCCTTCGGCTTGCACATGTCGTGGCAGCGGCTGTCGAGCGAGCAGCAGAGCGAGCAGATCGGCGCTGCATAGGCGGGGCACCAGGCCATGTCCTCCGGCTCGAACGGATGCTCGCAGATCGAGCAGGTGATGTCCATCCGGTTGGCCCAGCTCCTGCGCGGCTTGCGCGCGAGATAGAACTTGCCGTCGGTGCCCCAGGCAATCAGCGGCGAGGCGATGAAGGCGACGACCAGCGCGATGTATGGCGCGAGCGAGGCGGCAATCTCGCCGAAGGCACCGAAATGCGCTGTCAGCGCCACGGTCGCCGAGATCGCCATCGCGCCGAGACCCACAGGGTTGATGTCGTAGAGATGGGCGCGCTTGAACTCGATGCCGGGAGGCGACAGGCCGAGCGGCTTGTTGACGAAAAGATCGGCCGAAATCGTGCAAAGCCAGGCCATGGCGATAATCGAGAAGACGCCGAGTGTTTCCTCAAGCAGCCGGTAGATGCCGAGCTCCATCAAAAGGAGCGCGATGGCGACGTTGAAGACCAGCCAGACGACCCGGCCCGGATGGCTGTGGGTGAGCCGCGAGAAGAAGTTCGACCAGGCGAGCGACCCGGCATAGGCGTTCATGACGTTGATCTTCAACTGCGACACGACGACGAAGGCGACCATCAGGAGAAGTGCTGCCGTATCGGAGGGGATCATGTAGCCGAAGGCGGTGTAGTACATCTGCGCCGGATCGGCGGCTTTGGTCGAAGGCACACCGGCAGAAAGCGCCAGCACCACCAGGAACGAGCCGGCGAGCAGTTTGGGCGCGCCGACGATCACCCAGCCGGAACCGGCGAGAAAGACGGCGATGCGGTGGTGCAGCTTGCGCTGTCCGTCCGGCGGCAGGAAGCGCAGGAAGTCGACCTGTTCGCCGATCTGCGCCATCAGCGCGAAGATGACGGCAGAGGCCGCACCGAATTCGACGAGGTCAAAAGGCGCGAAGGTACCCGGAGGACCCGAGGCGTGATGCATGCCCGCATAGGCGAGCCAGGCGCCGACCTTCTCCCAATCGGCAAAGGCGATGAAGACGAAGGGCAGGACGTTGAGCACGATCCAGAACGGCTGCGTGATCAACTGGAACTTGCTGATCAGCCGCACGCCATGGGTGACGAGCGGGATCACGACGACGGCGCTCAGGATGTAGCCGATCCAGAGCGGTATGCCGAGCGCCAGTTCGAGTGCGCCCGACATGATCGAGGCCTCGATCGCAAAGAGGATGAAGGTGAAGCTGGCATAAATCAGCGAGGTCACCGTCGAGCCGATATAGCCGAAGCTGGCGCCGCGGGTGAGCAGATCGATGTCGACACCGTGGCGGATCGCATAGCGGCTGATCGGCAGGCCCACGGTCAGGATCATCAGGCTGGCGACGACGATCGCAACGATCGCATTGGTGGTGCCATAGGACATGGTGATGGCGCCACCGATCGCTTCCAGCGCCAGAAAGGAGATCGCGCCGATGGCGGTCTGGGAAATGCGTTCGGAAGAGAAGCGCCGGGCGCTCTTGGCGGTGAAGCGCAGCGCATAGTCTTCAAGCGTCTGGTTGGCGACCCAACGATTGTATTCCCGCCGGACGGGAATGATGCGCTGGCGTGCCGCCATGGGGGTCCTAACGTGCTGTCGCGGTAGTCTCTGCCTTTTTTCTTAGCACGGAAATTTTCTGCTTAAAATTGCTGCAATCGTAAAATGTGTCGGTAAAGCGGAAAATATGAGCGTGCCGAAATCGGATGCCCCATACTTTGAGAATGAGATCAGTTGCGGAGTGCAGCGGCCGTCAGTTGGGCCGGCAATAGATCGGATTGCTGATGGCCCGGCGGATCGTCTGTTTCGAGAGATCGTCCTCCGAGAGCGCCCAGGGCAAATTTTTGCCGTGGAGGGCCTCCCGGAATGTCTCGACGATCGCGCTCCGGTTGGCGGCCGCGGCGATTTCGGTCCGCAGGAACCGATCGGGCGAACCGGCATAGTGGGCGGTCCAGTCGTCAGCTTCGATGGTCTCTTCACCGACGATGCCGGAAGCGTCTAGCCACAGCAGCCGGTCGCCCTTGGCGCCGCGAGCCAAGGCCTCTGCGGTCACTGGGCCAACCACGGTCGATCCCATCGGTTGGCCGTTGGCGATCAGTTCGAGATGCGGGCCGGTGGGGCTTTCCGTCACGTAGCCGTGGCCCGATCTCATCGTGGCGAGCACGGCGTCTTCGGAGAGTTCATTGAGCCAGAGCACCGTCGTCGGGCGGGCGAGCACCAGCGGTCCCTCCGGCAATAGCCGCGCCGGTTGGTGGAAGTCGCTGCCGCCGATGGCGGAGATCTTCAGGCCCGAGGCGAGGCGCTGCTGGTAGCGCTCGAGCGACACCCAGTTCCAGGCGAGCCAATGGGATTGCCAGACCTCCATGCAGTCGATCTCAGGCAGTTCGTAGTCCCAGGGGATGGTCGGCTTGTCGTGGTTGACCGAGAGCAGGCCGCCGCGCTCATGCACCATGCTCGCGAGCGTGCGGGCATGCTCCGGCTTCGTCATGCGAAAATCGACCCAATCGTCGACGCCGAAGACATTGGCGTGGCCGACGGCGGTGGTGATTTCCATGGCGCGGATGAAGATGAGGTCGGCGGAGGAATGCGGATGGAAGTAGCGCCGCTGGGTGATGGTGTTGTGGTCGGCGACCGCAAGAAAATCGAGACCCGCCTGTTTGGCGGCGGCGTGCAGCAGTTCGGGCGAGCCAGCCGCATCCGAGTGGAAGGTGTGGCAGTGCAGATCGCCGCGATACCATCCGGACTGTTTGCGCACGGGGAACGTTCTTTCCGGCTGCGGCACGATGGAGCGCGGGCTTCTGTCGAAATCGACCGTCACGCGAATCTCGGCGCCTTCTTCGGGGATCTTGTAGAGGCCGAGCATCACCTTCCACTGGCCGGGCGGCATCTCGCCGTGAATGTAGCCGGGCGTGGCGTCGTCGGTAGCGATGAAGAAACGGTCACGCGCGCCACCGCTCCAGCCGCGAAAACCCTGGCCGGTCGGATACTCGGTCGCCCGCGGATCAAGCGCGCCGAGATCGATGATGCATGCCTCTGACTTCGGATAGCTGAGCGTCGCGTCGATGCGCGTTACACCTTCGGGCACCTCGAAGGGCAGATAGAAATAGGGATCGGCCGCCTGATGCTTACGGGTGATGCGCACGGCAAATTCCTGCATGGCGGCCTCAGCGTTCGTCTGCCGCGGGAATGCGGGCGCTGCTGTCATCGAAGAGGGTGATGTGCCTGGCGTCGAAGGCGAGATGGACTGAGGTTCCGACCTTGATCTCGTCGTCGGTGAAGATGCGCGCGGTGACGCGACCGTTGTCGCCGCGCTCCAACGTGACGAGGCTCTCCGGCCCCATGTTCTCGTTGGCGAAGAGTTCGCCGGAAACCACGTTCAGGTCGCCTGCGGCCGCGATACGCAAATGTTCGGGGCGGACACCGAGTGTCATCCTGGCTGATTTCGCCGCCTTGGCGATGGCGTCGGTGAGCGCGATCGGTGCGAGCTTCAGGCCATCGGCGCGCAGGTGCAGGGCGCCATCGCCGATGGATGCTTCGACGGGGACGAGGTTCATCGGCGGATTGCCGACGAAGTTGGCGACGAAGGTCGTTGCGGGCCGGCGGTAAATCTCGATCGGCGGCGCGAACTGCACGATCCGGCCCTTGTCCATGACGGCGATGCGGGTTGCGAGCGCCATGGCTTCGGCCTGGTCGTGCGTGACATAGACGGCGGTCATGCCCATGTCGCGCTGCAGGTGGTTGAGGAAGCCGCGCGCTTCGAGCCGCAGCTTGGCATCGAGGTTCGAAAGCGGTTCGTCGAAAAGATAGACCTCGCTCGGATAGACGAGCGCACGTGCCAGCGACGTGCGCTGCTGCTGGCCGCCGGAGATCTGGCTCGGCAGCCGCTTCATCAGGTCGCCGATCTTGAGGACGTCGGCCACTTCCTTGGCGCGGGCGTGGCGCTTGGTCTCCTGCTCGCCGCGCACCTTCAAGGGATAGGCGATGTTGTCGGCGATGTTCATGTGCGGGTAGAGCGCATAGTCCTGAAAGACCATGGAGATGCCGCGGTCCTTCGGATGCAGGTAGGTGACGTCGCGGCCGCCGATCATCACCCGGCCAGAGGTTGGCGTTTCGAGACCTGCGATCATGCGCAGGCTCGTCGTCTTGCCGCAGCCCGACGGGCCGAGCAGGCAGATGAACTCGCCGTCGGCGATCTGGAAGCTGATGTCGGGCACGGCGACGAAGGCGCCGAAGGTCTTGGAGATGTTCTGGAATTCGACAGAGGCCATGACGGGTTTCCGATTACGACTTTATGCCACCGAAGAACCGGAAACCGAATTTCCAATTCACGAAGAGATAGAGGGCGATGACGGGGAGCGAATAGATCAGCGAATAGGCGGCCAGCAGCGTGACGATCGGCGTGCCGGCCTCCGAATAGAAGGAGTAGATGGCGACGGATGCCGGCATCAGCTTGTCGCTGCGCAACAGGATGAAGGGGATGAGGAAGCTGCCCCAGATGTTGACGAAGGCCCAGACGACGACCACGACGATGCCCGGCCGGATGACCGGCAGCGCCACATCGAAGAAGGCCTGGAGCGGAGAGGCGCCGGCGACCATCGCGCTCTCCTCATAGGAGCGCGGGATGGCGTCGATGAAATCGCGAAGAATGAACATCGCTGTCGGCAACAGCCCGCCGGCAAAGACGAGAATGACGGCAAGATGGGTGTCGATCAGGCCTGCCGCGGAGATGATGAGGAAAATCGGCACCATCGCCGCCGAGCCTGAAACGACCGACGAGAAGAGCAGCAGGATATAGGTGACGGCGCCTTTGCCCGGGATCGGCGAGCGCGAGAGGGCATAGGCCGCAAGCGTCGCCGCCGCGCCGACCAGCACCACGCCGCCCGCCGCCTGGATGAGGCTGTTCAGTAGCGCCTGCATCGCGAAGGTGTTCTGGAAGACGGTGGCAAAATTCGAAAGCGTGAAGGGCGAGGGGATGGCAAGGCCGAGTTCGGCACGGGCATTGAAGGGTGCAAAGATGAACCAGACGAGCGGCAGTGCGAAGATCGTTCCGAGGAAGGTGGCGGCGGCGGCAAAGATCGCGCGCCGCACGAAGATGTTCTGAGTCTTCTGCATCATTCCGCCTCCACCGGCTTCTTGTGGGCAAGGCGAAGATAGACGAGCGCGAAGGCGAGATTGATCAGCATGATGACCACGCCGACGGCAGCGCCCTTGCCGAACTCGAAATCCTTGAACGCGATGCGGTAGGTGTAGATCGACAGGATCTCGGTGCGATAGGACGGCCCGCCATGGGTGAGCAGGAACGGCGTGAAGACGTTGAAGGTCCACATGGTGATGAGGATGAGGTCGGTGACGACATGTCCGCGGATCAGCGGCAGCGCAATGTCGCGCAGCTTCTGCCACGAGGTGGCGCCCGCGACATCAGCTGCCTGGAAATAACTCGGCGGGATCGACTGGAAGGCCGAGTTGAACAGCATCATAGAGAAGGCGGCGCCCCGCCAGGTGTTGAAAAACACGATCACCCAGAACGGTTGCTGCAGCAGCCAGTCGCCCGGAGGCAGACCGAGGCCGCGCAGGATCATGTTGAGCGTGCCGTTGTCATAGTCGAGGAAGGCGAACCAGGCAAAGCCGATCACCACCTCCGGCAGGATCCAGGCGGCGATGACCGCGGTCTGCAGGAAGGATTTGAGCGTCGGCGTGACCGTCTGGCTGAGCCAGGCGAGCAGCAGCCCGAGCAGCGCCTGGCCGATCAGCGCCGAGAGCAGCACGAACTGGATCGTCAGGATCAGCGAAAACCCGAACTGGCCGCGGGTAAAGAAGGTCGCCGGATTGAAGAGCGCGAAATAGTTCTGCAGGCCGACGAAATCGGGGTCGACGGCCGTGCGACCGAGCAGTGTGCGGTTGGTGAAGGAAACGAAAATCACCCAGAAGAAGGGAACGATGACGAAGACCCCGACGAGGGCCGTGGCCGGTGCCAGAAAAAGCGCGCCGGCGCGCGTCGAAAGCAGGGAGAATTTCTTCATGCGCGTTTCATGCCCATATCCTGGATCGGGAGCCCGGCCACGGATGGCAGCCGGGCGCTCTGTCGTTGGATCGAAGCGGGATGAGGGCACCGTTGCGGCCACATCCCGCATTGGCTTTAGAGCGTGCTGACGGTGTTTTCTTCGCCGACGATGGCGATGACGGCCGCCTTGTACTGGGCCATCGCGTCCTCAGGCGAGAGCTCGCCGGAAACGACGCTTTCGGTCATGCGCTGGATCTCGGTCGAGACCTTGTTGTAATTGGCGTCGTTCGGACGGGCCGTGGTGATCGGCAGCAAGGTCGTCGCCGTTTCCGTCAGGAACGGCGAGTTCGGGATCGCCACGTCGTCGCGGATGCGGATGGCGGGCTGGATTTCCTGGAACGCGTCGAGCTGCTCCTTGCTGTTCATGAACGAGAGCAGCGCCCAGGATTCGGCAGGCGCGTCCGTATGCGGATTGATGACGAAGCCGGTGCCGCCGGACATCGTGACGAAATCCTGGCCGCGTAAGCCCTTTCCGGGTGCTGCGGCGGGCATCTTCTTCCAGGTCATGGTGTTGTCGCGATCGGCGACGGCGAATTCGGCGCCGGGCGCTGTGACCGAGCGATAGAACCAGTCGCCCTCGACGAGCATCGCCGTCTTGCCATCGCGGAAATTGGCGAAGGTCCGGTTGCGGCCGTCGGCAAGCAGCTGCGCGCGCTGGTCGCCGAGCTTGTCGTCGACATAGATGGTCTTGTAGAGCTTCAGCGTGTCGAGGATGCCCTGGCTCGAAACGATATATTTGCCGCTGTCGTCGGTGACCTGTTCGCCGGTGCCGAGCAGCGCCATCCAGTAGCCCTGCATCGTGGTCGCCTCGCCCATGGAGACGCCGGCGTTGAGCTGCAACGGGAAGCTGTCGGGGGCGGCCGCCTTGATCTTGCGGGCGGCGTCGAGCAACTCATCCCAGGACTTCGGCTGCCAGCTGTCGGCATCGAGGCCAGCCGATTTGAAGAGGTCCTTGCGCACGAAGATCATGCGGGCGTCGGTGCCGAGCGCGATGCCATAGGGCTTGCCCTGGTAGCTCATCAGCGCCTTGGTGCCGTCGGAGATATGCTGCCAGCCCTCCCACTTCGGAACGTCTGGGCCGGCCACTTCCTCGAGCGACTTCAGGAGATTGCCCTGGACGAAGCTCGGGATCAGGAAGCCGTCGAAGCCGGAGACATCAGGGCCGGCGCCGGTGGAGAAATCGAGCGCGAGCTGCTGCGTCAGCTGCTCGTCCTCGCCGCCGAACTGGGTGAGCTTGACGGTGACGTCCTTGCCTTCGGCCTTCATCTTCTCGGTAAAGGCCGGAATGACCTTCTTTTCGATCCACTCGGCCATGCCGCTGTTTACGCCGCCGATGATGCAGCGGCAGGTGATGTTGAGTTCGGTGGCGCTCACTGGTGCTGCAAAGGCGATGGCCGCGGCTGCGCCGAGCAATAGGGAATGAAACCTGGTACGCATGTTTTCTCCTCCCGGTCGATCCACTCAAGGACCTATGTGTCTGGCTGCGACAGTCCGTCCCTCCTCCAGGTCCGGCGTCCCGACGACGGTCAAGAATGAACACGCTTTCATCTTTGTCAACATGGATCATGTGTTCCGTTGGTAAAAATCGGCGGAATACCTATTCCGCTTGACGAAATCGTCGCGTTGCTCTCTTTTGTGAATGAACACGTTTTCATTTTGTGACGGATAGATGAACGAGCGCGCCGACAAGAAAGCTGCCCGAGCCACCGCAGACCAGGTGGCGCGCGAGGCCAATGTTTCCCGTGTGGCGGTCTCGCGGGCCTTCAATCCGAATGCGTCGCTGAAGCCGGAAAAGCGCGACCGCATCCTGCAGGTGGCGCGGGAGCTGAACTACACGCCCGACATGGCGGCACGCTCGCTGGTGACCGGTCGCTCGCATCTCGTCGGCATGATCGTGCCCGACGTCTGCAGCCCCTGGGAGAGCCAGGAGATCGACGCGTTGACGACGGCGCTGCAGGCGGAGGGCTTCGCGACGCTGCTCTTCAAGGCCAAGGCTGATTTCAGCATGGATCCGCGCCTGCTCACCTACATGCGCGGCTTCAATCCGGATTCGGTGATCGCCTTTACCGAGAACATCCTGCCCGATGTGCTCTGCGGCTTTCTCGACCGCGCCGTGCCGATCTACGTGATCTACGACGACGTGAAGCAGTTTGCAGGCGCCGCATCCGGTACGCTCTATGACCGGCTGCTCGTCCGGCAGAAAAACGGCATCGAGCAGGCGGTGGCCCTGCTTCAGGGCTATGGCGCGCGCCGCATCGCCTATCTCGGCGGCAAGGCGCAGTCGCTCGCCAATGCCGAGCGCGAGCGCACACTGAAGGAGACGCTCGCGGAGCGCGGCATGGATGCGCCGATCCTGCTTGCCGGCGATTACACCTACGACACCGCCTACCAGGCAACGCTCGATCTGTTCCGCATCGGCGAAGGTGCCGATGCGATCTTTGCGGCCAATGACGTCGGCGCCTTCGGCGCGATCGACGCGCTGCGCCACGAGCTCGGGCTTTCCGTGCCTGAGGACGTCAAGGTCGTCGGTTTCGACGACATCCCGCAGGCGCACTGGAAGAGCTACAACCTCACCACCGTGCGCATCGACCTCGAAGAGCGCGTGCGTGCGCTCGTCCGCCTCATCCTGATGCGGCTTCGTGCGCCCGATGCCGAGCCGTTTACCGAGACACTCAACACCCGCCTGATCGTGCGGGGCACCGTCGGCTGAAGGTAGCGAACATGACCGAAAAACGCATCCACGTCGTCTTCAAGACCCATCTCGACATCGGCTTTACCGATCACGCCGAGAAGATCCGAAAGCAGTATCACGAGCGCTTCATCCCGCAGGCGATCGAGACCGGCGCGCACTTCTACAACGAGAACCCGCGCGAGCCGCTGTTCGTCTGGACGACGGGCGCCTGGCTGATCTGGGATCACCTGAATTCTCGCTCGAAGGAAGAGGTCGCCCGCCTTGAGCAGGCGATCGAGCGCGGCCTGATCCGCTGGCACGCGCTGCCCTTCACCACCCATACGGAGCTGATGTCGCCGCATCTTTTCAAGGCGGGGCTTTCCTATGCGCAGGAGCTCGACCGTCGCTTCGGTCTGAAGACGATCGCCGCCAAGATGACCGATGTGCCCGGCCATACGCTCGGCATGGTGCCGCTGCTGGCCGAAGCCGGCGTGCGCTTCCTGCATATCGGCGTGAACTCCGCTTCGCCGCCGCCGGAAATCCCGGATATTTTTCGCTGGCGAGCGGCGGGCGGCGAGGAAATCGTCGTCATGTACCAGCGCTCCTATGGCGAGACCTATTTCCCCGAGGGTCTCTACGACGGCTTGAGCTTCGCCCATACCAGCGACAACATCGGCCCGCAGAGCGTGTCGCAGACGGCCGAAGCCTATCGCGAGATCCTGAAACACGAGCCGGGTGCCGCCGTGCGCGCGGCGACGCTGGAGGACTACGGCAAGCTTATTTGGGAGGCGCGCGAGCGTTTCCCGGTGGTGGAAAAGGAACTCGGCGACAGCTGGATCCACGGCAGCGGCACCGATCCGGAAAAGATCGCCCGCTATCTGGCGCTGCAGCGGCTCTACGACCAATTTGCCGGCGAGCGGATGACCACAAGCCGCGAGGCCTTCGGCCGCAAGCTGGCGCTGGTCGCCGAACACACCTGCGGCGTCGACATCAAATCCTTCCTGCGCGACGAGAAGGCCTGGGCACGCCCCGCCTTCGAGGCGGCGCGAAAGACTGATCCGCGCTTCCACTATACCGAAGCGTCCTGGGCGGAGCAGCGGGCCTATCTCGACCAGGCGGTTGCAGAGCTGCACGGCGAGGATGCGATCCGCGCCGAGGCGGCTCTTGCCGAGATTGCCGTTCCATCACGACCCGAGGCGACCGAGGCTGCTACGCGGCTCGATGTCGGCGGCTGGATCATCGAGCTTGATCCGGTAACCGGCGACGTTTCCTCGCTGACTGCGCCCGACGGCCGGACGGTCCGTGGCGCCAATGGTTCGCTGATCGCCTATCGCTACGAAAGCTATGACGCCGGCGACGTTCGCCGCCACATGGATACGTACCTTACCCATTGGATGGATTGGGCGGTGCTCGACCACGACAAGCCCGGGCTTGCGAAGGTTGCGGAAGCGCGCTCGCAGGCCTACGCGCCCAAGCTTTGCGGCACGACCGCAACATCCATCCTTGCAGTCATGCCGGCAGAAGCGGTGGAGCAATTGGGTGCGCCTGCCGAAATTGCCATCGAATTTTCCGCCGGCAAGGACGGGCTCGATGTCCGGCTGTCCCTCTATGGCAAGAACGCCAACCGTATGCCGGAAGCGAGCTTTCTGTCGTTCACGCCCGAGGGACGCTCCGCCTGGGATGTGTGCAAGATGGGGCACTGGCACGCCACCGACAATTTCGCCCGCGCGGGCGGTGCACAGCTGCAGGCGGTCACGGCGGTGAGGGGGCGCTCGGAACCGGGCGTCGAGCTGATGGTCGAAAACCTTGACACGCCGCTGGTGGCGCCGCAGTCCTGGCCGTTCATGACCTTCTGCAAGGACCTGCCTGACTATTCCGCCGGTGTCCGCTTCAACATCCACAACAACAAATGGGGCACCAACTTCCCCATGTGGTGGGGCGGTGATTTCACCACGCGCTTCAAGCTTAGCTTCAGCGGTCGGTGATCGTCAGCGGCTGCGGAGCGACGGAAGGCTCATCCTCGTTCGGGTGGGCTGAGCCGGTCTCCCGGTGAAGACACCAGATGTCGACCGGAAGGCGACGACCTGGCAGCACGACCGCCTCGTGCGATATCCATGCGGCTTCAGGTGCTGGAGCTTGAAGCCGGCACATCAACGAGGCGGAGACGACGAGCGGCACCTGCAGCGTCTTGGTCATGGATTCCAGGCGCTGGGCCACGTTGACGGCGTCGCCGATGACGGTGAACTCGCTGTGGCAGCCGCTGTCGAGAACGCCGCCGACGACCGTGCCATAGTGCAGGCCGATGCCGGCATCGAGGGCCGGGTGGTTGTTGCGCGCGTTGTGGTTCTTCCAGTCCGTGAGGATGTCGACGAGATCGAGCGCGCAGGCAAGTGCCCTGTCGGCGTCGTCTTCCTTCGGTCTCGGCTGGCCGAAGACCGCCATCACCCCATCGCCGATGAACTTGTCGACGGTGCCGCCGTGTTCGAAGATCGTCTGCGAGACGAGTTGGCGATATTCGGCGAGCACGAAGGCGAGCTCAGGCGCCGGTGCCGCCTCGGCAAAACGGGTGAAATCACGCAGGTCCACGAACATGATCGCGGCGCTGCGTCGCTCCAGCCCGAGCACATCGCCTTTCTCCTGCAGGGCGGAAACGACTAGCGGCGAGAAGAAGCGCGAGAGATTTTGTCGCCGCTGGTCGGCCTTCAAGGCTTCCTTGCGCGTCCGGTCGTGGTCGCGCGCAAGAAGATAGATGGCAAAGGCGGTGAAGCCGAAGCTCACGGTCAGGCCGAGATCCTGATTGAAGAATGCCCCGAGCAGCGAAAGCGGTCCGGAGGCATCATGCCTTGCAGCCGTCATCGCCAGCATCGTCACCCAGGCTATGAGCACGATGGCGGAAAAGAGGAGGACCAGGCGTCGCTCCAGCTTGAGTCCGACATGGACGAGCAGGATGAAGGCGACGACGAGGCTGGTCGTCGTCAGATTGTGGTTCGCTGTCACCGGGCCGGCCAGAATATGGGCGTAGAGCAGCAGCGCGACCAAGAGCGCATCGAGAACGACGAAGAGGGTCGTCAGCCAGGAGCGGCCGGGCAGATAGCGCGCCGTTGCCACCGACGCCACGCTGATGGTGAGATAGCTGACGACGACGACCGCGTGCATGCGTTCCGCGCCCGCGTTGCCGCCGAGCAGCAGACTTGCCAGCAGGATTGCGAAAGCAACGAAGCGCAGGGTGAGCGAACGCTTCTCCCGGGCCGTATCCCAATGCGGATGAAGTGAGGACGTCATGTCTTTCGGCATTCCCCCTGCGTCGACGGCCGGCGATAGCCGCTCTGCTACCAGTCGATTCGCGTCGAATATGTGGCGTGGCCGCAAGCCCGCTGACCTGCGGCCAGATTAGGTTCTAGGGCTTCCAACGATGGGAAGGTCAAGGAAGATACCATCGCTGCGCTGCAGCTGCCCGCGACCAGGTTATCTCTCGCGTTCCTCTTTGCCCCCGGCGCCTACGTAGAATGACGTATGTGCAGTGCAGCGTGGCTGTCCGATGATCCCCTTAAGCAGCGGCTAGAAGCACCGAAGGGCCAGTTGCTCCAGAACGAGAGGGGTTCCATCAGATGACTATCAAGACAAGCGTGACCGGCGCATTCCTGGCCGCCATCCTGTCGACCACGGCTTTCAGCGGCGCTTTCGCCGCTGACGACACGATCAAGGTCGGCATCCTGCATTCGCTCTCCGGCACCATGGCGATCTCCGAGACGACGCTGAAGGACGCCATGCTGATGCTGATCGACGAGCAGAACAAGAAGGGCGGCCTGCTCGGCAAGAAGCTCGAGGCCGTCGTCGTCGATCCCGCGTCCGACTGGCCGCTCTTTGCTGAAAAGGCGCGCGAACTGGTTTCGGTCGACAAGGTCTCGGCGGTCTTCGGCTGCTGGACCTCGGTATCGCGCAAGTCGGTTCTGCCGGTGTTCGAGGAGTTGAACTCGATCCTTTTCTATCCCGTCCAGTATGAGGGCGAGGAAAGCCAGCGCAACGTCTTCTACACCGGGGCGGCGCCGAACCAGCAGGCGATCCCGGCCGTCGACTATCTGATGGAAAACGAGAGCGTCGAGCGTTGGGTGCTCGCGGGCACCGACTATGTCTATCCGCGCACGACCAACAAGATCCTCGAAGCTTATCTGATCTCCAAGGGCGTGAAGCCCGAGGACATCATGATCAACTACACGCCCTTCGGTCATTCCGATTGGCAGACCATCGTTTCTGACATCAAGAAGTTCGGTTCGGCCGGCAAGAAGACCGCCGTGGTCTCGACCATCAATGGCGACGCCAACGTGCCGTTCTACAAGGAACTGGCGAACCAGGGCGTCAAGGCGGAGGATATTCCGGTCGTCGCCTTCTCGGTCGGCGAAGAGGAACTCGCCGGGCTCGATACCACGCCGCTCGTGGGGCATCTGGCAGCGTGGAACTATTTCCAGTCGGTCGACACACCCGCCAATGCCGAGTTCATCAAGACCTGGAAGGCCTATACCAAGAACGACAAGCGCGTGACCAACGATCCGATGGAAGCGCATTACATCGGCTTCAACATGTGGCTGAAGGCGGTCGAAAAGGCCGGCACGACCGATACGGACGCCGTTCTCGACGCGATGATCGGCGTCTCCGTCCCCAATCTTTCGGGCGGCTACTCGACGATGATGCCGAACCACCACATTACCAAGCCGGTGCTGATCGGCGAGATCCAGGGCGACGGCCAGTTCGAGACCGTCTGGGAAACACCCGGCCTCGTCGTCGGCGACGAATGGTCCGATTATCTGTCGGACTCCAAGGATCTGATCTCCGATTGGCGCGCGCCGATGTCCTGCGGCAACTTCAACGTCGCCACCGGCAAGTGCGGCGGCAAGGGCTCCTGATTTCATCACCTAGTCATAGACCGGGCGGCGTGCCGCCCGGACAGTGATTGCATGACGAAAACTCGAGGCAAGCATGCCCTTCGTTCGGCGGCGCGCACGAGCGAAGGGAGCTTGCTTGGGCTATGACGGGTTTGTGCATGCGCCGCATGACCGACCCGGATGAGGGGGCCATGTACCGAATTCTGCAGATCCTGTTCGTTGCGCTGTGTCTGGTGATATCGGCCCATGTGGTCGGTTCTCGCGCAGCCGAAGACCTCGGCCCGCTGATCGATCAGCTGGGCAGCGCTAAGCTTTCCGACATGGACGACCACATAACGGCGCTGGCCAAGACCGGCGACGCGAAGGTCGTTCCGGTGCTTGAGGCGCTGGGCGAGGGGGAACTTTATCAGCGCAAGTCCGACGGCAGGGTCTTTCTGGTCAAGGCGCAGGGCGCAGACCTGCTGCTCGTCGATCCCGTGACCGGGGCTGACGCCGGAGCGGCACCGAAGGCGGCGATGCAGAAGGTCAAGGTCAACAATGCGGTGCGTCGCGCGGTTCGCAGCGCGCTCGGAGGTCTCACACTCTTCAGCGACGATACCAGTGCGCGCATGAAGGCGGCGCAATCCATGCTGCAGACGCCGAATGCCGATGCGCTCGAGGCGATCGAAACGGCGATCGCGACTGAGAAAGACGGGACTGTGCGCAAGGTTCTCGATGAGGCCCGCGCGGTGACGCTGCTCGTCTCGGATCGCCCGGACGATCAGAAGCGTCAGGCGATCGCGCTGCTTGCCGAAGGTAACGGGCGAAACGGCCTTGCCGTTCTGACCTCCGCTCTGGCCACAGCCGATGCTTCCCTTAAACCCGATATCGAGGCGGCGATCGCCCGGATCGAGCAGACCCAGGCCTTCTGGAGCGCCGGCCAGAACATTTGGTACGGCCTGTCGCTCGGCTCGGTCCTCTTGCTGGCGGCGATCGGCCTTGCCATCACCTTCGGCGTCATGGGCATCATCAACATGGCCCATGGCGAGATGGTCATGCTCGGCGCCTACACGACCTTCCTGGTGCAGGAGGTGGTGCGCAATTCCTATCCTGACCTCTTCGACTGGTCGCTGGCGATCGCGCTGCCGCTCGCCTTTCTCGTGACCGGCGCGGTTGGCCTTGCAATCGAGCGCGGCGTCATCCGCTTTCTCTACGGGCGACCGCTCGAAACGCTGCTTGCCACCTGGGGCATCTCGCTGATCCTGCAGCAGGCGGTGCGCTCGATCTTCGGGCCGACCAATCGAGAGGTCGGCAATCCCTCGTGGATGTCCGGCGCCTTCGAGCTTGGCGGGCTGACCATCACCTGGAACCGCCTGTGGATCATCGTTTTCGCGCTGGCGGTATTTGCGGCGCTGCTGTTCCTGCTCAAGAGGACGTCGATGGGCCTTAAGATGCGGGCCGTAACCCAGAACCGGCGCATGGCGTCGTCGATGGGCATCCGCACCCCCTGGGTGGACGCGCTCACCTTCGCGCTCGGCTCCGGCATCGCCGGCATGGCGGGCGTGGCGCTCTCGCAGATCGACAACGTCTCGCCCAATCTCGGCCAGGGGTACATCATCGACAGCTTCATGGTCGTCGTCTTCGGCGGCGTCGGCAATCTCTGGGGCACGCTCGTCGGCGCCTTCTCGCTCGGCATCCTCAACAAGTTCCTGGAACCCTATGCCGGCGCGGTGCTCGGCAAAATCCTCGTGCTGGTGCTGATCATCCTCTTCATCCAGAAAAAACCGCGCGGCCTCTTCGCGCTCAAGGGAAGGGCGGTGGAAGCATGATCACGTCATTTCTGATGCGGTCGTTCGACCGCAGCATTCTGATCGCCGTTGCGATCCTTGTCGGCCTCGCCATGCTTCTCCCGGCGCTCAACCTTTTGACCGCGCCCGATCATCCACTGCACGTGCCGACCTATCTTGTGTCGCTGTTCGGCAAGTACCTGACCTATGCGCTGCTGGCGCTGGCGCTCGATCTCGTCTGGGGTTTCTGCGGCATCCTTTCTCTCGGGCATGCGGCTTTCTTCGCGCTCGGCGGTTACGCCATGGGCATGTACCTGATGCGCCAGATCGGGGCGCGCGGCTCCTACGGCAACCCGCTGCTGCCGGATTTCATGGTGTTCCTCAACTGGAAGGAGCTGCCGTGGTTCTGGCATGGCTTCGACATGTTCTGGTTTGCCGCGCTCATGGTGGTGCTGGTGCCGGGGCTGCTCGCCTTCGTCTTCGGCTGGTTCGCCTTCCGCTCGCGGGTCAACGGCGTCTATCTCTCGATCATCACTCAGGCGATGACCTACGCGCTGCTGCTTGCGTTCTTCCGCAACGACATGGGCTTCGGCGGCAACAACGGCCTCACCGACTTCAAGGACATCCTCGGCTTCAACATCCAGGCTAACGGCACGCGCGCCGCCTTGTTCGCTGCCTCGGCGCTGATGCTGGCGCTCTGCCTGATCCTGACGTCGGCGATCGTGCGTTCCAAGTACGGCAAGGTGCTCGTGGCAGTCCGCGACGCGGAAAGCCGGACGCGCTTCCTCGGCTACCGGGTCGAGCACATCAAGCTCTTTGCCTTCACCCTATCGGCGATGATGGCCGGCATTGCCGGCGCGCTCTATGTGCCCCAGGTCGGCATCATCAATCCCGGCGAGTTCGAGCCCGGCAATTCGATCGAAGTGGTGATCTGGACGGCGGTCGGCGGGCGCGGCACGCTGATCGGCCCGATCGTCGGCGCCATCCTCGTCAATGGCGGCAAGAGCATCTTCACGGCAGCGTTCCCGGAATTCTGGCTCTTTGCGCTCGGCGGCCTCTTCGTGCTCGTCACCCTGTTCCTGCCGAAGGGTGTCGTCGGAACGGCTGGCGCATACTTCGCCCGCCGGCGTGCGGAGCGTCAGACGCGGGCGGCTGAAACACCGGACAATCTGGCCGTTGAACCCATGGCGGCGGAGTAACGACATGAACCAGACAATCGGGCAGACCAAGCCGACCAGCCTTCTCTATCTCGACGGCGTCTCCGTCTCCTTCGACGGCTTCAAGGCGTTGAATGCGCTCTCCTTCGTCATCGAACCCGGCGAGCTACGAGCGATCATCGGCCCGAACGGTGCTGGCAAGACGACGATGATGGACATCATCACCGGCAAGACGCGGCCGGACGAGGGGCAGGTGTTCTTCAAGGGCGAGATCGACCTGTCGAAAAAGGACGAGGCGGAGATCGCTTCGCTCGGCATCGGCCGCAAATTCCAGAAGCCGACGGTGTTTGAAAGCCACACGGTCTGGGACAATCTCGAGCTGGCGCTCAACCGCAAGCGCGGCGTGTTTCCGACACTCTTTTACCGACTGACGGCAAAGGACAAGGCTCGGATCGAGGAGATCCTTGCGACCATCCGCATGTCGTCGCGCAGCAGCGATCTCGCCGCCAACCTTTCGCACGGGCAGAAGCAATGGCTGGAGATCGGCATGCTGCTTGCCCAGGAGCCGGAACTGCTGCTGGTCGACGAACCGGTCGCCGGCATGACCGACGCGGAAACTGCCGAGACAGCCATCCTGCTGAAGGAGATCGCCAAGACCCGATCGGTCGTGGTTGTCGAGCACGACATGGGCTTCATCCGTGAACTCGGCGTCAAGGTCACCTGCCTTGCCGAAGGGGCGGTGCTGGCGGAAGGCTCGATCGACTTTGTCAGCAGCGATCCGAAGGTAATCGAGAACTACCTTGGCCGGTGATGACCCACACCGAAAATCCAAAAGGAGGGCGCGCCATGCTCAGCGTCGAAAACGTCAATCTTCACTACGGCGCCGCGCAGGCGCTGCGAAACGTGTCGATCACGGCCGAGATGGGCAAGATCACCTGCGTGCTCGGGCGCAATGGCGTCGGCAAGTCGAGCCTGCTTCGGGCGATCACCGGTCAGCATCCGGTCAGCGCCGGCGCGATCGACTTCAACGGCGCAGCACTCGCCGGCATGGCGCCCTATCGGCGGGCAAAAGAAGGCATCGGCTACGTCCCCCAGGGGCGTGAAATCTTCCCGCTGCTGACGGTCAAGGAGAACCTGGAGACCGGCTATGCGCCCCTGAAGCGCGGCGACCGCTCGATACCCGAGGATGTCTTCAACCTCTTTCCGGTGTTGCGCTCGATGCTTGGTCGCCGTGGCGGCGACCTCTCCGGCGGCCAGCAGCAGCAACTGGCGATCGGCCGGGCGCTGGTGACGCGACCGAAGATCCTTGTGCTCGACGAGCCGACCGAAGGCATCCAGCCCTCGATCATCAAGGATATCGGCCGGGCTATCCGCTATCTCAGGGATTCGACCGGCATGGCGATCCTCTTGGTCGAGCAGTATCTCGATTTCTGCCGCGAACTCGCCGACCACGTCTACATCCTCGATCGGGGCGCTGTGGTCCACGAGGGCGCAGCCGAAACGCTGGACACATCAGAGGCGCGCCGCCATCTGACGGTGTGATCGCATCCTGAACAGTTACACCTGCGGCGCTCCGGCGTTGGGTTTCGTGGCGTCCGAGGCAAGCGACTGCAGGCTCTTGAGGCAAAACCACCTTCTCAAGGGAGCGGAAATTCTCCCCCTGCCATAAAAGCGCCTTCTAAAATCACTAAATCTATGCAGTAACTGACGTATTTTATTGAGAATGGTGCAGTTTGGGTGTAGGACATCCTAAGCGAAAGAGTGCGGCCGTCACAACCCGTTACCCCCGGTAAATGCCGCGGGAAGGGCGTTGTGGCGGCTTTCCTTGTTCAGGAAAGTGAAGTGACATGTTGACCAAAAAAGGAAAATACGGGCTCAAGGCCCTTGTCGACCTGGCTCAACTGGAGCCCGGAGAGACCGCCTTCATCACCGAGATCGCCACGCGGAACAATATTCCGAAAAAGTTCCTGGACGCGATCCTGCTCGAACTGCGCAATGCCGGCATCCTGCGCTCGAAGAAGGGCCCGGGCGGCGGCTATTCGCTCTCCCGGCCAGCCTCCGACATCCGCATCGGCCAGGTCATCCGCACGCTCGACGGTCCCCTGGCACCGATCCGCTGCGCCAGCCGCACCGCGTTCGAGGCCTGCGACGACTGTGCCGATCCGGTCAACTGTCATGTGCGCAAGTCGATGAGCAACGTTCGCGACGCGATCGCCTCGATCCTCGACAACATGACGCTGGAGCAGTTCGCCGCCAACGACAACGCGACCGAGATCGTCGCCTTGAGGGACGCGGAGGCTGGCTGACCTTCGCGCAAAGGCCCGCTGTGGGGCCTGCGATCGCAAGATGCCGCTTGAGAACTGCAGCGTCACAGCTTTCTGATGATCGCGGCGGCTGCAGGCGGCGCTATGATTTCGAGCAGGCGCAGCAATCGCGCCTTGCCGACATGGATGCGGGTTGCGCCCGGCTCGAGCGCACGCAGGATTTCCTTCGCCGCATAGGCCGCGCTGACCTTGCCCTTTCCTCGCCCTGATGTCATCGGGGTATCGACGAGCGGCAGCACCACACCAACCACTTTGACCGCGCCTGCCTGGTGCTGGACGGAAAGCGCATCCGAAAACATGCGCAGCCCCGCCTTGGTGGCGCTGTAGACCGCCGACGTCGATTTCGGATAACGGGCGAGTGCTGAGCCGACATTGACGATGACGAAGGGGCGCCCGGGCGTCTTCGGCAGAAGCAGCCGCGACAGCAGCATCGGCGCGACGAGATTGGTATCGACTTCGTCCGCGATTTGTCCGGCGTCGTAATGCGGGTCGTCGAACCGGACATTGTGCTGGATGGCCGCGTTGTTGATGAGACCGTCGATCGGATCGCCGGCCATCTTGGCTCCGCAGGCGATGGCCGCGGCCCGATCGCAGAGATCGAGCACCCGCGTTTCGATCCTCCGGTTTCGCAGCGTCAAGTCCTCCAGTCGCTCCCGGTCGCGGCCAAGTGCTAGGACATCGTGTCCTCTCGCGGCCAGTTGCAGTGCGATCTCCCTGCCGATTCCCGAGCTTGCCCCGGTGACGACGTAGCGTGCCATGTGATCTATTTCCCGTTGTTGCGCAGTCGAATCTGCAACGGGAGGACGGGGATGGCATTAACCGAAGTTAAGCGCGCAGAGGGCGCTGCGATTTCGCTGTTCGAGCGCATCGCCCGGCATCCGCTTGCGCAGGCGGAGCGCCTGGCCGAGGCGATGCAGGTGCGCAGCGTGAGGGCTGGCGAAACGGTCTTCCATCAGGATGAGCCGCATCCCTATGTCTATGTGATCGAGCGCGGCCTGGTGAAGCTCACCTATCTGCGTGCCAATGGCGAGGAGTGGATCAAGTCCTTCGCCATCGAAGGGCGGTTCTTTGCGAGCCGCTCGGCGCTGGTGCCCGCCGGGCGGGCGAGCTTTTCGGCAATTGCGGTCGAGGAGAGCCGCCTCGAGAGAATTCCGTTCGTGACGCTGCAGGCGCTGGCCGACACCGACCTTGGCTGGTCGCGGATGATCCGAAGTGCGCTGATGATGCTTGCCGAGCGCAAGGAGCGCCGTGAACGCCAGTTCCTGACGCTTGATCCCGAGGAGCGCTATCGCGCACTGCTCGTCGAGGAACCGGAGGTGGTCGCACGGGTGCCGCAGAAGGACCTCGCCGGCTATCTCGGCATCACCCCGGTCGGCCTCAGCCGCATCGCCAAGCGAGTGCGGGCGGAGGCCGACACCAGGCTTAACCCGGGTTAATGCGCGGCATCCGACAAGGAGCGATACCAGGCACCGTTGCAACAACGGAGGCGCGACTTGACCAAACAGAAAACGGCATCGGATTTCTTGCTCTTCCTCAGATCCTGGGCGGCGAGACCGCTGGAGGTCGCGGCGATCGCGCCTTCGAGCAGACGGCTGGCGGTCGCCATGACCACCGAGATCGGACCGCTCTCCGGCAATGTGCTCGAACTTGGGCCTGGCACCGGAGCCTTCACGCGGGCACTGCTTCGCAACGGCGTTTACGAGGACAATCTCATCCTGGTGGAGCGCAATCCGGCTTTCGCTATGCTGCTGCGGGAGCGGTTCCCGAGCGCGACGCTGATCGAGGGCGACGCCCAGCACCTGGCCCTGCCGGCGGTGAAGTCCGTCGGGGCGGCGATCAGCGGCCTGCCACTTCTGTCCATGCCGGCGCAGACTGTGCGGGCGATCCTCGCCTCGGTCTTTCATCACCTTGCCGAGGATGGAAGCCTGTTCCAGTTCACCTATGGACCGCGATGCCCGATCTCGCTCCAGGTTCTGGGCGAGCTTGGGCTCAAGGCCTCCTTTCGGCGCTGGGTGCCGCTCAACCTGCCGCCTGCCAGCGTCTATCGCATTTCCCGGAATAGTGCCTGAGCGCGATGGCCCCGTTCCCGCCGGCGCGTGGGCGGCACCGGGTGGCAGGTAAGACTTTCTCGGGCTTCCGCCCAAGTCAAAATCCATTTGCTGTCATTGTCTATATAATAAGTTCATTATTACGCCTCAACCAAGGAGAGGCGGATGAGCAACGTACACTTCCTCAGAGAACCGGCGCCGGTGAACGCCGAACATGACGAAAGGCGACGGGAGCTTTTTGTCCGCGCCGAGGCGCTGTCAACCGATCTTGCCCGTCGGGGCGCCGAACTCGACCGGGTGGGCGCGCCGCCGCGCGAGGAGATCGAGGCGCTCCGCCAGGCTGGTCTGTTGACGGCGTTGCATTCGCCGGAGATCGGTGGGGCCGGCTTGAGCTGGATCGACGGGCTGCGGCTGGTGCGCATCGTCGCGCGCGGCGAAAGCTCGATCGGGCAATTGCTGGGCTACCACTACGTCAACAGCCAATACGTCTATTGGGCCGCCGCCGATCCCCGGCAAGCCTGGGTGCTGGGCGCCGAAACGGTCGAGCGGCAGCTCTACTGGGGTGCAGCCGTCAACCCGCGCGACCCCGGCCTGACGCTCGAGCGGCGCGGCGCGCACTACGTCTTGAACGGCCGCAAGACGTTTTCGACCGGCGCGCATGTCTCCGACCGCATCAACGTCAATGCCACACTCGACGGCAAGATCGCCAATTTCGTCGTGCCCACCGACCGTCCCGGCTATATCGCGAACGACGACTGGGACAATATCGGCCAGCGCCTGTCGGACAGCGGCAGCGTCGAGTTCCGCGACTTTCCGGTTTATGGGCGAGACTTCATCCAGGCGCTTGCCGAACCCTTAGATCCGCCACCGGTGCAGGCGACCTTCAACACGCCGCTGATCCAGCTCGTCTTCGTCAATTTCTATCTCGGCACGGCGCAGGGGGCGCTGGCAGCAGCGCTCGACTACGTCCGCAGCACAACGCGTCCCTGGGTGACGTCCGGCGTCGAGCGTGCCGGCGACGACCCCTATATCCTTGAGGCGATCGGCGAGCTCCAGACGAACCTGAAGGCGTCGGTTGCGCTGGCCGATGCGGCTGCGGCAGCGGTCGAAGCGGCCTTGTCCGAGGGCAGCTCGGTAACGGCCGAGGCGCGGGGCGCGGCGGCGATCGAGGCCTATGCGGCCAAGGTGCATTCCACCCACGTGGCGCTCGACGTGACGGCAAGGGTGTTCGAATTGATGGGCGCGCGCGCCACGGCTGGGCACTATCGCTTCGACCGCTACTGGCGCAATGTCCGCACCCACACGCTGCATGACCCGGTCGCCTACAAGGCGCGCGAGGTCGGCGACTTTGCGCTCAACGGACGGATCCCGCCGGTAAGCCTCTATAGCTGAACCTGACGCACAGGGTGACTGTGCGTAGAAAAACGCCGCCTGAACAAAGGTTCCGGCGGCGTTTCTTTGATGTCTTCGCTTAAGCGGAGGCCGCGATCGCTCGCCGCTGGCCGGCGAGGTCGCGATAGCCGGCGCCCGGGTGCGGCGCTGCAAGCCTCGGACCGGCCCCGAAGAGCTTTTCGCGGAGCGTGCCTTCGCGGTAGCCGGTCTTGTAGACGCCGCGCCTTTGCAGTTCCGGCACCAGCAGGTCGACGGCGTCTTCGAAGGTCCCGGGCGTGACGGCATAGGCAAGGTTGAAGCCGTCGACATCGGTGTCCTCGACCCATTCCTGCAGGAGATCGGCGACCGTCGAGGGCGAGCCGACGAAGACGGGGCCGAAGCCGCCGATACCCACCCAGTCGGCCATTTCGCGCACGGTCCACACCCGGTCCGGGTCGATGGTCGTAAAGGTCTCGACGGCCGATTGCACCGCGTTGGTGTAACGGTGGCGAAGCGGCTCGTCCGGGGCGAACTGGCCGAAATCGATGCCTGTCCAGCCGGAGATCAGCGCCAGGGCACCCTCGTAGGACACGTGGCTGCGGTATTCGTCGAACTTCTTCTTCGCCTCCGCGTCGGTTTCGCCGAGGATCACCGTCTGCAGATTGAAGGCGAGGATTTCGCGTGGGTTGCGGCCGGCGCGCGCGGCTGCCTCGCGGACATTGGCGACATAGCGCTTCAATACGGTTTTGGATGGCGCGGCGACGAAGATGCATTCGGCGTGCGCCCCGGCAAAGTCCTTGCCGCGGCTCGAAGAGCCTGCCTGGTAGAGCACGGGCGTGCGCTGCGGCGACGGTTCGCTCAGGTGAATGCCGGGAACAGTGAAGTGGCGGCCGTGATGGTTGATCGGATGCACCTTTTCCGGATGGGTGAAGATACCGCTTGCCCGATCGCGCACGATGGCGCCGTCCTCCCAGCTTCCTTCCCAGAGCTTGTAGCAGACCTCCAGATATTCCTCGGCGAGATCATAGCGGTCGTCGTGGCGCGCCTGCTGCGCCTGGCCGATGTTGAGCGCGCCGCTGTTGAGGTAGGAGGTGACGATGTTCCAGCCGACACGCCCCCGGGTCAGATGGTCGAGCGTCGAGATGCGGCGGGCGAAGGTATAGGGATGCTCGAAGGAGAGCGACGCCGTCAGCCCGAAGCCGAGATGCTCGGTCTCGTAGGCCATGGTCGGCACCAGTTGCAGCGGGTCGTTGACCGGGACCTGGGCCGAATGCCGAAGGGCTGCATCCGCATTGCCGTTCAGCACGTCATAGACGCCCAGCACGTCGGCGATGAACAGGCCGTCGAACTTGCCGCGCTCGAGCGTTTTTGCCAGATGCACCCAGTAATCGAGATCCCTGTAGCGCCAGGACTGGTCGCGCGGATGGGTCCAGAGCCCTGGCGACTGGTGGCCGACGCAGTTCATGTCAAAGGCATTCAGCCGGATTTCGCGGCTCATGGGGCTCTCCTTCGGGCAAGGTTGGGCGTTGCCCAAAGCGCCGGTCACGCCTCGGGACGATCGCGCGCGGTCGATGGGCTCAGAGTGCGCCGTTCTTCGGCGGCTTGATGCCGTTCAGGTGGTAGTTGCCGACAACGTGATGCTTCCAGCGCACCGGGTCGTGCAGCGTGTGGGTGCGGGCGTTTCGCCAATGGCGGTCGAGGTTGAGGCCGATCTTCGTCGATGCGGTGCCGGCGAGTTCGAAGAGCGTGTTGCTCGCTTCCAAGGCGATTTCGGTCGTCAGGACCTTTGCCGCGGCAACGGCAAGCGTCGCTTCGATCACGCTTTCCTCGGTACCGTTGATCTGGGCGACGTCGACCTTTTTGCCGGCACGCTCCACCGTGGCCGTTGCCGCCTCCAGGCGGATGGCAAGCTGGCCGATGCGGGCGATCGTCAACGGATCGTCGGCCGCCCGTTCGGCGCCACTGTCCATCCAGGGGCGCGCATGATTGCGGACAAAGTCGAGGGTTTCGGCAAAGGCTGCCCGGGCAATGCCGAGATCGATGCCGGCATGGATGATCTGGCCGACGCTACCGATCGTCGTCGGCCTTTCGAAGCCGCGGTGATGGCGCACCACCGCATCGGCGGCCACATAGACGTTCTGCAGCACGGTCGTGCCGCTGCCGGTCGTGCGCTGGCCGAAGCCGTCCCAGTCGTCGATGATCTGCAAGCCCTCCGCGCCGCGCGGCACGAAGGCCATGGTCAGCTTGTCGTTCGGATCAAGGGCGAAGATGACGATCCATTCGGCAAACAACACGCCGGTCGAATAATATTTGCGCCCGTTCAGACGGAAGCCGGGGCCGTCGGAGGAAAGCCGGGTCTCATAGTCGCCGACGGTTTTCGTGCCACGCTCCGAAAGGGCGTTGCCGAAACGGTCGCCGGTAAGCGCCCGGCCGAAGAAAAAGGCCTTTTGCTCCTCGGTGCCATCGGTGCGCAGCGCCTCGAGAATGTAGAAATGGTTCTGCGGGATCTGGCCGATCGAGGAATCCGCTTCCGAAAGGATGGCGGTGACTTCGGCAAGAACGGCATTGGAGACGTCTATGCCGTCATACTCCGGCGGCACGGTGATCGCCAGCAGGCCGGATTGGGCGAGCGCATCGAGCTCGTCGAAGGGCAGAATGCGATCCGTGTCCCGCTCGTTGGCACTCCCTGCAAATTCCGCCGCCAGCTCACGCGCGATCGACAGCGCTTCCTCTTCGCTTTCGATCCGGTGCGCCGGGGCTCTAGTTTTCTCGGAAAGCCGCGAGATCGTTCCCATGTGACTGCTCCCTGTCGATTGAGGTGCATATCAGTGAATTATCTGGCCTGATCGGGTAAGATAGTATATTCTATAGAAATTATCGATTTGAGTATTTCGTTTCGGCCTTGATGGCGACTTGGTGTTTACCTTCGGGTCGGGATGGGTAAGATCGATTCGGGGGAAGGCCAGGGAAGAGGACCCTGGTGATGCTCGGCGGCGTGTATGCTCACCGATTTCCCGCCAAAATTGACTGCGGCTCAGGGAACCATCGCCCGATTTGTGCATTTGCCTCATCGCCTGCAGTTTGACCCGTCGTGTGGCCCCAGAGTATCGGCCACCCGGCACGAACACAAACATATGCTGACAGAATTGGCCATTCGCGTTTCCCGGCCTTAACCACTGAAGGAGACACAAATGACGAATTTCCTGCCTGCTCTCCATGAAGGGCACGCCTCCATCACGCTGCAGAACCTGTTTCGTGATGCTCTGGAGGCCTATGATGACTGGGGCGCCAACATGCCCGAGCCCATCGTTGCGTTCGAAGGCAAGCGCATTCCCATCAGCGAGGTCTTCGACTGGATGAAACCTTGCAGCGACATCATGCCGGCAAACCTCATCGGCATCGTAACCGACCGGCTGAACAAGCCGTGGAGCGGTGAAGGGCCGCTCGACGCCATGACCGTCTCGACGGCCGCGCGTGTCATGTCGGTGCTGACGCGGCGGCAGCTGCGCAGCTTCGGTCGCGGCTCGATCGAGATCTTCGCCGACCGCTTCAACCATCCGGTCCACGCCAGCGCGTGAGACCGGTGACCTCAGGGGAGCGCGCGTGCGCGCTCCTCGTTCCCGGCGGGTATCCGTCACGGATTTCCCCGCACCTTGCCGACCCCTTCCTTGAAGCATCGCCTTCCCGTAAACACGAGGGGAGAGCAAGCGGATGTTCGAGCGGACCGGGGGCGGCGTGAATTTTCGACAATTGGAAGTGCTGCGCACGCTGTTGGCGACCGGATCGACGATTGCGGCCGCCAAGACGATGGGGCTCAGCCAGTCCGGCGTCAGCCGGCTGTTGCAGCAGCTCGAGGAAGAGCTGTCGCTGACGCTTTTTGCCCGTGACAAGGGCCGGCTGATTGCGACGCCCGAGGCGATGAAGCTCGCCGAGGATGCGGAGCATATCTTGCTCGGCATCGACCGGTTCACCAATCTGGCGCAGGACCTGCGCAGCGGCGCAGTCGGCCCAGAGGTCGTGCGCATCGGCCTGCCGAACAGCATGTCCGAGACCTTCGCCCCGGCGATGCTCGCCGACTATGCCAAGGATTTTCCCGGCGTGCGCGTCGAAACCTTCTTCGACACGACCGTTGCGATCGCCCGCCTCGTCGAGCAGCGCATCATCGATTTCGGCTTCCTGCGTTATGAGGGGCAGCTGAGCGCCGGTCTCGAAATGCAGCCGGTCGCAACCGGCCTCAGCGTCTGCGTCATGGAAAAGGGGCATGCGCTTTCGCAGCACGAAACCGTGACGCCGAAGGAACTGCGCGGCGTGCCCTTGATCCTGATCGGCCGCCGCCGGCCGACGCGGGTCATGCTCGACGAGATCTTCCGCAAGGCCGGCGTGCCGCAAAAGGTCAAGATCGAGACCCACAGCAACAGCTCGGCCTGCGCCTACGCGGCCTACGGCCTTGGGGTCGCGATCATCAGCAGCTTCTTTGCCAATCTGCACCGGCACCTACCGATCGAGATCCGTCCGTTTTCGCCACACCTCACCCAGGATTTCGGCGTCGCGACGGCGGCTGGCGTACCGCTGTCGCTTGCAGCCCAAGCCATGATTGACTGCCTCAAAAGGCAGGTCGCCGCTTCGCAGCAGCCGTGAGACAATGGCCTCAAGGTTGCGGCCATTGGCAATGGGACGGGCGCGACACTACATTGCCGGCCGATACGAACATTAGAGCGGATAAGATCATGTTTCAGGCAGCCACCATCGACACAGGCGACAAGCGCGCTTTCTACACGGAGCTGGCCCAGCAGCTCGAATCGCTGCTTCATGGCGAGCCGAACCTGATCGCCAACGCGGCCAATACGTCGGCGCTGATGTTCCAGACCATGCCGAGCCTCAATTGGGCGGGGTTTTATTTCCTCGAAACCGACGACGAACTCGTGCTGGCACCGTTCCAGGGCAAGCCTGCCTGTGTGCGCATCGCCGTCGGCCGCGGGGTCTGCGGAACGGCCGTCAAGGAAGACCGCTCGATCCTTGTGGAAGACGTCCATGCCTTTCCGGGGCACATCGCCTGCGATGCGGCCTCGCGCTCGGAACTCGTGGTTCCGGTGCGGCGTGACGGCCGGGTGATCGGCGTCATCGATCTCGACAGCCCGGAGCCTGCACGCTTCGACCGCGACGACCAGATCGGCATCGAAAAACTTGCGGCGATCTTCGCAGCGGCAATTGCATAGGGCCGCCGCCGTGGATGATCTGGCAAGGACTGACAGGCTTTTGCTTCGGGCCGCACCATGACGGATGCCGCTCAGCCCGTCGATGTCGAAACGCATGCGCGCGTGGCCCGCAAGATCGACATCGTCGTCATCGGCGCCGGGCAGGCGGGACTGTCTTCTGCCTATCACCTGGGCCGGCTCGGGCTGGCGCCTCACAGGCAATATGTCGTCATCGACCGGTCGCCACAGCCGGGCGGGGCCTGGCAGTTTCGCTGGCCGTCGCTGACCTTGAATACGGTCAACGGTATTCACGATCTTCCCGGCATGAGATTTTCCGAAGCGGTCGATACCAGCAAGGGCGAGGTTCACGCGGCCGTCGCCGTGCCGCAGTATTACGGCGCCTATGAGAAGGCATTCGGTCTGCCGGTCCGCCGGCCGGTGGCCGTCAAGGTCGTGTGCGACCGCGGCGAGCGCTTCAGGGTCGAGACGGACGACGGGGCATATGCCGCCCGCGGCATCATCAACGCGACCGGCACCTGGGAGGCCCCCTATATCCCGCCCTATCCGGGCGCGGAGCGCTTCAAGGGGCACCAGCTGCACACGAAGGATTATCAGTCGGCAGCGCAATTCGCGGGGCAGCATGTGCTGGTCGTCGGCGGCGGCATCTCCGCCATCCAGCTGCTCGATGAAATATCGCAGGTGACATCGACCACGTGGGTAACGCGGGAGGAGCCGGCCTTCCGCGACGAACCGTTTACGCCAGAGGTTGGACGCGCCGCCGTAGCCATGGTCGAGGACCGGGTTCGCCGCGGCCTGCCGCCGAGCTCGGTCGTCTCGGTGACGGGCATTCCGGTGACACCTGCGATCATGGCCGCACGCGCACGCGGCGCGCTCGAGCGCCAGCCGATGTTTGCCGAAATGACAGAAAACGGCGTGCGCTGGCCGGATGGACGCGAGGTGCCCGTCGACGTCATTCTCTGGAGCACCGGCTTCAGAAGCGCGCTCGATCACCTGGCGCCGCTGCAACTGCGCAATGCTGACGGCGGTATCCTGATGACCGGTCGGCTGGCGACTCAGGTGGCAAAAGACCCGCGCATCCATCTCGTCGGCTACGGGCCGTCGGCTTCCACCATCGGTGCGAACCGGGCAGGAGGCGCTGCCGCCCGCGAACTGGCCGATTTTCTTCATCTGACCTGACGGAAGCCGGCGCGATCGCGCCGGCTTCCTCGCCAGCGAGCAGCCGGGCAGCGCCCACTCGGTCGCGATGAAGTTGCATGCCCTTTTCATAGAGGTATGACATTTACTCATAATATTGCACGATTTTTTCCAATCGATCATAGTTCCTGCAACAAGAGAGCCGACGGGCGGGAGAATCGCGGTAACGCGTGCGGCCTGCCTCAGTACGGGGAACCCATGATCAAATTCATTCTCAATCGTCTCGTGATGGCGATACCGACGATCGTGATCGTCTCGGTTGCCGTCTTCACGCTTATCCGCCTCATTCCCGGTGATCCGGCAGCGCTGATGCTCGGCGATATGGCCGAACCGCAGCAGATTGCCGCGTTGCGCGCGGAGCTCGGTCTCGACCGCAGCATCCCGGAGCAATTCGTCATCTGGGCCGGCAACATTCTCTCCGGCGATTTCGGCACCTCGATCGTCACCGGCGAGCCGGTGCTGCATCTGGTCGTCACCCGCTTCTTCGTCAGCGCCGAAATCGTCGTCATCGCCGTGTTTCTCGCGAGCCTGATCGCGGTTCCGGCCGGCGTCATCGCCGCCTGGCGGCAGAACAGCCTGACCGACCTGGCGCTTGTCGGTTCGGCGACCGTGCTTCTGTCGATCCCGACCTTCTGGCTCGGTCTTCTCTTGCTGCTCGCCTTCGGCCTCAAGCTTGGCTGGCTGCCGGTGCTCGGCTACGTGCCGATCTCGGAGAACTGGAAGGCCGGCCTTCTCTATCTGGTGCTGCCGGTCATGACGCTTGTCATCCACGAGATGGGCGTGATCATCCGCATGGCCCGCGCCTCTACGCTCGAAGTGCTGCGGCTCGATTACATCACCCATGCCCGCGCCAAGGGGCTTTCGGAAAGTGCCGTTCTCTGGCGCCACGCCTTCAAGAACGCCTTCGGCCCGACCTGGACGATGATTGGCCTGATCCTCGGGAACCTGCTCGGCGGCATCGCCGTCATCGAGACGGTGTTCACCATTCCGGGTCTCGGCCGCCTGATGGTCGATGCGATCTTCCAGCGCGACTATCCGGTGATCCAGGGCTGCCTGCTGCTCGTCGCCTTCTCCTATGTCGTCGTCAATCTGGTGGTCGACCTCCTCTATCCTCTCTTCGATCCGCGGGTGGTGGCAGAATGAGAAAGCTCACTTTCAACGGCGCCATCGGCGGCGGCCTGATCGGCCTGCTGGTCATCACCGCCCTCATCGGCCTCTTCTGGACGCCTTATGATCCGATGGCGCTCGGCTTCACCGCGCGGCTTGCCGCACCCGGTGCAGCGCACTGGCTCGGCACCGACGAGTTCGGCCGCGATGTCGCCAGCCGCCTGATGGTCGGCGCCCGTGCCAGCGTCTGGATCGGCTTCCTGACAGTCACCTTCGCCGTCGTCTTCGGCACCTTCATCGGCATCGTCAGCGGCTATGCGCGCGGCTGGGTCGATGGCGTGATCATGGCGATCAACAACGCGCTCCTGGCCTTTCCCGGCATCCTGCTGGCGCTCGGCCTGCTCGCCGTCTTCGGCGCCAACCAGTACGGAATCATCTTCGCGCTCGGCATCGCCTATACGCCGTCAATGGCCCGCGTGGTGCGCGGAGCGGTGCTGTCGCTGCGCGAACGCGAGTTCATCGAGGCGTCGCGGGTGATGGGCAATGGCGAGATATATACGATGCTGCGCCATATCCTGCCGAACTGCGTCGCGCCGATCACGGTGCTTGCCACCTCGATGTTCGGCTGGGCGATCCTCTCGGAAAGCGCGCTTTCCTTCCTCGGTCTCGGCGTGCCGCCACCGGCACCCACCTGGGGAAACATGCTCGCCGCCGGCCGCCCCTTCATAGAACAGGCCGTCTGGCTCGGTTTCTTCCCCGTTCTCTGCATCGCTCTCACTTTGCTCGGCATCAACCTTCTGGGCGACGCGCTACGCGACCGTCTCGACCCCCGCATGCGAGGCCTGAAATGACCGGCAATCCTCTTCTCAGTGTCCAGTGCCTTTCGCTCGCCGTCACTCACTCCGGCAACCAGGTAGTGAAGAACGTCAGCTTTGACGTCGCGCCCGGCGAAATCGTCGGCATCGTCGGCGAAAGCGGCTCCGGCAAGACACTGGCGACACGCGCGATCATCGGGCTCATTCCGCCGGCCGTCCGCCGTATCGGCGGCACGATCCTCTACCGGGGTAAGGATGTGCTCGGCATGAAGGACCGGGATCTCCGCCAGCTTCGCGGCGGGGAGGTCGGCGTCGTCTTCCAGGAGCCGATGACCTCGCTCAACCCGTCGATGACCATCGGCCGGCAGCTCGAGGAAGGGCTGATCCTGCACACAAAGATGTCGGTCGAGGAGCGCCGCACGGCGATCCTCTCGATGCTTGGTCGCGTCGGCATACGCGAGCCGGAGCGGGCGTTGACCGCCTATCCGCACGAGTTCTCCGGCGGCATGCGCCAGCGCATCATGCTCGCCTCGGTGATGCTGTTGAAGCCAGCCTTGCTGATCGCAGACGAGCCGACGACCGCGCTCGATGCCGTCGTCCAGCGCGACGTCATGGAGCTGATGGTCGAGTTGACCCAGGCCGAGGGCACTGCAGTGCTGCTCATCAGCCACGACCTGCCGATGGTCGCCCGCTACACCAACCGTTTCGTGGTGATGGAAAAGGGCGTCGTCGTCGAGCAGGGGCTGACCGAGGAGATCCTGCAAGCACCGCAGCATCCCTATACCCGCAAGCTGCTTTCGTCGCTGCCGTTCCGCGGCGCGGCGCGTGAGCTCGACATGACCCGCACGCCGATGGTTTCGGCGCGCAATATTGTCGTCGAGTATCCCGGCCGCAAGGGTCTCTTCCGCAGGCACGAGCCGAAGCGCGCGCTGCACGGCGTCAGCGTCGATATCCATGTCGGCGAGGTCGTGGCACTGGTCGGCGGTTCCGGCTCTGGCAAGACGACGCTCGGCCGCACCATCGCAGGCCTCGTCCAGCAGGCCGAAGGCGACATCCTGTTCCAGGGCCGCGAGCGCAGCGCCGACTGGCGCGATTATAGGCTGAACTGCCAGATGGTCTTCCAGGATCCCTATTCGTCGCTCGATCCGCGCATGACCATTCAGGCGCTCGTCGAGGAAGCGCTGCGGCTGGTGCCGGACCTCGATACGCCGGCCAAGCGTCGCCGTGCGCTCGAAACGCTTGAGGAAGTCGGGCTCAGCGCCGATTTCGCCAATCGCTATCCGCATGAGCTCTCGGGCGGCCAGCGCCAGCGTGTGGCTATCGCCCGCGCCATCGCACGGCGGCCAAAATTCCTGATCGCCGACGAGCCGGTGTCGGCGCTCGACGTAACCGTCCGCTCGCAGGTGCTGGAACTCTTCTCGAACCTGCAGAAGCGCTACGGCTTCTCGTGCCTGTTCATCAGCCACGACCTCGGCGTCGTCGAGCAGGTCGCCGACCGCGTCATCGTCATGCAGGACGGGCGCATCATCGAAGAAGGCGACCGCGACCGGATCTTCGATGCGCCGAAGGAGGCCTATACCCGCAAGCTGCTGTCGGCGATCCCGGCGCTCGATCTCAACCAGACCGGTGGCGTCACCCTCAAATGGCGGCTGGAGGCCTGAGATGAGCACGGAAATCAAGACCGGTGCGATCGCGGCCGAACTCCACGCGATCGCCGACGCGGAGCCCTTCGTCACCCGCTTCCTCGTGCGCAATCTCCAGACCGGTGAAACCATCGGCCGTGGCGAGGGTGAGGAAACACCATCTGCCAGCACCCGCAAGACCTCGATCATGATGGCGGCGCTGAAGGCGGTGGCAGAAGGCCGGCTTCATCTTGACGAGCGCATCACCTACGAAGCACGGCTCGCCCAGGAAGTGGCGAGCGGCATGTTCCGCTACCTGACGCCTGGAATCGTCATTTCGCTGCGCGACGCGATCGTCGGCATGATGGTTCTGAGCGACAATGTCTGCACCAAGATGGTGTTCGAGCGGCTGACGCTTGAAGAGGTCGACGGCTATTGCAAGGCGCTCGGCATGGTGGGCACGCACCATCGCTTCCTCATTCCGCCGCTGGCGCTCAAACCCGATCATTCGCTGGCCGACGTCACGACGACGACGGCTGCCGACCAGGTGATGCTGCTGGAACTGATCCTCGCCGCCGAGCACGATGCCGCTGCTGCCGCCAGGCTTGGCATCACGGTCGAGCTCGCCGCCTTCGCTGTGCAGACGCTGAAGAACCAGGTTTTGCGCTATGGCATCCGCTCGCGGCTGCCCTTCGATACGGTCGCCGCCTGCAAGGGTGGTCGCGGCAAACGCGGCCGCATGGATGCCGGCGTCGTCTATCGCGACGGCAAGCCGCTCTATGCGATCGCCGCCTTCACCGACGGTGTACCCGCGCTGATGCCCGACGGCACGCCCGGCTACACCATCGCGCTCGAAACCATCGGCAAGCTGTCACAGGCCTGCTGGCACGCCTTTTGAACCGACAACACCAACAATCAGAAAAGAGAGAGGAACCATGAAAACCATACTTCTTGCCGGAACCATGCTGATGAGCGCGATCGCGCTCGGCCATGCGCGTGACCTGACGGTCGCCCAGAGCTCGGACATCCGCAGCAACGAGCCCGGCGTCAACCGCGACGGCAACACCGACTCGGTGATCTTCCACATCGTCGAAGGTCTGGTCGGCTACGCCGAGAACGGCGAAGTGAAGCCGCTGCTCGCGAAAAGCTTCGAGGTTTCGCCCGATGGCCTGACCTATACGTTCAAGCTGCGCGACGACGTGAAGTTCCACAACGGTAAGGCGCTGACCGCGGAAGACGTGGTCTGGAACTGGAACCGCTACATGAAGCCGGAGACCAAGTGGACCTGCGCCGGCGACTTCGACGGCAGCAAGTCGATCAAGGTGACGAGCGTCGCCGCAGCCGACGCCTCCACCGTCACCATGAGTATCGAGAAGCCTTCGGCCGTCTTTCTCGGCCTGATGGCCCGGCCCGAATGCGGCTACACCGGCATCGTCTCCCAAGATTCCGTCGGCGCCGACGGCGCTTACACTGCGCCCATCGGCACCGGCCCGTTCAAGTGGACGGAATGGAAGAAGGGCGAATATGTCCGGCTCGAAAAGAACGCCGACTACGTCTCACCCGCCAATGACGGCAAGCCCGATGGCATGGTCGGCTCGAAGCGGCCGCTCGTCGACGGCATCAAGTTCATGGTGATCCCGGACGCCTCGACCGTGAAGACCGGCCTGCTTTCGGGCGCGCTCGACACCGCAGAAGTCTCGGCCGATCTCATTGCCGAGTTCAAGGACAGCGACACGATGCAACTCATCGTCAAGCGCAACAACGGCAAGAACCTGCTTTACTTCCAGACCCGCGACAAGATCCTGAGCAACGTTGCGGTTCGCCGCGCCATGGCCGAAGCGCTCGACCTCGACCAGCTCGTCGCCGCTGTTTCCAACGGCACCGGCGAAGCCAACGCATCGATGGTCTCGGCCGACTCGATCTTCTACTCCGACGTCCAGAAGAAGAAGATCCCGATGGATCTCGAAAAAGCGAAGAAGAACCTGGCTGATGCCGGCTACAACGGCGAGCCGATCACCATCATCGCCAACAAGCGCGGCAACGTGCCGAGCTTCCCCGCTGCCGTCGTCGCCCAGGCGATGATGCAGCAGGTGGGCCTCAACGTGCAGATCGAAGTGCTCGACTACGCGACCCAGGTCGATCGCCGCCGTTCCGGCAACTATCAGGTGATCTCGCAGTCGGTGTCGCCGCGTCTCGATCCGGCGTTGATGTACAGCTTCTACGTCGGCAACAAGGACAAGAACGCCTCGCTGATGTGGGACAACCCAAAGGCGGTTGAACTGATGAAGGCGGCCTATGTCGAGGCCGACCAGGCCAAACGCCAGGCGATCTTCGACGAGTTCCACCAGCTGATGCTCGACGAAGTCCCCGGCATCTTCATGTACGACATGGTCGACATCTGGGGCGCCACCAAGAAGCTGCACGGCCAGCCGGTCTGGCAGTCCAACACCCGCCTCTGGGAAGTGACGCTCGACGACTGATGCGGGCGTAGTCCGTTTTCCCCAGCGGATGGCGGCCGTTTGCCGCCCTCCGCACCTCCTTAGACAAAACTGCTGATGCGACCGCGCCCCGCGCCGTCGCAAAAGGATGATTGATGCCAAATCCAGCCGCCCGGACCGCCCTTGTCGACACGATCGAAGCGCTTAAGCCCGAATTCGCCGCAATGAGCGACACGATCTGGGACCATGCGGAACTGAGTTTTCATGAGGAAAAGTCCGTAGCAACGCAGATCGTCATGCTGGAGAAGCATGGGTTTCGCGTGTCGCGCGGACTGGCGGACATCGATACCGCCTTCGTCGGCGAGAGCGGGCAGGGCCTGCCGGTGATCGCCTTTCTTGGTGAGTTCGACGCGCTTGCGGGTCTGAGCCAGGTGGCCGGCGTCGCCGAGGCGAAAGCGCTCACTGAGGGCGGTACGGGCCATGGTTGCGGTCACAATCTGCTCGGCACGGGTTCGCTGCTCGCTGCCGTCGCGCTTGCCCGCTACCTCAAGGACAACGACTTGCCGGGTACGGTGCGCTATTACGGCTGCCCCGGCGAGGAGGGCGGTTCCGGCAAGACCTTCATGGCACGCGCCGGCATCTTCGCTGATGTCGATACGGCGCTGACCTGGCACCCGGCACCCTTCAACGGCGTACGCTCGACCAACAATCTCGCCGTTCTTGAAATCTATTACCGCTTCAAGGGCGTCGCCGCGCACGCATCGAACGGTGCCCATCTCGGCCGCAGCGCGCTCGACGCGCTGGAACTGATGAATGTCGGCGTCAACTTCCTGAGGGAGCATATGCCGCAGGATTGCCGCGTGCACTATGCGATCACCGATGCCGGCGGCAAGGCGGCAAACGTCGTCCAGGCCCGCGCCGAGGCGCTCTATCTCGTGCGGGCGCCGCAGATGCCGGAGGCCTTAGCGCTCGCTGCCCGCATCGACAAGATCGCCAAGGGGGCGGCGATGATGACGGAGACCGAGGTCGAGATCGTCTTTGACCGGGCGGCGACCAATCTGCTGCCCAACATCGCGCTGGAAACGGCGATCCACGACAACATGGCGGCGCTCGGGCCGGTTCCCTTCGACGAGGCCGATATCGCCTTTGCCAAGGACATCCAGAAGACGCTGACGCAGGAAGCAATTTCGAGCAGCATCCGGCTTTACCAGATCAAGGGCGATGTATTTGCGAACAGCCGCATGGACGGTTCGACCGGTCTGCATCTCGGCCTTCGCGATTTCGAGGGCCAGTCGCATTTCCGCGCCGGCTCGACCGATGTCGGCGACGTCAGCTGGATCACGCCGACCGCGCAATGCTGGGCGCCCGCCTGGGCGATCGGCACGGCGCCGCACACCTGGCAGGTGGTGGCGCAGGGCAAGAGCCCGGCCGCCCACAAGGCTTTCGCCCACGCGGCAAAATCACTGGCCACGACCGGCCTCGACCTGATCCTCGATGCCGATCTTTTGGCACGGGCAAAGGCCGAGTGGCGTGAAAAGACCGAGGGCAAGCCCTACCAATGCCCGATCCCGGATCATATCGGTCCGAAACTCTGAAATCATTTTTTCGATGCCTGCAAACGCCCGCGCCACCCCGCGGGCGTTTCGTTTTGTCGGCGTCCGGAACGTCTGCCCGGCGAGTGCACGCGCCTTTGAATGGCGCCAGACTCTTGACGCGAATCGCAGGCTCCGGCATCTCTGTTACGGAGTTTTCCGAATAAGTGCCGATTGGCCGTATTTGAATTGAATCTCTGTTAGCGTGATGTGGCGTCGTTGGGCCGCTGACGCGCGCAAGGAGTATGGCAGAATGAATATGACGGCAACCCAGGCAAGACAGGACGCGGGTCACTCCCAGGCACGCCGTCCGGCCGACGAAGCGATCGCGGCCGATGCCCGCGCGCTTTCCGAACAGTTGAAGGCGATGCGCGAGCGCCTGTTCGCGCCGACGGCGATGAAGACATTGCGCAGCTTCACCTCGGGCGAGGCGGCCAAGCTGATCGGCGTTTCTGACGGCTATCTGCGCCAGCTCTCGCTTGCCGGTGAAGGCCCGCAGCCCGATACCGGGCTTGGCGGCCGCCGCTCCTATTCACTCTCCGACATCAATGCGCTTCGCCGGCACTTGGCCGAACAGGCGCTTGCCAAGGGCAACGCCGCCAAGGCGCGCAGCTATCTCAAGTGGCGCGATGCGGAAGCAGGCGAACACCTGCAGGTGATCTCGGTCACCAACTTCAAGGGCGGCTCCGGCAAGACCACATCGTCGGTGCATATCGCGCAATATCTGGCGTTGACCGGCCACCGCGTGCTCGCCGTCGACCTCGACCCGCAGGCCTCGCTGTCCGCACTCTTCGGTTACCAGCCGGAACTCGACCTTACCGGCAACGACACGCTCTATGGTGCGATCCGCTACGACGCCGAGGCGCGGCCGTTGAAGGACATCATCCGCAAGACCTATTTCGACGGCCTCGATCTCGTGCCGGGAAATCTCGAGCTGCAGGAGTTCGAGCACACGACGCCGCAGGCACTGAGCGCCCGTCACAATGGCACGGACGCTGGCCCGCTGTTCTTCGCCCGCGTGCAGGCCGCCCTTGCGAGCGTCGCCGACGACTATGACGTCGTCATCATCGACTGCCCGCCGCAGCTCGGCTATCTGACGCTGTCAGCGCTCTGCGCCTCGACGTCCGTCGTCGTCACCGTGCATCCGCAGATGCTCGACGTCGCCTCGATGAACCAGTTTCTCTACATGACATCGGACCTCCTGAGCGTCGTGCGCGAGGCCGGTGGCGAACTCAACTTCGACTTCCTGCGCTACCTCGTCACCCGCTTCGAGCCGAACGACGGGCCGCAGGCCCAGATTGTCGGCTTCATGCGTTCGCTCTTCGGCGACCGGGTGTTGACCTCGGCCATGGTGAAGTCCACCGCGGTTTCCGATGCCGGCCTGACGAAGCAGACGCTCTACGAGGTCGGACGCGAGAATTTTACCCGCGCCACCTATGACCGCGCGATCGAATCGCTGAACGCCGTCAACGGCGAGATCGAAACGCTCATTCACGCGGCCTGGGGGCGCTGACCGACATGGCTGGCAACCGCAAGAACGAACTGCGCGCACTCTTTTCCGGCAATGTCGCCGCGGCGGCGCCAGCCGCGGAAGCGGATGACAAGGCGCCCGCCGCACCAAGCGTGCAGCCGGCAAAGCCAGTCGTGGTCCCCGCCGCCCAAGCCGACGTGCCGCGGGCGGCCTCCGGCGCGATCAAGGCCATGGGGCTTTCGCTTGGGAGTATCACCCGCGAGGCGGAAGAGGCCCGCGCGCTGCGCGAGGCCCTGCATCAGGGCGAGCGCGTCGTCGAGCTTGATCCGGAGCTGATCGATGCGTCTTTCGTCGGCGACCGCCTGACCGACGGCGAGACCGACGATCCGGAATTCCTGGCGCTCGCCGACAGTATCCGCGACAGCGGCCAGCAGTCGCCGATCCTGGTGCGCCCGCACCCGCAGAAGCAAGGCCGCTACCAGACCGCCTACGGCCATCGTCGTCTCAATGCCGTGCGCAGCCTCGGCATCAAGGTCAAGGCCATCGTCCGGCCGCTGACTGACGACGAGCTGGTGCTGGCGCAGGGCAAGGAAAACGCCGAGCGGCGCAACCTGTCCTTCATCGAGCGTGCCATGTTTGCGTCGGCGCTCGCCGACCGCGGCTTCGACCGCAAGGTGATCGGCGAGGCGCTCGCAGTGCAGAAGAGCGAGCTGTCGCGCCTCTTGCAGGTGGCCGAAGGCGTGCCGCCGGCGATTGCCCGCGCGATCGGCCCGGCACCGAAGGTCGGCCGCGAACGCTGGATGGCCTTTGGCGCGCTGCTTGAGGACATGGTGACCGTCGAACTGGCGCAAGAGGAGTGCCGCTCGCGCCGCTTCCTCGAAGCCGAAAGCGACCAGCGGTTCCAGATCGTCTTCGCGCGCCTGTCGCGCAAACCGAAGCCGGACGCAGCGGCCAAGCCGGAGACGCTGGTCGACGCCGGCGGACGCGCGTTTGCCAAGCTCAAGCGCGACGGCAAGAATGCCCGCATCGAGTTCTCAGTCGATGTCGATCCAGCCTTCATCGACGAGGTCGTCGAACTGCTTGCCAAGCAGCATGCGGTGTTCGCGGCGGGCCGCGAAGGCTGAACGAAGTCTGCCCTTCTGAAAGTTCCAACCGGGCCTGCGTGACGCTCTCACGCGGGCCCGATTCGTTTTCCCGGCGGAGCCGATGGCAGGCCGCCGCGAGCATCCCCGTGCGATCGCCGCTATCGCCTCCATCCAAGAAATATTTTCGGCCGTGTGAGGCCGGCGACGGGATGTCGCGGCGGCCTTGGGGCGTCGGGCATTGCCGTTGCATGGAGCCCACAGAAAGGCAGCAATCGACCACGGATCCCGGTTCGAAACGGGGCGTTGGAAGGGACTTGTTAACCTTCATTTCCTATCGCTTAGAAGGCCCCGCGGCGATGTCTCTAGCTCTTCCAGGACCCATGCGTATTCCCAGGACAAACTTCTCACAGGCTGCTTTGCATGATGCAAACCAGGCGGATTATTTCGATGGTCCGCAGGATGATGCGTTGAGCGGTATGCCCACCCATGAGGCGCAACCCGCCGATCCCTATCAGTTGTACGAGGCGCCAGCGGCGCCCCGCCGGCCGGCAAACCAGCAGGCCGAAACCATGAGCCGTGCGACCCGCCTCTATGGGCAGGGTTCCGCCTACGCTCCTGCACAGGTGACGTCGACGATGAGCGAACCCTTGCCGACCCTTTCGGAGATTGCCGGCCACTACGGCGATTCCACCTGGGAGAGCCATTTCTTCCTGGCGCCGAACGTGCGCTTCACCCGCACGCCCGAGCGCGAATTCATGAAGCGACGCGCGCCGCAGGTCGAAGAAGGCGAAACGGCAACCGAAGTCGAAGAGGCGATCGTCGCGGTGGCGGCGGAGCCTGCTCCGGTCTTGGTGGAAACCGTTGAGCCCGTCGCGACGGCAACGGTCGAGCCGGTACAGACGGAAGCTTCGGCCGTTGCTGCTGACGAGGCGCCGCTGGCCGAGGTCGCGCTGCCGTCCTACAGCCCGTCCGAACTGTTGCGCATGCTGACCAACCAGCTGCCCACTTGGACCGCCGCGCAAAACACGATCGAGCCGGCCATGCTCGCGCGTGTCGAAGCTCCGGCCGACGAGGGCGTAGCCCTTGCGCCCGTTCTGACGACGCAGATCGCCGTTTCCGCGCCGGTCGCCGAAGTCCAACCCGCGCCCGCTCAGGCAGGCGACGCTTCCGTCGATCAGGGCGCTGCGCATTCTGTCTTCCTGTCGGACTTCGCCTTCTTCGAATTCGGCCCGGCCGACGATGCTGAGGTTGCCGGCGCGGAAGCCGCGCATCCGAAGCCCTTTGTCGAGACGCCCGCCCCGACACCGATGACGCCTGTCGTCACTCCCGCTGCCTTTGCTGCCGTTGCGGTGACACCGCCAGCGCCCGTGCGTCCGGTTGAAATCCGCCGTATGCCGCCGACGGCGATCACCTCGCTGTTCCGCGTTGTCGATGTCCGCGGCGCAAAGCCGGAGGATGTGCCAGCGCAGCAACCGCCCACCGCCGCCGCTGAGGCCGTTGCCGACGTTGCGCCAGCTCCGGTTGCCATGGCTGAAGAACCGGTGACTGTGGCCGCCGCTGAAATCATTGACGCCGAACCGGTCGAAATCGAACAGCCGGCGCCGGTTGCCACGAAGGCGGCCATCACCATGCCGGCGCAGGTCACCCGCGCGCCCAGCAACATGCCGGCGATCGGCTCGACCGACCGCGCGCCGAGCGCCGACGGCTACGAGTTCCCATCAGCGGAACTGCTGCAGGAAGCGCCCGTCGGTCAGGGCTTCTTCATGACGCAGGAGCAGCTGGAACAGAATGCCGGCCTGCTCGAAAGCGTGCTCGAAGATTTCGGCGTCAAGGGTGAAATCATCCATGTTCGCCCCGGCCCGGTCGTCACGCTCTATGAATTCGAGCCGGCGCCCGGTGTGAAATCGTCGCGCGTCATCAACCTTGCCGACGATATCGCCCGCTCCATGTCGGCGCTTTCGGCCCGCGTCGCGGTCGTGCCCGGCCGCAACGTCATCGGTATCGAACTGCCGAATGCCACCCGCGAGACCGTCTATTTCCGCGAGCTGATCGAATCTGTCGATTTCCGCAAGACTGGCTACAAGCTGGCGCTTTGCCTGGGCAAGACGATCGGCGGCGAACCTGTCATTGCAGAGCTTGCGAAGATGCCGCATCTGCTCGTCGCCGGCACCACCGGCTCGGGCAAGTCGGTCGCGATCAACACCATGATCCTGTCGCTGCTCTATCGGTTGAGCCCGGATCAGTGCCGCCTGATCATGGTCGATCCGAAGATGCTCGAACTCTCCGTCTATGACGGCATCCCGCATCTGCTCACCCCCGTCGTTACCGACCCCAAGAAGGCGGTCATGGCGCTGAAGTGGGCCGTTCGCGAGATGGAAGACCGCTACCGCAAGATGTCGCGGCTCGGTGTGCGCAATATCGACGGCTACAACCAGCGCGCCGCCGCCGCCCGTGAAAAGGGCGAACCGGTGATGTGCACGGTGCAGACCGGTTTCGAAAAGGGCACCGGCGAGCCGCTGTTCGAACAGCAGGAAATGGACCTGGCGCCGATGCCCTACATCGTCGTCATCGTCGACGAAATGGCCGACCTGATGATGGTCGCTGGCAAGGAAATCGAAGGCGCGATCCAGCGGCTGGCGCAGATGGCGCGTGCTGCCGGTATCCACCTGATCATGGCGACGCAGCGTCCTTCGGTCGATGTCATCACCGGCACGATCAAGGCGAACTTCCCGACCCGCATCTCGTTCCAGGTGACGTCGAAGATCGACAGCCGCACGATCCTTGGCGAGCAGGGTGCCGAACAGCTGCTCGGCCAGGGCGACATGCTGCACATGCAGGGCGGCGGACGTATAGCCCGTGTCCATGGCCCGTTCGTTTCGGATCTTGAGGTTGAACACGTCGTCGCACATCTGAAGACGCAGGGACGCCCGGAATATCTCGACACCGTCACGGCGGAAGAAGAGGAAGAAGAGCCGCAGGAAGAGACCCCGGTCTTCGACAAGAGCGCGCTTGCGTCGGAAGACGGCAACGAACTCTACGACCAGGCCGTCAAGGTGGTCCTGCGCGACAAGAAGTGCTCGACCTCCTATATCCAGCGCCGCCTTGGCGTCGGCTACAACCGTGCTGCCTCGCTGGTCGAGCGCATGGAAAAGGAAGGCCTCGTCGGGTCGGCGAACCACGTCGGCAAGCGCGAGATCATCTACGGCAACCGCGACCATATGAGCGCGCCCGACAACGACGACATGGATTGATACCGGGCGTAGCCCAGGCCAGGATTTCGAGCCGTCGCTGACAGGTTGTTGGCGGCGGCTTTTCTATCTTCGAGTTGCTGGTAGTGTCGCCTGCGTCAGGAGCCGTCGTCGTGATGCTTCCGGCCCTAATGTCGCGCATGGGATGATCTGATCGGTGCAAGCAATAAAGCATCGTCGCAATGAGACACCGATCTGGCCAAGCCTGACGCTTGCTCTCATCCTTCATGCGCTCGTCGTGTTGGCGCTTTTCCTCCTCCCGTCACCGCGGCCACCTGTTCCGAACCCGGACGAGGGGATCGCCGTTCAGATACTGGAATTGCCACCCCCACGCCCTGAGGTGGTGCAGCCCGCGCTCGGACCGCAAAATGCGCCGCCCGTCGCGCATTCCGTTCCGGAGACGGCGCCTGCCGCGGAAACAGCCACGCTGCCGCCGGCTGCCCAGCCGATGGTGCAAGCGAAGCGGTTCTTCTCGGCGGCGATACTGGCTGATCCACGCAGCAGACAGGCGCTGGAAGGGTTGTCACAGCTCGCTGCCGATGAACAGATTGTCCAGCTCTGCAATCTCGAGGCGATGGAGCAGGTTCATCGCTGGCGCGTTGACTTTACCCCCGACCTGCTCGTCGCCTACGCCACGTCGGATATCGTCTTGGCTGGGCGGAACCTCCGTGCGGATGGCGCCGCCTTTCGCAGCAAGGGGCGCTGGTTCAATATCAAGTTTGGCTGCGCCGTGGCGCCGGATATCAAAAGCGTCGCCGCATTTGAGTTTCAGGTTGGTGACGAAATTCCGGAAAGTGAGTGGGAGGCAAATTTCCTCTCTGCCGGTGCCGAAGCCCACTGATTGTGGCCATGGCCGAAGTCCGCCCCCTGTGCACTTTGGTGAACGACCTGACGAGAAGCAGGCTGCGGAGCCGGATCAAGCCGGGGCGGTTCCACCTTTGGCGTGGCCTGTGCGGCAGCAGTGCTTGAGTTGCTTGCCAGATCCGCAGGGGCAGGGGTCGTTGCCGCGCAGTTGCAGGCGACCAACAAGCGGCAACAGCGCTGCGGAGGGAAGGAGGCCCGCCATCAGGATTGCCAGCCTGGCGGAAATGCCGGGAATGACCAGCCGCCGGCGTGCCTTGAAGCCGCGCCAGGCGCATCTGGCCACGTATTCCGGAGTGGCTTTCGGGAGCGCCTTGAACAAGGCAGCCCTGTTGGCGCCGGATTTTTCGAGGAACTCGGTCGATACCGGTCCCGGCGCGACGCAGGTCACGGTTACGCCGGTCTTTCGCGTCTCCTGGTATAGCGCCTCGGAGAACGAACGAACGAAGGCTTTGCTCGCATAATACATTGCCATGTACGGGCCGGGCGTAAAACTCGCGACCGAGGCTAGATTGATGATGCCGCCGCGGCCGCGCGCGACCATGCCCGGCAACAGGTGCAAAGTCAGGGCCGCAAGCGCACGCACATTGACGTCGATCATACCAATCTGGTCGGCAATCGGCAAAGCGGTCGCCGCGCCGCGCAGGCCATAGCCGGCACTGTTGACAAGAACGTCGCAGACGAGGCCTTCGCGCGAAAGAAATTCGTCGAGAATGCGCGTGGCATCGGGCGCGGCCAGATCGACCGGCAGGGAGAATGCCTCGCCGCCCGCCTGTTCGATCGCGGCCTGCACGACGTGCAAGCTTTCGATGGATCGCGCGACCAGAACGACTGGCACGCCGTCTCGTGCGGCAAGTTCGGCAATTGCCCTGCCTATGCCCCGGGACGCTCCGACAACGACAATGGCGGGTCGTGGTGACTGCTGCGATGTCATGCCGATGGCTCCGGCGTAGCGATTGGCGGCTTGTCGACTTCGGAAAGGATCGCCACCTCGTCGGCGATCTCGCCGTTCAATATTTCCTCGAAACGAGCCAGGGCTCGCGCGACATTGGCGCCGTCCATGACACGGTGGTCATAGTGGATCCTGACCGTGACCGAGCCGTCGTCACCGATCGGCCCATAGTTGAAGATGGTCGTCAAAGGCGTCAGCGGATTGAGCGACTCCGCACCCAGGCCGGAATAGACCGACAATTGGAAGGTGCCGAAGCGGTGGCCCCGCTGGCGACCCATGTTCAGGCTGAGCCACATCAGCAGCCGCCGCAAGGGCGCAGGCAGGCGTGCAATCTTCAACGCCCGCCGGAATTCCCTGATCTCGAGCACGGGGCGGGACCGGGCCTCCTGGAGCAGGGCGCTCAATTCGGCAAGGGACCGCCTCTCGGGTTGCTTGATCGTGCTGAGAAGGACGACCCGTTCGCCTTCGTGCTCGCGCTCGTGCGCCACGGACGCGATGCTTCCGGGATACTCATAGAGTTGCGGTCTCGGAAGCTTGACATAAGCCCGGCGAAACTCGGGCGTCTCCATCGAGAGTAACCCGTAACCCTTGAGAAACAACACCATCCACGAAGGCCGGTCAGGTCGGCCTGCCCGGGCTTTGTGCAACGCGCTGATGTCCATCTGCCGCTGCACCGTGACCCGCGGCACGCCGATGGAAAATCGCATCAGATCGCCGACGAGGCGTCGTGCGGCGGAAAGCTTGATCGGTTGGCCCCGCATAGTGCCACCTCTAATAGATATAGGGGATAATTCGCTTCGTCCTGTCCATGTAAGCGCGATATTCGGGCCCGAAGAATTCCAACATCAGGCGCTCCTCCTTGCCCACACGCAGGAAGAAAAGAACAGCGAATCCAAGAAGCCCTGCAAGTCCAACCACCCAGTTCGACAGCAACAGCATCTGGCCGATTCCCATAAGCAGAAAGCTCGTATACATCGGGTGCCGGACGGCGGCGTAAGGGCCTGTGCTGATCAGCTTGTGTTTTTCGCGGATTTCCAGCGAGATGGACCAGTTGCGGCCGAGTTCCTTGTGCGTTCGACGGAAGGTCCAGAGCGCTGCGGCGAAGACAAGCGCCCCAAGTCCGACCAGCCATAGATGGGCGCCATAGTCGGCAAATCGCGGGATTCCTGTCGCAACATAGAGCGCGGGCACAATGGCAAGGCCCAGCGAAGCAGCAGCAAGGCCAATCGTATCGGTCGTCGATCGTCGGTTGCTCATCACCCGCACACGCTTTGCACGGCGTTCGAACGGGTAACGCACCACATACCAGGCAATTATGCCCACGACCCAGACGATTTCGCCGATGGAAGCGGCAGACATGTTCACGTTAGCTCACCCAAGCTTTTCTGTGCGGCTGCTGGTCCGCAAAACGGCAATCACGCACGAGACTGCCATGCGTCGCTCGGACCTGACAAGGCAATAAAACTGCAGCGGTCGAGAAGGCGGCTGCCGGCCGGAAGCGTTTCTTTGGCGCCTGATCAGGTGTGGCGTGGTGCGCTCGTCCGCCTAGCCGCCGTTCATCTCACGTAGCCTCGTGATGAACTGCTGCGGCCTCAGCCAGATGCCAGGTGTCTTGTACCCCATGGAACGCGCGATGTCGGCGACGAAAGCGTTGCAGTTGTAGATTGACGCCTGCCAGAAGCGGGCTTCGGACTTGAGCTTTCGGATCTTGGCAACGACGTCGCGATATTGCGCCTCCGTCAACATGACGCGCCAGCTCGCGGACCTGTATTGCTCCTCCAGATCACCGTCGCTGGCGCCAGTTTCGGCCGGAACCGGCAAAAGGTGGCCAATAACATAGGGAGCAGTGTCGCTAGTCGCGGGTGCAAGCCCCGCAACTTCTGGACTGATCATCGCTCCAGACTTGCTGAGCTGGCCGAAAATTACATAGGAGTGGCCGTAACTGAGCGCATAACGAGAGCGGAATTCAATGAAATAACCCTGATCGCGCTGTTGTGACGTGGTGCCCGCATAGCTTGAGACGAATCGCGGCTGAGGGCCCTTGTCCTGCGATTGACACGCCGTAACCGCGATTGCGGCTAGGACGGCGAACGAAATACGACCTCGTGAACGAGTCATTTCTGCGCCATCTCTCCCAAATTCTGATCAGGCTGCGAATGCGCCACTGGTGGCTTTCGATCCGCGTCGCGAAATGTGGCCAGCCGGCCACGGTCAGACAGGGCGGGAAGGACCGTGAGGTCCTCCCCGAACTAAGGTCGGTAGTTATTTGTAAACGGGCGCTGGCTCTTCAGCCACCGGTGGTGGCGCCTTGCCTTTGCCTTTACCGATTGTTCCACAAGCGGCGAGGCTGGCAACGGAAAGCAACGCAACTGTCACGATTAGAATTCTGCTCATCAATATTTCCTTTCCTCTGTTGTCGGAATGGTTATTCGAAGGCAACATTCACAGTATTACCGGCAATTCGAGATTCGTCCTAGTGCAGAAATAACACGCTCGTCGGTCGGTTTATCGTTACCGAAGGTTAAATAATCCATCAAAGCGTGCTGACCCTACTCCAATGTGAAACTCAGATAGAGTAGGGCTTCAAATGATCAATACCGGAGTTCCAATTGGCGTGCGGGCGTAAAGATCGACGACGTCATCGTTGGTGAGTCGGATGCAGCCGTTGGAAACTGCCTGGCCTATAGTCCAGGGTGCATTTGTGCCGTGGAGCCGGAACTTGGTGTCCTGTCCGTTGCGATAAAGGTATAGAGCCGACGCCCCTAGCGGGTTGTGAGGGCCGCCTGTAACGCCACCGGCGTATTGCGCCAATTCCGGTTTGCGCCGGATCATGCTTGCGGTCGGCGTCCATGACGGCCACTCGGCCTTTCTGCCGACGACGGCTCGCCCTTTGAGTGTAAGCCCTTCCTCTCCGACGCCGATCCCATAACGCATCGCCCACCCGCCATTTTCGATCGAATAGAGATAGCGTTGCGATGTATCGACGAGAATCGTTCCGGCCGGTTCCTTGCCGTCATACCGGACGTGTCTCTTTCGGTAGCGTGGATCCACGCCCGGTGTACCACCGTACAGCGATGGGAATGAAATGCCCTGCCAGCTTGAACTGCACCCGGCCAGCAAGCCAAGGCTGCTGATAACCAGGGCCCTCCGAGTAATGCGCTGATTGTCCATCTTTACCTGCTGAGAAAAATGGTACACCCCGACTCGCTTTTAGCATTACAATATTTGCCGACAAAGTTCCGATCAGTCAAACTAAACCATGCGTCATCGTACGCGACCGGAACAGGAGATATTTATGCACGCTCCGCGGGAAAGTCCGCGGAAGAATTATGTATTTGTGAGGACGAATCTGAATGGTGCATCGGAACTTCGTTAAAATTGCTGGCGATTTTCGCGACTTTCTGTGGACGGTTGATCGATAAATCTGTGCCGCGCGTCAAATGCATGAAATGATTTGCGATGTCGTGCACGCTCGATTGGTCGAGCGTGACAATTGGAAATGACGGTATGAATTTAGGCTTCACTGGCAAAGTCGCTCTGGTGACAGGCGCCGGTTCAGGAATCGGCGCGGCCGTATGTCGACAACTCGCAGCCGAGGGCGCGGAAGTCATTGCTACCGATGTTGATGCTGACGCAGTGCGTCTTGTCGTCGAAGACATTTGCACGAATGGAGGCAAGGCTCATCACGCCGCGTTGGACGTTGCGGATTCAGGCGCCGTTGAAAGGCTGGTGGCGTTCGCCGTTCAGACTTGTGGCGGCCTCCATCTCGCAGTCAACAATGCCGGGATCGACGGCGTGCGCAAGGCGACTGCCGACTATCCAATCGACAACTGGCACGCGCTGATGGACGTCAACCTTCACGGCGTTTTCTATTGTATGAAGTATGAGATCGCGGCCATGGCGGCGCAGGGTGGAGGGGCGATCGTAAACACGACGTCCATTCTCGGTTCCGTCGCTCTGCCGACAGCCGCCGCTTACACGGCGGCCAAGCACGCAGTGGTCGGGCTGACGAAGGCCGCTGCGATCGAGTACGCCCGCAGCGGTATTCGCATCAATGCCGTTGCGCCCGGCTGGATCGATACGCCGCTATCGACCGAAAATGCCGACGTGGCGAGCAGCAGGCGCATGATGTCGCTGCAGCCGATGGGACGTCGCGGCACCCCGCAGGAAGTCGCGGCTCTGATCTGTTTCCTGTTGTCGGAACAGGCAAGCTTCATCACGGGAAGCGTTCACCTCGTTGATGGCGCCTACACCGCTCACTAGCGGGCGGCGCATCCACTCTTTCAATCACCTCCCTATGGTTCAGGGCACGTAGATGCGCGCGGCCGGCTTCGCGCAAGGCTTGCCGCGAAAGGAGGAATAAAAACGTTTTTATTTCTCTTGAAAACGTTTTTATTGGCTGCTACCTCTATGTTCAGGAGAGGTCGACGCCTGGGAGGGTGCATGGCGACTGAGATGCACAGGGCGCGGCGCGCGCCGACGCCGACGATCAAGACCCTGGCCGAGATGACGGGCTATTCCATCGCAACGATCTCGAAGGCCTTGCGCGAATCTCCGGTGGTCGCGCCGGCGACCAGAGACATCATCTACAAGGCAGCCCGTGAGGTCGGCTATCAGGCCAACGCCCGCGGCATGGCGCTTCGCACCGGCAAGAGCTTTCAGGCCGCCGTACTGATGCCGGTGACTGCGGCACGCGACTATGAATGGGACGGCGTCGAATACACCCAGACCCTCAGCGGCATCAGCCAGGCACTCGATGGCACCGACTACCGCATGTCGGTGCACGTGATCCGCGACGCGGCCGATGGCGCGGACGCGGCGCGCCGCATCGTCGATCAGGGGCTAGCCGATGGCCTGATCTTCTCCGGTATTCTCGCCGATGACCCGCGCATCGACCTGCTCGTCGCTGAGGATTTCCCCTTCGTCTCGATGGGGCGTTGCCGCGGGGATCTCGACTATGCCCATGTCGACATCGACAACGAATGGGCAGCGCATGCGGCGACCGCGCGGCTGATCGCCGGCGGCCACCGGCGGATCGCGCTCGTCAATCCGGAGCGGCGGCTTTCCTACGCGCTTGACAGGATCGACGGTTTCGTCCGGGCGTTTGGCGAGGCCGGCCTGGAAGCCGCGATGGATCTGATTGCCGAAGGCGACCTCTCGACCCATTTCGGCCGGCAGACGGTGATCGATTTCCTGCAGCTCGACGACGCTCCGACCGCCTTCGTCTGCATCAACGAATCCACCACGCTCGGCGTGCTCTCGGGGCTCGGCAGCCTCGGACGCCAGGTCGGCGTCGATGTTGACGTCATCGCCTATGACGACATCAACGTCAGCGCCTACTTCACGCCGCCGATCACGACTTTCTATCAGCCGATCGAGGTGCTCGGTCGCACGCTCGGGCAATTCCTGCTGCGCCGTATGGAGGGGGAGGACCCTGGGGTGTTGCGGCAGGTCTTCAGGCCGACACTGATCGCGCGCCAGCCCGATAATCTCGGTGGCCGCCTGATCCAAAGTTAATCATCCAAGGAGGAGAACCATGAAGAAACTGATGATTGCCCTGGCTGTAGCAGCCCTTGCTTCGAGCGTGTCCCACGCCGCCGATCTCGGCGGCAAACTGCTGAAGGTCGGATCCGACACGACCTCGCCGCCGATGGAGAGCATCGATCCGGCAACCGGACAGGTGGTCGGTTTCGATGTCGACGTGGTCAATGCCGTCTGCGCCAAGATCAACTGCCAGGCCGAATTCATCACGACCGGCTGGGACGGCATCTTCGCAGCCCTCGACCAGGGCAGCTTCGACCTCGTCGCCTCCGGCGTCTCGATCACCGAGGAACGCAAGAAGGCGATGGACTTCTCCGATCCGTACATCGTCAACAGCCAGGCTGTGCTGATGCGCGCTGACGACCAGGGCATCACACTCGACGCCTTCAAGGACGCCGGCAGAAAGCTCTCCGCCCAGGCAAACACGACGGACGCCCAGGTCGCCGAAAGCGTCGTCGGCAAGGAGAACGTCGCCGCTTACGACACGTTCAGTGCCGCCATCATCGCGTTGAAAAACAAGGATGTCGACGGCGTCGTCATCAACGGCGCCAATGCGGCTGCCTACGAGCGCGAGTTCGCCGGCGAGCTCGTCGTTGCAATCAAGGACCTCGAATCCGATCCGCTCGGCCTCGTCTTCCGCAAGGGCGACGAGAATGTTGCGGCTTTCAACGAAGGCCTGAAGATGATCAAGGACGACGGCACGCTCGACCAGCTGATCAGCAAATACTGGGGCCTTAAGTAAGCCCAGAGTGCCGATCGGGCCCGGAGCATGCTCCGGGTCCTCCGTCTGTCTAATCTATGCCCCCGGAGGAATGAATGTCGTTCCTGAGAAGCGTGCGTCCGAGCAATCTGATCATCCTGACCGCGCTGCCCTTCATCATCTATCTGTTTATTTCCTCCGGCGACTATCAGCGCTCGCTGCGGGCGATCCTCGGTGTCGAAAACGGTTCGTCGGCCTTCGTGCCTGGCTTTCTGGCGCTGGCGATCGCATTTACTTCGGGCATCGCGGTGCTCGTATTCTCGCGCGCCAAGGCGCCGCGTCCGCGCCTTGCCAATGTGGCGGCGCTCCTCAATCTCGCTGCAGCCGCCGTTCTCGTTATCGGCCACAATATCCATCCCTTCATCGCGTCCGTCGTCGCCAATGGCGTCGATCCGTTCAAGTCGACATTGATCGCAAAGGGTGTGACGCCGCGGCAATTGACCGAGGCTGCGGATCTCATGGTGCAGGGTGTCGAGGCCTGGCTGTTCCCCGCCTATCTGGGGGTCACGCTGATTGGTCTTGGTCTTCATTTCGTGAGCAGCCGTCCCGATGCTCCTCCTGACGGAAAGGCGCGCCGTGTCGCGCGCTGGATCATCGGCCTCGTCAACGGTGCGGGTCTCGTCTTCATCTTCTTCTTCGCCCATATCGCCTTTGCGGCCGGTGTGGCGACCACCATCCGCGCGGCGATCGCAGCTTATATCCTGGCGGCGCTCATGGGCCTTGTCTGGGTTGGGCTGTTGCAACTGCACTCGACGGTGAGGACCAGCCTCTATTTTGCGATCGCCACCCTGGTGCTGGCGGTTGCGGCCGGCTGGTTCCTCATGCAGCCGCGCGACACCTACGTGCTCGCCGGCACGCTGGACGGCAAGGTCGGCATCATCACCAATACGCCGGCGGGGCTCATCAGCGCCGTGCGTTTCGGTCAGTATGACGGCGCGCCGCAGACGGAAACGCCGGTCCGCACCTTCGTCGGCCCGACCGAGGCGCTGGCGTCGATCGCCAAGGGCGAGGGCGTTTCCGGGGCCTTGCTGCCGGCTGCCTCCGCTCCGGCAGACATGCCGGTCCTGTGGAAGACCGAGGCGCTCAACGACCGCGACCGTGCCGCCGGTGTCACCGTCGCCGTGCTTGCGATCATCCTTGGCCTTCTCACTTTCGGCGGCTATCTGCACCAGCGCCATCCTCTGGCGATCGGCTCGGAGTTCATCGTCGATACGATCCGCGGCATTCCGATGCTGGTGATCGTGCTTTATGTCGGCCTGCCCTTGAGCGGGGCGTTGAAGGACGCGACGCAAGGGGTGCTCGACCCGCCAAACCTGATGCGCGGCATCGTCGCGATGGCACTCGCCTATTCGGCCTATCTCGCCGAAATCTTCCGCTCGGGCATCAATGCGATCCCGGTCGGCCAGGTCGAAGCGGCGCGCAGCATCGGCCTCAACCGTTGGCAGACGGCGCGTCTCGTCGTGCTGCCGCAGGCTTTCCGCATCATCATCCCGCCGCTTGGCAACGAACTGATCGCGATCCTCAAGGACACGTCGCTGCTGTCGATCCTGTCGATCCGCGACATCACCCAGCGCATGCGGGAGTTCCAGTCGGCAAGCTTCCTGCCGTTCGCGCCCTATAACTCGGCGGCGATCTTCTACATCTTCCTGACGTTGGCGGCGGCCAGCCTCGTCAACATGATCGAGCGGAAATATGACATCAAGCACCGCTAAATCTCGCACGGTGCTGATATCAGGTACCTCCCGCGGCCTCGGCTCGGAACTCGCGCGGCTTTACGCCGAAGACGGCTGGCGGGTGATCGCCTGCCAGCGGGGACCGGTCGCGAGCGAAGGTTCGGCGGATCGGTTGGTGCTGGACGTTGCCGATCCCGCATCGATCGAGGCTCTCGGTCAGTCGCTGCAAGGCGTCGCGATCGATCTGCTGATCAACAATGCGGCCGTGCGCGGCGATACCGGCGGCCTCGCGACGCTTGAACCGGGCGAGTTTCTCGATGTTATGCGCGTCAATGCGCTGGCGCCGCTGCTGGTGACGCGGGCGCTCCTTGCGAACCTGCGCGCCGGCGAACATCGCGTCGTCGCCAATATCAGCAGCCGCGCCGGCTCCCTTGCCGAAGGCACGCTCGACGATGATGACGGCGACTATGCCTATCGCTGCTCCAAGGCGGCCCTGAACATGGCGACGGTCAAGCTGGCGCAGGATCTGAAGGGCGACGGGATTTCCGTCGTCTCGCTGCATCCTGGTTGGGTGCAGACGGATATGGGCGGCAGCGAAGCCGTCGTTTCGGTGGCGACAAGTGCTGCCGGGCTGAAGGCGATCATCGACGGCACAGGTTTGGCCGATAGCGGCAGTTTCCGCGCCTATGACGGGCGCCGGGTTTCGTGGTGACAGGACAGTGAAATGGCAGACAGAGATTTGAGAACCGAGCAGGAATTGGCAACGATCCGGATCTGGCTCATTGAGACCTACGGCATCGAGGCAAGCCTCTCGCCGCTGCAGGGCGAGCACGATCTCAACTATCGTGTCTCGGCTGCCGATGGCCAGGAGTATCTGTTGAAGCTGCACGCTGCCGGCGATGCGGACGAACTCGAGATGCAGATTGCGGTGCTCGAACACATCGCCGCCAAGGATTCGGGGCTGCCGATCTCACGGACGTTTCGCGATCGCTCGGGTGGCGTCACGAGCAAGATCGAACTTCGAGGCCCGCGCACCGCACGGCTGCTCGCCTGGCTGCCCGGCGATATCTGGGCGAAGGCGCCGCTTCGCGACATGGCGAGCGCCGAAAGCCTCGGGCGCCTGCTCGCCGGTCTTGACCGCGGCCTCGAAGATTTCTCCCATGCGGGCGCCAAGCGGCTCTATGCCTGGGACATCGGCCGCGCCGACATGCACGCTTGCCATGTGGAACTGATCGACGGCGCCGACAAGCGGGAAGCGGTTCAGGCGATCCTCGAGCACTTTTCTTCGACGGTCCTTCCGCGTCTTGCCTCCTGCCCGAAGCAGGTCATTCACAACGACGCCAACGACTACAACGTGCTGCTCGACAAGGATGGCGTTGTCAGCGGCTTGCTCGACTTCGGTGATATGGTCGAGACCTGGCGCGTGATCGAGATCGCCGTCGCCTCTGCCTATACGCTGATCGGGTCTCCCGATCCGGTCGGCACGGTTGCAGCCCTTGCCGGCGCCTACCATCAGGTCAATCCGTTAAGCGAGGCGGAAGTCGAACTGGTCTTCGATCTGGTCAAGACCCGCTACGCCGTCAGCATGTGCATGGCGGCAAAGCAGATCCGGGACAATCCTGAGAATACCTATCTGCTCGTCAGCCAGGAGGATGTCTGGCGCGAGCTCAATCGCCTGCAGGGCGAAAACCGCGCAATCGCCATCGCGCGCATCCGCGATGCCTGCGGCTTTGCGCCGATCCCGCATGCCGCTGCCGTGGTTCGCTGGCTCGAAAAGAACGCGCATGACTTCGCGCCGATCGTTCGGCCCTCGGTCAAAAAACCGAAGGTGACGGTGTTCGATTTCTCCGCCGCCGGCCCGGAGGCCGCGCGATGGTCAAGCCTCGATGCGGCGGAAGCTGAAGCCCGCATCATGGCCCAGATCGGCAGCGAAGGCGCCGCCTTCGGCATCGGCCTCTACGGCGAGGATCGCGGGATCTACCAGGGCGACGCCTATGAGACCGCGATCGAAGGCGCGCGGCGCTCGGTGCATCTCGGCGTCGACATCTTCGCGCCGGCGGGCGAGCCGGTCTCGGCACCCTTCGCCGGCAAGGTCGCCTACATACACGACGACGCGGTTGCCTTTGGTTTCGGTCCGACCGTACTTCTCGAGCACGAGGTCGAAGGCGGTCTGCGCTTCTGGACGCTCTACGGTCATCTTTCGCGCAACAGCGTTGCCAAGCTCGCCAAGGGGCAGGCGATCGCCAAGGGCGAGGTTTTTGCCGCCTTCGGTTCCGCTGACGAAAACGGCAACTGGGCGCCGCATCTGCATTTCCAGATCGTCACCGATCATCTCGGTCTCGCCGGACAGATGCATGGCGTCGGCGTGCGCGATCAATGGCAGGTCTGGCGCGAAGTGAGCCCGGACCCGAGCGTCGTGCTTGGCCTTTCGGTGCCGGTCTCTGTGATCGTCCCGCGCGACAAGGCCTTTCTTGTGCGTGAACGCCATCGTCGCATTGGTCGGTCGCTGAGCATCGCCTATAGCGCGACACCCTTGAAGATCGTCGGTGGCGAGGGCGCGCATCTGATCGACGAGGACGGCACGCGCTGGCTCGACATGGTCAACAATGTCTGCCACGTCGGCCATTGCCACCCGCGCGTCGTCAAGGCCGCACAGGCGCAGATGCAGCGGCTGAACACCAATTCGCGCTACCTGCACGATTCGCTGGTCGAATATTCCCGCAGGCTCGCCGCGCAGTTTCCCGATCCGCTCAACGTCTGCTTCTTCGTCAATTCCGGCAGCGAGGCGAACGACCTCGCGATCCGGCTGGCGCGTGCCTATACCGGCAATCGCGACATCATCACCGTCGACCACGCCTATCACGGCCACCTGTCGAGCCTGATCGACGTCAGCCCCTACAAGTTCGCCGGCAAGGGCGGGGAGGGGCAGGCGTTGCATGTGAGGGTCGCCGAGATGCCGGACCTCTATCGCGGGCGCTATCGCTATGGTGACGCGGATGCGGGCCGGAAATATGCCGAGGATGTGCGCAACCAGGTTGCGGCTCTTGCTGCCGATGGTCGCCGCCCGGCGCTTTTCTTCAGCGAAGGCATTCTTGGGACCGGTGGGCAATTGTCGCTTCCGGAAAGGTATCTGCGCGAAGCCTATGCGCATGTGCGCGCCGCCGGCGGCCTCTGCCTCGCCGACGAGGTGCAGGTGGGCTTCGGCCGCGTGGGCAGCCACATGTGGGCGCATGAACTCCAGGGCGTCGTGCCTGACATCGTCACCATGGGCAAGCCGATAGGCAACGGCCACCCGATGGCGGCCGTCGTCACGACCGAAGCGATCGCGGCCTCCTTTGCCAACGGCATGGAGTATTTCAACACCTTCGGCGGCAATCCGGTCTCGGCCGAGATCGGCCTTGCCGTGCTCGATGTCATCCGCGACGAGCGGCTAATGAACCATTGCCGCGTCGTCGGTGACAGGCTGATGGACGGGGCGCGGACGCTCGCCGGCAAACACGCGATCATCGGTGATGTCAGAGGCCACGGCCTCTTCAACGGCATCGAACTGGTGCGCAACCGCGAGACGCTGGAGCCGGCAGCGCGCGAGCTTGATTTCGTCATTGCCGAGATGAAGCGCAAGCACCGCATTCTCTTGAGCAGCGAGGGACCGCACCACAATGTGCTGAAGGTGAAGCCGCCGGCGCCCTTCAGCGCCGAGGATTGCGACCGCTTCCTCGATGCGCTGGACGATACGCTTCAGCGTCTAAGCGTCTGAGACAAAAGACCAAAAACGGCCGCCTCCGGGCGGCCGTTTTGTCATTGCTCTCTGCTCTCAACAGCAAAATCGGATCGATGCGATTTTCCGCTTTACAAGAAAGTTAAACGTTTTTATCGTGCATATAAACGTTTAACTTGGCGCTGCAACTCGGCCGTTGGCCGCAGCAGTGCTCCGCCGGCAGGGAGGGCCCGTTGGCAGCGATCCGCATCGACAATTTGCGCAAAGGCTTTGGTTCGCTCGAAGTCTTGAAGGGTATCAACCTCGATATCGCCGACGGCGAGTTCGTCTGCTTCCTCGGTCCGTCCGGCTGCGGCAAGAGCACGCTGCTGCGCTCGATCGCCGGCCTCGAGGATCTCGACGGCGGCTCGATCCATCTCGGCGATCGCGATATCACCGACGTCGCTTCGGCCAAGCGCGACATCGCCATGGTCTTCCAGAACTACGCGCTTTATCCGCACATGAACGTGCGCAAGAACCTGTCCTTCGGTCTGGCGCTGAACGGCATGAAACGCGACGAGATCGACCGCCGCGTCGAGAGCGCTGCCGACATCCTGCGCATCAAGGAACTGCTGGCCCGCAAGCCGCGCCAGCTTTCCGGCGGCCAGCGCCAGCGGGTGGCGATCGGCCGCGCGATCGTGCGTGAGCCAAAGCTCTTCCTGCTCGACGAGCCGCTGTCGAACCTCGACGCGGGCCTGCGCGTCACCATGCGCGTCGAACTTGCGGCGCTGCATGAACGTCTCGGCGTGACGATGATCTATGTGACCCACGACCAGGTGGAAGCGATGACGCTGTCCGATCGTGTCGTTGTGCTCGACAAGGGCAAGGTCAGCCAGTTCGGTACGCCGCTCGAACTCTTCTATCAGCCGGCCAACCTGTTCGTCGCCGGCTTCATCGGCTCGCCGCGCATGAACTTCGTGACCACCGAAGTGACGTCGCAGGTCGATACGGCGGTGACGCTCAACGGCGGTGGTCTCGCCCATCCGCTCACGCTCGAAATGCTCTCGGCCGCACCGGTCGCCAAGCCCAAGTCGGTGACGCTCGGCATTCGCCCGGACAAGATCGAGCTTGTTTCGGCTGAGGAGGGTCACCTCGTCGGCGACGTGCGCCTCGTCGAGCGGCTCGGCACGGAAAGCCACGTCCATATCAGCCTTCAGAATGGTGGCGACATGACCGCGGTCGTGCGCGGCACGCATCCGGTTTCCGCCCGCGAGCGCGTGCATCTGCGTCTGCCGGCCGAGCATTGCCATCTGTTCGACGGCGATGGCCAGGCGGTTGCCCGACGTCTCGATGGCGAGACGCAGGCGCTCATCAATCAGGAAAAGGCAAAGCGGGTCGCGTAACCCGAAGGAGGAGGAGAAACATGCTCAACAGGAAGTCGATCATCGGCTCGCTGATGGTTCTGGCGATCGCCGGAACCGCCACGGCTCGCGCAGAAGAGACCTTGCGTTTTGCGACCTGGGATACGGACGAAAGCCTGGCGATCCAGCAGGAAATCGCCAAGAAGTTCGAGGAAAAGCACCCGGGCGTGAAGGTTCAGGTCGAACCCTACGCCGATGGCTACGATCAGAAGCTGATCGCCGCCTTCGGTGCCGGCAACCCGCCTGACGTCATGTATATGTGGAACTTCCCGCAATATTACACGTCGCTGAAGGCGCTCGACGATCTGATCGCCAAGGACGCGGCCGAGATCAAGCCGGACGATTTCCCGAAGGGCCTGATGAACACGGTTCGTGTCGAAGGCAAGACCTACGGCATGCCGTCGGGCTTCACCACCCAGGTGGTGTTCTACAACAAGGACATGTTCGCCAGGGCCGGCGTCGAGGAACCGAAGGACGGCTGGACCTGGGACGACCTGCGCGCCAAGGCTGCCAAGTTCCGCGACGAGCCAAACAAGGTCTATGGCTTTGCCGTCGACGCCAAGCCCGACCCTTATGATTTCGAGCAGTTCCTCTGGTCGAACGGCACCAAGTACATTTCCGACGATGGCAAAAAGATCGACGGCTACATGAACAGCGACGCCGCCGCCCAAGTCCTCGACATGTTCGGCGACATGGCCAAGAAGCAGGAAGCGATCACGCTGAACCTCGGCGACGACACGTCGGGCAGCACGCTGTTCAAGGGCGGCAAGATCGCGATGTTCCAGAGCGCCATGTGGTCGAAGTCCGGCATCGATGCATCCGGCATCAAGTATGGCGTAGCACCACTGCCGAAGTTCGGCGACAAGACCGCCCACTCGGCGCTCGGCGTTTCGGCGATCTCGATCGCCAAGGATGCGGCCCATCCGGACCTCGCCTGGGAATTCGTCAAGTTCTTCTCCTCGCCGGAAGCGGTTGCCATGCGCATCAACGACCTGCCGGTGCGCACCAGCGTTGCGGAAGAAAAGGGCATGACCAAGGACCCGATCTACAAGCCGTTCTTCGACATTCTCGCGACCTCCAACACCGAAACCCATGCGTTCCTGAAGAACGCCAACTGGGGCAAGGTCCAGGACAATCTCGCTCGCGCCATCGAGGCGACGATGATCGACCAGGGCAATGCCAAGCAGCATCTCGACGAGGCGGTTGCCCGCTCGAAGCGGCTGATCAAGTAAGACAAGGGAGCCCGGGGAGATGGACATGACCTATGCAACAGCCGCAGTGCCGGCCGCGGCCAAGCGCAAGCGCTCGGCCTTCGCCCGCCACATCGCGGCCTATCTGTTCATTTCCCCGTGGATCCTCGGGTTTCTGTTCTTCACGCTTGGCCCGCTCGTCTTCTCGTTGACAATGAGCTTCTACGACTGGCCCGTCGTCGGTGAACGCACGTTCGTCGGGCTCGAAAACTATCGTTCCATGCTGTTCGAGGATCCGCAGTTCTGGGAAAGCCTCTGGATTACGGTCAAGTTTGCGGCAATCTATGTGCCGTTCAACATCGTCATGTCGTTCCTGCTGGCGCTGATGTTGCATAACATTACCTTCGCCAGCGGCTTCTTCCGCACCGCCTTCTACCTGCCGAGCGTCATTTCCGGCGTCGCGCTGGTGACGATCTGGAGCTGGATCTACAGCCGGGAATACGGGCTTTTGAACTTCATGCTCTCCTTCGTCGGCATCGACGGGCCGAACTGGCTCGGCGATCCCAACCTCGCGATCGTCGCCATCATCATCGCCAGCCTCTGGGGGCTCGGCGGCACGATGCTGATCCTCTTGACGGGCCTGAAAGCCATCCCGAAGGAGCTCTACGAGGCCGCAACCGTTTCGGGCGTTCCCGGCTGGGCGCAGATGGTCTTCATCACCCTGCCGATGCTCGGGCCGATGCTGCTCTTCACCTTCATCACCTCGATCATCTCGGCCTTCCAGCAGCTGACGATCGCGCTGCTTCTGACCAAGGGCGGACCGCTCGGCTCCACCTATTTCTTCGCCATGTACATCTACGACAACGCCTTCAAGTATTTCGACATGGGCTATGCCGCCGCCGGCTCCTGGGTGATGTTCATCATCGTGCTCCTGCTCAGCCTCGGCGTCATGCGCTGGTCGGCTGCCTGGGTCTATTACGAAGGCGAAGTCCGCCAGAACGATGGAGAGCACAATGCGTAAGACGCTGCTCTATTCCGCGCTCATCCTGCTCTCGGCGCTGTTCATCGCGCCGTTCTACTGGACCTTCATGACGGCGATCAAAAGCTCCGCCGAGCTCTACCAGTTCCCGCCAGTCTTCTGGCCGTCGGAATGGCACTGGGAGAACTTTGCCGCCGCCTGGAACAAGCAGCCCTTCGGCACCTACCTCACCAATTCGGTGATCGTCGTGGTGCTGTCGACGATCGGCCAGCTGATCTCGTCGTCGCTGGTTGCCTATGGCTTTGCCCGCTTCCGCTTCCCCGGCCGCGACCCGCTGTTCATCCTGCTGCTCGCCACCATGATGATCCCGTGGGACGTGAAGATGATCCCGCTCTACATGGAGTTCAACCTGCTCGGCTGGATCAACACGCTGAAGCCCTTGATCGTGCCCGCCTATTTCGCCGATGCTTTCTTCGTCTTCCTTTTGCGCCAGTACATCATGACTGTGCCCATGGAGATCGACGAGGCGGCCCGCATGGATGGCGCCAACGCTTTCGACATCTACTGGCGCATCCATCTGCCGCTGATGATGCCGGCCCTGGTGCTGGTCGGCACCTTCCACTTCATGAATGCCTGGAACGACTATCTCGGCCCGTTGATCTTCCTCAACGACCAGTCGAAATACACCCTCACGCTCGGCCTCTCCATGTTCAAGGGCCTGCACGAGGTGGACGTGACCTCGATCGCCGCGATCACGGTCATCCTCTGCCTGCCGCCGCTCGCCCTCTTCTTCGTCGCCCAGCGCTACATCATGGATGGCGCAGTCGGCTCGTCGGTGAAGGGATAACGGCATGCTGTTCGACATCGATACCGTGCCCTTCAGCCGCAGGGGCCGGTTCCTGACGCTCTCGATGATGCGCGTGCCGGGCCGCGACGGCGAGCGGGCACTTTATCTCCGCCACGTGGCAGGCGGCGACGAGCGGCCATCGCTCGGTCGCCTCTGCCGCGTGGCATTTCTCGATGCGGATGGCAGGGCCGTGGCCCCGGTGCTCGTGCTTTCACCCGAACGACTCGACGCACGCGTCGGTGACGGCGAAGTCACCTTCGTCATCGGCGAAGGGGAGCGGCTGCACATATCCGGCAGACAAGCCGGCGTGCGCTTCCATCTCGAAGGCTCGCGTTACGATTATGTCTACCGCACGCCGAACGGAGAGGATTGCCTCGTCGCTGCCGTCGAAAACGTCAAGTTCATCCCGCGGGCGATCACCGGCGACCTGAAGGTCACCGGCGCCTGGCAGCGCGATCATTCCGAAGACGTGTCCTTGGCGTTTTCGGGGACCGGTGCCTTCGAGGGCAATGTCGATTTCTTCCGTACCGTGTCGCCGGCTGATCGGCCCGGTCGGTTCGCCGAGGCGCTTTCGGATGCGAAGGCAGAATTCTCTGCGTGGCACGCGCGCGTTCCCGGAGGTGTTGACGGCCAGGGCGAGGCGCATCGGCTGGCAAGCTATCTGCTCTGGGCGAACAGCGTGCCGGCGGGTGGCGCGTTGACGCGGCCGGCGATCTACATGTCGAAGAACCACATGATCAACATTTGGAGCTGGGACAACGCCTTTTCCGCCCTCGGTGTCGCCGCCTTTGAGCCGGATCTTGCCTTCGATCAGTTCGCGGCGATCTTCGACCACCAGGACGCGTCCGGCCTGCTGCCGGACTATGTCAACGACCGCGACGTGCTCTTTGCTTTCACCAAGCCGCCGGTGCACGGTTGGGCGATATCGCTGATCGCGGCCGCCGATCCGGGCTTCCTGACGGCAGAGCGCAAGTCTTACCTGCGCGACGCCATCGGCAAGCAGGTGGATTACTGGCTCACCTATGGCCGCAAGGATCGGACGAGCCTGCCGTCCTATTTCCACGGCAACGACAGCGGCTGGGACAACGCCACCTTCTTTGCCGAAGGCGGCCCGGTGATCTCGCCGGATCTGCCGGTTTTCCTGATCCTTGCCTGCGAGGCATTGGCCGAGCTTCTTGAAGACGATCGAGAACGCCGGGCGATGTGGCGGCAGAAGGCAGACGACCTGCAGGCGCTGCTGTTCGAGCGCCTCTGGACCGGCGAGACCTTTGGCGCCCGGCTCGCTGCGGATCCGGAGCGGATCTTGCCGGGCGAAAACCTCATCCAGTTCATGCCCCTGCTGCTTGGTTCGCGGCTGACGCCCGACATGCGCGACAAGCTTGTCGCGCGGCTCGTCGCCGGCGGTTTCATCACCGAATGGGGCCCGGCGACGGAAAGCCCGAAGAGTTCCTTCTACGAAGACGACGGTTACTGGCGCGGGCCGATTTGGGCGCCGACCACGCTGCTTCTCTGGGATGGACTGCGCCGGCAAGGGAAGATTGAGCTCGCGCGCGAAGTCGCGGAAAAGTTCTGTTCACTTGCGAGCAAAAGCGGTATGGCCGAAAACTTCGACGCGCGCTCGGGGAGGGGCCTTCGCGATCGCGCATTCGCCTGGACATCCGCAGTCTATCTTGTGCTGGCAGCATCGCTCAGCGCTGACAACCCGTGACGAGCAGAACCGCCATGCAGAGACCGACGATCAAGACCATTGCGCAGGAGACGGGGCTTTCCATCGCCACCGTTTCCAAGGCCCTGAAGCATTCGCCTCAGGTTCGTCCGGAGACGCGCGCGATCGTGATCGAAGCGGCGGAACGCGTCGGCTACGAACTGAACATGCATGGCGTGCAGTTACGCACCGGCAAGACCTATCAGGTCGCAGCCATCATGACCGCGCCGGGTCCGAAGCAGAACGAATGGGAAGGCGTCGAATACGCGCAGCTCCTGAGCGGCATTTCCTGGGCGCTGGAAGACAGTCCCTATCGCGTCTCGCTCTATGCGGTCCGCAATTTCGAGGAGAGCCAGGCGGTCATCAAGCAGATCGTTTCGCTGAAGAAGGCCGACGGCATCATCATCTCGGGCACCCGCGCCGACGATCCCCGCATCCGTACGATGCAGGCGGCCGATTTCCCCTTCGTCACCTATGGCACCAGCGTTCACAATGCGCCGCATGCCTATGTCGATGCCGACAACGAGCAGATGATCCGGGTGTCGATGGCGCGGCTCACCGAGCGCGGTCATCGCCGCATCGCGTTGCTCAACCCGCTCTCGGACTTAAGCTACGGCATCACCCGGCTCGAAGCCTACAGGCATGCGCTTGATGTCGCGGGGCTTCCCTATGATCCGGCGCTCGTCGCCCATGGCCGTCTGACGCCGGCTTTCGGCCGCGAGAACGTGCTGACCATGTCGGAGCTCGGCAACCCGCCGACCGCCTATATCTGCGCCAATGAAGCCTCCGCGCTCGGCGCCTTCTCGGGCTTCCACGAGCGCGGGCTGGTGCATGGCCGCGATGCGGTGATCAACGCCACCGACGATCTCAACGTCAGCCAGTATTTCGCGCCGCCGATCACCACCTATTACCTGCCGATCAGTGAACCGAGCAGCCTGCTTGGCGCCTATATCCTCAGGCGCATGGAGGGTGAGCCGCCGGAAGCGCTGCAGACGCTGCTCATGCCGAACCTGATCGAGCGTTGCGACGACCGCTTGAACCCGAACCGTTGACGAATTTCACGCCCGCTCAGGGCGCCCATTCATGCCCTTGAATATAAACGTTTATATTCAAGGGCGCACAGACAAAACCCGAGGTCGGACCCAACCGGCCGTAAGACATGACGAAGGACCGGAACCGTGCACATGCCCCTGACGAGATCGAACCGCTTCAACGCCAAGGAACAGCAGACGGACATGCTGGAACTCGGCGTCTGCTACTATCCGGAGCAGTGGCCGCGCGAAAAATGGGAAGAGGATGCCCGCCGCATGGTCGAGCTCGGCCTTGCCTGGGTGCGCATCGGCGAATTCGCCTGGGCGAAGATCGAGCCCCGCTCGGGCGAATTCCACTGGGAGTGGCTGGACGACGCGATCGAGGTGCTCGGCAAGGCCGGTCTTAAGGTCATTCTGGGAACACCGACCGCCGCACCTCCGAAGTGGCTGATCGACCGCTACCCGGACATCCTGCCCGTCGACGTCAAGGGTGTGGTGCGCAAGTTCGGCGCCCGCCGTCACTACTGCTTCTCCAGTCGCCGCTACCGCATCGAGGCGGCGCGGATTTCCGAAGCCATGGCCGAGCGCTACGGCAAAAACGCCTTCGTCCATGCCTGGCAAACCGATAACGAGTACGGCGACCACGACACGATCTACAGCTATTCCGACGAGGCGCTGCGCGCCTTCCGCGAATGGCTTGAGGCCCGCTATGGCACGGTCGACGAGCTGAACCGCGCCTGGGGTACGGCCTTCTGGGCGATGAACTATCTGAGCTTCGACGAGGTCGAGCTTCCGAACAACCTCGTCGAAGAGCCGAGCCCGACCCATATCGTCGACTACATCCGCTTCTCCTCAGACCAGGTGAAGAGCTTCAACAAGGCGCAGGTCGACATCATTCGCAAGCACTCGCCGGGCCGTCCGGTGACGCACAACTTCATGTCGCAGAACACCGACTTCGACCATTACAAGGTCGGCGAGGACATCGATATCGCGTCGTGGGACGTCTATCCGATGGGTGGCCTGCTCAATGGTCGTCTCTCGTCGGAAGACAAGGGCCGGTATCTGCGCGTCGGCGATCCCGACCAACCGGCCTTCAACCACGATCTCTACCGCGCCGTCGGCAACGGCCGCGTCTGGGTGATGGAGCAGCAGCCGGGCCCGGTAAACTGGGCCTCGCACAATCAGTCGCCGGCCGACGGCATGGTGCGGCTCTGGACCTGGCTCGCCTATGCCCACGGCGTCGACATGGTCTCCTATTTCCGCTGGCGCCAGGTGCCGTTTGCGCAGGAACAGTTCCATGCGGGTCTGCTGCTTCCGAACAGCGAGGCTGACCAGGGCTATCTCGAAGTCGCGCAGGTTGCCGAGGAAATGAAGCGTCTGCCGAAGGGTGAGCGCCGCGAGAAGGCGAAAGTCGCGATCCTGCTCGACTACAATTCGCGCTGGGCGACCCGGGCGCTGCCGCAGGGCCGCACCTATCTGGCTTCGCAGATCGCGCTCGACTGGTATTCGACCGTCGCCCGCCTCGGCGTCGATGTCGACATCATCGGCCAGCACTCGGACCTCGAAGGCTACCAGCTGGTGCTGGCACCCGACCTCGTGATCCCGGAACAGGCCTTTGTCGAAAAGCTTGCGGCGTCGGGTGCCAAGGTGCTTTTCGGACCGCGCAGTGGCAGCAAGACCGAGGACATGCATATTCCGGAGGGCCTGCCGCCGGGTCCGCTCGCCGCGCTGATCGATGTCAGCGTCGCGCGTGTCGAGTCGCTGCCGGAATTCCACGGCGAGAGTGTGCTTTACGGCAACGAGACCTATCCGGCCGGCGTCTGGCGCGAGACGGTTCGCACCAACGAAACCGTGCTTGCGACCTTCGAGGGCGACTATCGCAATGGCGCTCCGGCGCTCGTCGGCAACGACAAGGCACGCTACATGGCAACGGGTGCACGCGGCGAGCTCCTGGACAAGGTGATTGGCGATGCGCTCGGCTGGGCTTCGGTGGAGGCGCTCGCCGATCTTGGCGATCTGCGCATCACCCGCCGCGGCAAGCTCACTTTCGCCTTCAACTACGGCAAGACGGCCGTGGACGTGCCGGCGTCTGCGGGCGCAACCTTCCATGTCGGTGGCCGCAAGCTCGGCCCGGTCGACGTCGCGATCTGGTCGGAGTGATCGGAAGGCAGATTATCGCCCGCCGACCGACGCAGCACCCAAAAGCAAAGAGCCCGGCCTTGGAAAAAGGCCGGGCTCTTTGCGTTTCATACGGTACTTTTTCCGTGGTCAGACCCGTTCCAGCGCCACGGCGATGCCCTGGCCGACGCCGATGCACATGGTCGACAGCGAATAGCGCCCGCCGGTCTCGTGCAGTTCGAGTGCCGCCGTGCCGGTGATGCGGGCGCCAGACATGCCGAGGGGGTGGCCGAGTGCGATCGCGCCGCCGTTGCGGTTAACGCGCGGGTCGTCGTCGGCAATGCCGAGGTCGCGAAGCGTGGCGAGCCCCTGCGAGGCGAAGGCCTCGTTGAGTTCGATCACGTCGAATTGCGCCTGCGTGAGCCCGAGGCGGGCCATCAGCTTCTTCGATGCCGGAGCCGGGCCAAAGCCCATGATGCGCGGCGGTACGCCGGCGGTAGCCCCGCCGAGGATTCGGGCGATCGGCCTGAGGCCGTATTTCTTCGCTGCCGCTTCCGAGGCGATGATCAGGGCGGTCGCGCCATCGTTGACGCCGGAGGCGTTGCCGGCGGTCACCGTGCCGCCTTCTTGTCTGAAGGGCGTGCCGAGCTTGGCAAGCGCCTCCATCGTCGTCGCGCGCGGGTGCTCGTCGCGATCGACGATAATGGGCTCGCCCTTGCGCTGCGGGATCGTCACCGAAACGATCTCTTTCGCCAGCCGGCCATTGGCCTGCGCGGCCGCTGCCTTTGCCTGGCTGCGCACAGCAAACGCATCCTGGTCTTCGCGGCTGACGTGAAAGTCAGCCGCGACGTTCTCGCCCGTCTCTGGCATCGAATCGACGCCATATTGCTTCTTCATCAGGGGATTGATGAAGCGCCAGCCGATGGTCGTGTCGTAGATTTCGGCGTTGCGGGAGAAGGCGGCATCGGCCTTCGGCATCACGAAGGGCGCGCGTGACATGCTCTCGACGCCACCGGCGATCATCAGCTCGGCTTCGCCCGATTTGATGGCGCGGGCTGCCGTGATGACCGCATCCATGCCGGAGCCGCAAAGCCGGTTGATCGTCGTCCCGGTGACGCCGACCGGCAGGCCGGCCAGGAGCAGCGACATGCGCGCGACGTTGCGGTTGTCCTCGCCCGCCTGGTTGGCGCAGCCGAAGATCACGTCGTCGACGGCGTCCCAGTCGACATCGGCATTACGCTCCATCAGAGCGCGAAGTGGGACCGCACCGAGGTCGTCGGCCCTGACCGATGAGAGTGAGCCGCCGAACCGGCCGATCGGGGTGCGGATGTAGTCGCAGATGAAAGCCTCGGCCATCACGCAGCCTCCTTGTCGCCCTGATGCGCCTTCTTGGTGCGAGCGTTGATGTCACGAAGGGTCTTGAGTTCGAGTTCGGACGGGGCCGGCGTCTCGATCACTTCCTCGGCGAACCTGATCGCCCAGCCGCAATTCTCGACGATCTGCTCGCGCGTGACGCCGGGATGGATCGAAACGACGGTCAGTTCCTTGGTTTGCGGATGCGGCTCCAGGATGCAGAGGTCGGTGATGACGCGTGTCGGTCCCTTGGTCTTCATGCCCAACCGTTCGCGGTGGTCGCCGCCGTCGCCGTGGCCCATGGAGGTAATGAAGGGCAGCTTCTCGACGAAGCCGCGCCTGGAGAGCGCCATGGTGATGAAGATGCGGCCGCAATTGGAGGCAATCTCCGGAGCGCCGCCACCACCGGGCAGACGCACCTTCGGGTGGTCATAGGGGCCGACGACCGTGGTGTTGAGGTTCGCGAACTTGTCGATCTGGGCGCCACCGAGGAAGCCTGTCGTGATACGCCCGCCCTGCAGCCAGTAGCGGAACATCTCCGGCACCGACACGGTGAAAAGGGCCGTGTCGCAGAGTTCGCCGTCGCCGATCGAAAGCGGCAGCACATCCGGCTTGGTGCCGACCGTGCCGCTCTCGTAGATCAGCGTGATGTCGGGTGCATGCGTCAGCCGCGCGACGTTGCAGGCGGCCGAGGGCGCGCCGATGCCGACGAAGCAGACGTCGTCGTTGGAAAGCGCCCGGGAAGCGGCGATGGTCATCATTTCGGTAGGGGTGAAGTCGCTCATTCTATCCTCCCTCAGGCCGCTTTTGCCGGTTTGTTGCCGGCATGCTTGGCGAAATCTTCCGGCCTGGCGTCGAGCACGTTTTCCTTGATCCAGGCGGTGAAGCTATCGCGGTCGCGGGCGATCTCGTCCCAGCCGATGTAGAAGGCGTTGGAGCGCGGGTAGTAGCCGTGCGCATAGGACGGGAAGGCGCCACCCGGAACGTGGGCAACCGATGTGACGGCCCAGCGGGGCAGCACGAGGGAATTGGGCGACGGAGGGTCGAGTTCGTCGACGATCTCCTCGACCGTGACGATCGAGCGCTTGGCGGCAAGAACCGCCTCCTTCTGCACGCCGACGATGCCTTCGATCAGCACGTTGCCCTTCCTGTCTGCGCGTTGCGCATGAATGATCGTGACGTCAGGGCGGATCGCCGGTACGGCCGCAAGCACTTCGCCGGTAAACGGGCAGGTGACCGACTTGATGTTGGGGTTTACCTTCGGCAGGTCGGCGCCGATGTAACCACGCAGCGTCGCAAACGGCAGGTTGGCGGCACCCGCCTCATAGGCGTTGGCCATCGCCGCGTGGGAATGCTCCTCGATCTCCAGCGGCCGCGGCCATTGGTTTTCGACGGCGTCGCGGAAGCGATGCAGCGAGCCGACGCCGGGATTGCCGCCCCAGGAAAACTTCATGCCACGCGCCGCACCCACGCCGATCAGCTGGTCATAGAGAATGTCCGGCGTCATACGCACCAGATAGAGGTCCTTGCGACCCTGGCGGATCACCTCATGCCCCGCGGCATAGGGGATCAGATGGGTGAAGCCTTCCATGGCGACGGTGTCGCCATCCCTGACATTGTCGCCGACAGCCTCGGCGAGCGAAACGATCTTCGCCATGTTTCCTCTCTTCATCTCAGTGATCTGTTCGTGGCCTTCGTCGCCCCACGGGCAGCCGGCGCCTTCCTCTTCCGGATGCCAATAAGCGCCGATCGAAACGCTCGGTCAAATATTTTGTGCGATATTTGACTTTTGTTCGTATATCGCACAAAATAATGGGCGATGATTTGGGAGGCAAGGATGCGGGAAACGGACTTCGTCAGCGGCTTTGCGCGCGGGTTGGCAGTGATCGAAGCCTTCGATGAAACCCGGCCGAAACTGTCGATTGCCGAGGCGTCAAAGATTACCGGGCTTGACCGGGCGACGGTGCGCCGGTCACTGCTGACCCTCTCCGAGCTCGGCTATGCAGACTATGACGGCAAGTTCTTCGCGCTGACGCCGAAGATCCTGCGCCTTGGCCATGCCTATCTCTCGGCAACGCCGCTGCCGACGATCATCCAACCTTATCTCGACCAATTGTCAGACCGCGCCGGGCAGAGCGCCTCGGCCTCGGTCTTGGATGGAACCGAGATCGTCTATATCGCCCGCGCCTCGCAAAAGCGGGTGATGTCGATCAACCTGACGACCGGCTCACGACTGCCGGCCTATTGCGCCTCCATGGGGCGGGTATGGCTCGCGGCACTGCCGGAGCACGAGGCACGAGAGATCCTTTCCCGATCGAACCTCAAGGCAAACACGCCCTATACGAAGACCGATCCGGAGGACCTGATCGCCGAGTTTCGCCGTGTGCGCGACCAGGGCTATGCGTTGATTGATCAGGAACTCGAACTCGGTCTCTGTTCGATCGCAGTGCCGCTCGAAAACGACCGCGGCCGGATCGTTGCGGCGCTAAACATCGGCGCGCCGGCAGCCCACGTGGCCGCAGCGGAGATGGTTGAGAGTTACCTGCCGCTGCTCAAGGAAACGCAAGGGGCGCTCCGGCTGGTGCTGAGATAACAGCTCCCTGCGTCGGCGCTTGATGTTTTGCTGTCGCGCGTTGGAAGCACGCCAGCACCGCAGGACCTGGTCCTTGCTGGCGCCGATTGATGGTGATCGGAACGGCTGGCAACGAGCATGGGGGATTTGAGTATGGGCACCCTTGGGTCTGTGCACGTCGTCTCGTGTCAGGCCGTTCCATTGGCGCCAATGCCGTTCATCTGCTCCGGACCGCTTGGTCTGCAGCTCATTCCATCGGCAAGCACAGATTTGGGTAGCGACCGAACGGCCGGAATACCCAAAAATGAGCCACGGAGCGATGCAGTTTACGCTTGCATTTATTTAACCTACAAATTTTAGTGGTCCACGCGGGTGGTGCTGGCGGTGAGAAACGCCGGCACAGGACGATGGAGGGGGCCATCGCGCCGCAAGAGCCAGGTATTTGTCGAATTTTGTCCAGCGCCGCTCTCGGCGATGTCTGGGCGTTGCTGTCATTGTTGCGACCCGGATCGCCGGGAAACCCGAATTTTTGCTGAGCGATCCCTTTTCGCCTTTCCATATCGAGCGTCATGAATGAGCAATTGCACCGGTCCGATCATTCCATAGGCCTGCCGCCCTACGAACTGATCGCGACGAACGAGCCGCCTTGCCCCGCCGTGGCGCAGCCCACACGAGACTGGGCCTATCTGGCCGCCACCCACCTCATCGGTTCGCCGGCCAACGCGGCGATCGCCGCGATCCTGGAGGAAACCGGCAAGCTTGCCGGCGCCGACCGGGCGTGGATGTTCGAATACACCGACGATCTTCTGCGCTTCCGCAACACTGACGAATGGGTGCGAGGCGAGGTGTCGTCACATGTCGGGGACCTGCAGCAGACGCCGGTGACGATGATCGGCTGGCTCCATCAGTGGCTGGTGGCCGGCAAGGCGGTCATGATCAACGATGTCGCAAGGCTACCGCGTCCGGCGCGGGCGCTTCAGGCGGAAATGCTTCGCCAGAATGACAAGAGCGTTCTCTGCGTCCCGGTCTTTCACAAGGGCACGTTGCGTGGCTGCATCGGTTTCGATGCGACGCGGGCGGTGCGTCGGTGGCCGGTCGAAGAAATCCACCAGCTCGTCCGCTGTGCAAAGCTGATCGGGATCGCGCGCTACGGGCGCACGCGGACATATGGCGACCGGGACGATGCTGGCGCAACGACGTCGGCAGAGATAGGCGCGCTCGTCCATCTGCATATGCCGGGACGCACCCGCGGCGTGCCGCTGTCTGCGATCGTCGGGCTTCGCTCTGCCAAGGACTACACCCAGGTCTGGCTGAAGGACGAAGCCGCGGTGCTGGATCTTCGTCCGCTTTCATTCTGGATCGGCCTTTTGCCCAAGGCGAACTTCCTGCGCATCCATCGGACCGCGGTGGTCAACCTGTCGCACGTGACCGAGCTGGACCGTCATTCCGGTCCGACGAAACAGGCCTGGGTCGTGCGTCTGCGCAGAACAGACGAATCCTGGACCGTGTCCCGCCCCTACAGGCAGGAATTGCGCAGTCGTCTCGGCATCTGAATTTTCCACAGAGGCTGATATCGGGGTTTGTCGCTTCGTCGAACCCGTAGGTTGTTTCGTCGATAAGGCGTTGCCGCTGTAGGGTTGCTATGCAAGCGAGCTTCCTGGGACATTTTTGAACGATGGCGGGGGCAAGCCTTTGAAAAAGATCAATTGTCAGAATCAGGGCTTGGGAAGCGGACGTGAGAGCGAAGCGCGCAACGATCGGCGGCGGACGACGCGTCGTTCGGTAACCAGTAGCCGGCGCTTGCTGATGAACAGCACCGCTCTGTGGTTGTTCGCAGCCACCGGCCTTGCTCTCGGCATGGTCGCGTCCGTTCCGGTCGCGCATGCGGCAGGCAAGGGCGGCACCGGCGGGAGTTGGGGCGGCGCCGGCGGCAGCGTCGACGGCAACCTGCAGGGAACGCCCGGCGGCGATGCCATCGATAGCGGAAACGGCGGCGGCGGCGGCGGGCCGGGTGCGGCCGGTGGCGCGGGAAGCCAGAGCGGCGCCGGGGTTGGCGGCACTGGTGGTGCCGGCGGCACCAGCGGCAGCCCGAACGGAGGAACCGGCGGAAGCGGCATCGGCAACGGCAGCGACTTTGGCGGCGGTGCGGGTGGCGGCGGCGGTGCGCACGGCAGCGTGGGCAATGTCGCTGGCCGCGGTGGCGATGGAGGCACGTCTCCGAACGGGGACGGCGGTGGCGGCGGGGCCGGCGGATACGGCCGGATTGTTGCCGCCGGGGGAACGGAGAGCATAACCGGACCGGCAGTTTCCGGTGGGCGGGGCGGACACGGCGGTGCTGGCGGGGCAGCGTCGGGGGCTATCGGTATCGGTGGCAGCGGCGGCGACGGTGGCGACGGCGCGGCGCTCGTCGGTGGCGGCACATTGACGGTGAACACGAACGTCACGGCCGGCAACGGCGGCAATGCCGGCGCCGGCGGTCACGCTCTCGAAAAGTTCAATGGCGACGGCGGTCACGGCATCAGCGCGCTGAACGGCGGCACGGTGATCATCAACAGCGGCAGCGTGACGGGCGGTGTGGTTGGATCCGGCGGGACCGGCGGCGTGCACGGAGCTGGGATCTTCGGTCGAAACCTGGACGTGACTCTCGGCGCATCCGGTTCGATCATCGGCGGCAATGGCGGGACCGCCAACGCCATGACCTTCGATGGCGGCGCCAACACGTTCCGGTTCTCTGCGGGGAACCCGGGTCTTTCCGGCAACATCGCGATCAACAATACCGCCAGCCTGACGATCGACCAGAACAGCAACGGCAGGATCAACAATACGATTACGGGCGACGGCTCGCTCATCAAATCCGGCAGCGGCACGCTGACGCTGACGGGCATGAACACCTATACCGGGGCGACGAGCATCGGGGCGGGCGGTACGCTGGCGCTATCGGGCCAGGGACGCATCAATGCCTCCAGCGGATTGACGGTGAACGGCACCTTCGACGTTTCCGCCGCCGCTTCTGCACAGGTCAGGTCGCTGGCCGGCAGCGGACAGGTCACGCTTGGAAGTCAATATCTGATCATCCACAACGCCACGGGTACGTTCTCGGGCGCGATCAACGGCACCGGTGGCATCAATGTCATGGCCGGCACGCAGGTCCTGACGGGTACCAATACCTTTGCCGGTGGCGCAGGTACGAATACTGGCGCGACGTTGCAGATCGGCAATGGCGGCACGGGTGGCTCGCTCGTGTCGAACATTACCAACGGCGGCTCGGTGATCTTTAACCGCTCCGATGACGTGACCTATGGCGGCGAGATCACCGGCAACGGCACATTCTCGCAGATCGGCAGCGGCACGCTGACGCTGACGGCGACCAGCAGCACGCGCGGAGCGGTGACGATCGGCACAGGCAGCACGCTGCAGCTCGGCAATGGTGGCACCACAGGCTGGATCGGCGGCACGGGGAACTTTGTCGGCTCGATCACCAACAATGGCGCGCTGGTCTACAACCGCTCGAACAATGTCAGCTATGCCGGCAAGGTCTCGGGCACCGGCACGATTTCGCAGGCGGGAACGGGCAAGCTGACGCTGACGGGGGATAGTTCGCTGTTCGCTGGAGCAACGTCGGTGACGTCGGGCACGACCTATGTCAACGGCCAGCTTGGCGGCAACGTCAATGTCGGCACCGGCGGTACGCTCGGGGGATCGGGCAGGATCGGCGGCAGCGTCGTCGTCGATGGCACGCTCTCGGCCGGCAACAGCCCGGGCACAATCACGATCGGTGGCGATCTGACGCTCAATGCCGGCTCCAATTCGGTTTTCGAGCTCAATACGCCTGGGCTCGTCGGCAGCGTCGGCAGCAACGATCTGGTGAAGGTCGGCGGCAACCTGACGCTCGGCGGCGCACTGAACGCGCAGGTGGCATCGGCCGGTTACTACCGGCTGTTCGAATATGACGGCGCGCTGTCGGGCAGTTTTGCGACGACGACCGCGACGTCGACGGTTCCTAGCTTCACGATCGCCAGCCAACAGGTCCAGACCGGCATTGCCAAGCAGGTCAATTTGTCGGTGCTCGGCGCCGGCCAGACGATGCACTTCTGGGATGGCGGCGACACGACGGGCAACGGTACCGTCAACGGCGGTACCGGCACCTGGACGTCTGGTGGCACCAACTGGACCGGCGCTCCGGGGCGCGCCAACATCAACGGCAGCTTCGGCGGCTCTGTCGGCGTCTTTGCCGGTGCCGCCGGCGGCACCGTCAATGTTGTCGGCACACAGAGCTTCGATACGCTGCAGTTCTCCGCGACCAACGACGGCAGCGGCTACACCATCAATGGCGGGGTGCTCAGCTTCAATCCGGCAAGCGGCACGGCGGCGACGATCAATGTCGGCAACGGCGTCGCAACCACGATCGGCTCGGTGCTGCAGGATGGCGCGACCGGCAGCGGCCTCGACAAGGTGGGCAACGGCACGCTGACGCTGACGGGCATGAACACCTATACCGGGGCGACGAGCATCGGAGCCGGCGGCACGCTCGCGCTTTCGGGTCAGGGTCGGATCAACGCCTCGAGCGGTTTGACGGCCGATGGCACCTTCGACGTCTCGGCTGCGGCTTCCGCACAGGTCAAGTCGCTTGCCGGCAGTGGGCAGGTTGTGCTCGGTAGCAAAACGCTGATCATCAATAACGCGACCGGCACGTTCTCGGGCACGATCAACGGTACCGGTGGCATCTCGATCGGTGCCGGCACGCAGGTCTTGAGTGGCACCAACGGCTTTACCGGCGGCGCCGGCATTTCCCAGGGGGCGACGCTGCAGATCGGCGATGGCGGCGCGGGTGGTTCCCTCGCATCCAATGTCACCAACTACGGTGCCCTCGTCTTCAACAGCTCGGCCAATTCGACCTATGCCGGCTCGATCACCGGCCCCGGGTCGTTCTCGCAGATCGGAGCGGGCACGCTGACGCTCACGGCCAACAACAGCACATCGGGTGCGGTGACGATCGGCACCGGCAGCACGCTGCAACTCGGCAACGGCGGCACGACCGGCTGGATCGGCGGAACCGGCAAATTCGTCGGCTCGATCACCAACGACGGCGCGCTGATCTACAACCGCTCGAACGACGTGACCTATGCCGGCGCGGTCTCGGGCAACGGCACGCTGACCCAGGCGGGCACGGGCAAGCTGACCCTGACAGGCGCAAACACCTTTACCGGCGCGACAGACATCACCTCGGGCGAACTGATCGTCAACGGTTCGCTCGCGAACTCCAGCCTGACCACGATCCGGCGCGGAGCGCGTCTTGGCGGCACCGGCACGCTTGGCAACACGACCATCCAGGCTGGCGGCGTCCACGCTCCGGGCAACTCGATCGGCACGCAGACGATCGCCGGCAATTACACCAACAACGGGGTTCTGCAGATCGAAGGCTCGCCCACCGCCACCGATAAGCTGGTCGTTTCGGGCAGCGTCGACATCTCCGGTGGGACCCTTGATCTCCTGCTTTCGCCCAACACGGCGTCGAGCTGGAACCCGGTCAATGGCCCGTTCATCCTCATCGACAAGACGAGTTCCGGCACGATCACCGGCACCTTTGCGTCGATCGTCGACAACCTGGTGTTCCTCGATCCGACCGTCGACTACAGCGGCGGCGACGGCAACGACCTTTCGCTCAAGCTGACCCGCAACGATATCAGCTTTGCCAGCGTCGGTCAGAGCCGCAACCAGATCGCCACCAGTGGAGCGATCGATCGTCTGGGCATGGGCAATCCCATCTTCAACGCGGTTGCCTTTGCCGCAACGCCCGAGGCGGCGCGCACGGCCTTCGATCTGCTTTCCGGCGAAGTGCACAGCTCGTTCCAGTCGATCCTGATCGAGGACAGCCGGTTCCTGCGTGATGCCGCGAACGATCGTCTGCGCACCGTGCTCGGCACCGTGGCGGCGAAGCAATCGAGCGAGATCACCGGCGCTATCGAGAGCGGCGAACTTGCTCTGTGGAGCCAGGGCTTCGGTTCCTGGGGACGGATCGACGGTGACGGCAATGCCGCCAAGGCGGATCGCTCCATCGGCGGCTTCTTCGTCGGTGCGGATACGCAGGTGGACGAATGGACCGTAGGCGCGCTTGCCGGCTACTCGCGTTCCTCGATGGACATCGATGCGCGGTTCTCTTCGGCCACCTCGGACAACTATCATCTGGGCATCTATGCCGGCGGACGTTGGGGCGATGCGTCGCTTAGAACCGGCGCCGCCTATAGCTGGCACGATATCGAGACGAACCGCACCGTTTCGTTCCCGGGCTTCACGGACAGCCTCGATGCCGACTACAGCGCCGGGACGGGCCAGGTCTTCGGCGAGTTCGCCTATGCGTTCACGGCCGGGTCGGTCGATCTGGAGCCGTTTGCCAACCTGGCCTATGTGCATCTCAATCGCGACGGCTTTGCCGAGCGGGGTGGAGCCGCCGCGCTATTCGGCAAGGACGCGTCGCAGGACACGACGTTTACGACCCTTGGTCTTCGCGCGGCGTCCAGCTTCGACCTTGGCGGCGTGCTGGCGACGGCTCGTGGCACCATCGGCTGGAGACATGCCTTCGGCGACACCTTGCCGCTGTCGTCGAACGGGTTCTCGCCGGCGAGCACGTTTGTCATCGCCGGCGTCCCGATCGCCGAAAACACAGCGGTGCTTGAAGCCGGCCTCGATTTCGCCGTCGCGCCGGAGGCGACCCTCGGTTTGACCTACACAGGTCAATTCGGCGGAGGTGTCAGCGACCAGAGCGTCAAGGCAAATCTGAGCGTCAAGTTCTGATTGAACGCAGTCGACCCAAGCGGCCGCCTGTCCGGGTCATGGGTGACCTTGGCAGGGGGCCGTTTGGCTTTTCAAGGCTGGCTTGAAGTGCGTATGGATGCGGCACGCCAGCGGCCATGCGTCCACGCTTCACCCGCTCGCACGTCGCCGCGACGGAGATGGTCTGGCGTTATCTGCCGCTACTCAAGGAGACAAGCAGCCTTGCGCGGCGTACTGAGATAGCGCTGGCGGCATCCTTGCGCTTGACGCCACGCCCCGACGCGCTTTCTATCTCGCCTGGGGTGTGAATTCGGGCTGGGAGTGGACCACTATGACTGACGATACGCAGCCGCCGGAAACCAAGCTCACGACGACGAAGCGGCGCTGGGCCGCCGATGGCAAGTTCCTGACGGGGCGGATCGTGCGCCCCGAGGACGAGCGCCTTCCGCCCGGGCAACACCTGGTCAAGGACTGGCCGGTGCTCGACCTCGGCCAGCAGCCGATCATCCGGACGGAAAGCTGGCGTCTCGATATCACCGGCCATATCGAGCATCCCCTGTCGCTCGACTGGGCCGCCTTCAAGGCTTTGCCGCAGAGCGACCGTCTCTCCGACATGCATTGCGTGACGACGTGGTCGCGCTACGACAACCGCTGGCAGGGCGTGGCCACGCGTGATCTGCTCGACCAGGTGATGCCGAAGCCCGAAGCGAGCCATGTCATGCTGACGAGCTATGACGGCTACACCACGAACATGCCGCTTGCGGATTTCGCCTCCGAAGACGCGATCCTTGCGACCGACTGGGAGGGCCAACCGATCGGCCGCACCCATGGCGGACCGATGCGGCTCGTCGTTCCGCATCTTTATCTGTGGAAGAGTGCCAAGTGGCTGACGCGTATCGATTTTCGCGAAGGCGACATGCCCGGCTTCTGGGAGCGGAACGGCTACCACATGCGCGGCGACCCGTGGCGCGAGGAGCGCTATTCGGACGACTGATCGGGGCCTGTGAAGGCTTGACGATCACCGCCCAACGCGTCCGGGTCCAGAAGCGATTGCAGCCCCGCAAGCTGGTAGCGCCAGAAGAGCGAAATGGCCGACTGGATAGACGGGGCGTCGCTGTATTCGCTGAGCGTATCGGCAATGGTGTCCAGCGTTCGAGTGAAGGTTCGCTCGAGCATGAAACCCATCAAAGGCGTCAGGGCTTGCTCGCCGCCATTGTCGGTCAGGTAGCCGGAAGCCAGCCGCACCATCTCCCGGATCATCAGCTTGCGGACATGGGCGTAGCGCGTCCCATCGGCCCCGCGAAGCAGGATCAGCACCACGAGCCGCTGGTCGATCCAGAAGGACAGCAGCGCCCGGGCACGTTCGGATCCGGAAGCATCGGCCTGCAGCCAATCGCCGATCGATCGCAGTTCTCGTACACGGGCGCGCAGCAGGCGCAACAATCGCCCGGCGAGCGCCGGCGTCACGATCTCATAAAACAGCGCTTCCTTGTCGGCGACGTACTTGTAGATGTTGCTCGAACTCGTACCCGCCCGTTCCGCCACATCGGCCAGCCGGGCCTTTTCGAACCCTTGCTCGGCAAACACCGCTGCCGCTGCCGCAAGCAGACGCTCGCGCACTTCCTGCTTCAGGCGCTGGGGCATGCGAGCCTTTCTGCAAGCTCGGTGAGCCTTGGTTGCCAGGGGGCAGCTTCTTCCAGCTGGAAGGCGAGTGAGAAGAGCAGCGCGTCCTCGCCCGTTGCTGCAGCGAAATGGCAGCCGACCGGCAGCCCCTCGCGCGACCAGCAAAGCGGCACCGACATGGCGGGCCATCCGGCAAAGGACGCCACATTGGTGAAGCCGGCGAGGCGTTCCGTAAACGCGATGAGTTGGTCTGCATCCTCGGTCGGTCCTTGCGTCCCCAGCGGAAAGGCCGTGAAGGGGACGGTGGGCGAAAGCAGCACGTCATAGCCGGAGATCGTCTGATTTGCGCTCGCCTCGGCCCTCTTCGTCGCGCCGATCGCCTCCATGATTGCCGCCTCCGGCAGCCGCCTCGCGCGGCGGACGAGCTCGACCGTGTAGGGCTCGAACAAGGTCTCGTCGAAGGCGCCGCCCATTGTGGCCGCGACCTGGTCGAACAGGCCGGACAGAACGATCCCGGTCAGATTGAAAAAGGCGCGGCTGGTTTCCTGCGCGTTGACGTCAGGCCCCGCGCATTCGACGACCTCGTGCCCCAAAACCGTGCACAACGTGATCGCCGCGTTGAGCGCGTCCTCGACCGCTTCAGACACGCCGCGCCCGAAAACATCATGGCGATAGACGCCAATGCGCAGCCGCTTCTGCGGGCCGCGGCGCATATCGTCGATCGCAGGCATTGGCCGCGCCAGGTCCTGCCGCTCGGTCGCCGCCAGCCACGCGGCGCTGTCGCGCACGGAACGGCTGACGCAATGGTCGCTGATCAGCCGCGCCGTCGGCATCGCCGGCGGCAGGCCGGCATTCACCGTGCGGTCCCGGCTCGGCTTGAAACCGAATAGCCCGCAGAAGGAGGAGGGGCCACGGATCGAGCCGCCGCCGTCGGACGCGTGGGCGATAGGCACCATGCTGGAGGCAACGGCCGCCACCGCGCCGCCGGACGAGCCGCCGGTCGAAAGGGCAAAATTCCAGGGGTTGCGCGTCGCTCCATGGGCGAGGGTTTCGGTGGTGCCGAGCAGGCCGAACTCCGATGTGGTCGTCTTTCCAAGAACGATCAGACCGGCCTTGTCGATTGCGTCCGTGTAATCCGATCCGCCTTGGGCGGGCTGTCCCTTGAAGAGGCGAGAGCCGAAGCCGGCCGGATGGCCGGGGTAGGCAAGCAGATCCTTGAGCAGGGTCGGTACGCCCGGGAACGGCATGTCCGCGTGCGGCCGAAGAGCTCCGGCGCACTTGCGCGCTTGGTCGAAATCCGTGGATGCAAGGGCGTTGACGTGCGGCTCGATCCGCTTGATGCGCCGGATGGCGGCATCGACGAGTTCGAGCGGCGAGGCTTGGCCCGTCGAGACGAGACGCGCCTGTTCCGTTGCGTCCAGCGCGGAAAAGTCGTCCGTTTCCTGTTGCGAAAATTCGAGATTGGGCGCGCGCATCTGTCCAGATTCCATTGACGATGAAAAGAGAATGATAGATTCTTTTTTCATCGTCAATGGGCGGTTGCATCCTCCAGCAACTGATTGCATCTTCCCGTCTCCTGCAATGCTGGTGCAACCCACCCCCCGCAAAGCTCGTGCAACGTTTCAACAAAGGACGTTGTCGATGCGCCTGGCCATTTTACCGATGTGGATGATCCTCTTCAGCGCGAGCCCGAGCCATGCCGAAGAAAAGGGAATGTGGATTGCGGACAATCCGTATCGGACCGTGCAGCCTTTGTACGATCCCTGTCGTGATGGTCGGCTAAGTGATGGAACGCCGCGAACCTGCGCCGAGATCAGACGCATGTACCGGCATGGACGAGGCGGCTGGTCCGAGCAGGACCATCGCCTGGATGCATGCAGCAACGGACGCGTCAGCGACGGCCGGCCGCGCACATGCCGGGAACTGCTTGAATGGATGGAGCATCGTTGATGAAGGCAGAGCGCAGAGCCACCGTGTCGAGGCTCGGACAGGTTTTCAGATTAGTGCTTGGGTATCTGTCCTGGCCGCTGGTGTTTTTCGGTGGACTGCTCGGCGCCTACTACGCGTTCGCGAGCGCGAAACCGATGGTCGGTTTCGTGGCGGTCTATGCGGCTGCCGTCTTCATCCTGTTTCTTCTCGAACGCTACATTCCCTACGAGCGGGGCTGGCTGCAATCGGATGGCGAAACGGTGAACGATATCGGCCACACGCTGGCGACGAAGGGCCTGCTGCAGGCGGCTGGCCTGATCGCCGCCGTCTTTCCCATGTATGCCGCCAACATCCTGCAGCCGCTCGCAGCGCTCAAGTTTGGTCTCTGGCCATCGGATTGGCCGATGGTGTTTCAGGTGGCTATCGCCGTGGTCGTTGCCGAATTCGGCCTCTATTGGTCGCATCGGATCGCCCACGAAAAGCTGTTCTTCTGGCGGTTTCACGCGCTGCATCACAGCGTCGTTCGGCTCTGGGTCATCAATACCGGCCGCTTCCACGTGGCCGATTCGCTGTTCAAGATCGCCATGAGCCAGATCCCGCTCTATTGCCTGGGCGCTCCGTTGCACGTTTTCTGGTGGCTCGGCGCGGTCACGGCCTTCATGGGCATTCTTACCCATTGCAACGTCGATATGCGCACCGGCCCCTTCGACTATCTCTTCAGCACGCCGCGGCTGCACCGCTGGCATCACTCGAAGGACCTTCGCGAGGGCAACATGAACTACGGCGAGAACGTCGTGGTCTGGGACCTTTTGTTCGGCACATACTACAACCCTGACCGTCCGTCCTCCACTAACATCGGCATCAAGGGCCAGATCGCCCGAGGCTTCCTGGCACAACTGGCGCAGCCCTTCACCAAGAACGGCGTACGCGAAATCCTCGGCCTCCCGAAGAAAAGCTCATGACGGCGTCGCGTGCGGAGTAGCGTTCCCGGCTAGATTTCCGCGTGGGCCCATTGGGAAAGCCATGCGGAAAAGCTGTCCGGCGTGCCCGACGGCGCGCGCCTCGCGATCTCATAGGCGCCGACGATCGGCGAGATCGACGGGCAAAGCGCGATCAGCTGGCCGCTTCGCAGCTCCTTCTCGATGAAGGCCGGGCTGACCTGAGCAATTCCTAGGCCGGAAATGCAGGCATCGATTGCGGCCTCGTCCGTGTCGAAGCCGATGCTGCCGCCCTTCGGCTCGAAAGGGATCGCAGCCGCATCGCACCAGCGCCGCCAGGACCAGGCGTCGGCCGTGTCGAGAAGGATCGGCAGGCCGAGCACGTCGCGGGTGTCGAGTTCGCGTTCCGATCGCGCAAAGAACTGCGGTGAGCACACGGCGAGCGTTCGATCCACCAGAAAGGCCAACGCATGATCGTCGCTGTCGCCGCACCGGCGATAGGTGATCGTGATATCCGCCGGTTCGGCAGCACCCAGCGCCAGGGACTGGATGACGAGATCTTCGCTCGGATGCGCCTGCCGGTAGGAACCGATCCGGGGGATCAGCCAACGGCGGGCAATGGTGATCGGCGCCTGGATCACCAGGCGCGAGCGTTCGGGGCTGACTGCGCGCGCGCCCGTCTCAAGGGTGGCGAGCGCCCCGTTCACGTGGGTGAGGAACTGTCGCCCGGCGGCCGTCAGCGCAATCGCATTGTGGCTGCGGTGAAAAAGCGGCGTGCCCAGTGCGTCTTCAAGTGCCTTGATCTGGCGGCTGACCGCGCCCGGCGTCAGGTGCATCTCCGCGGCTGCGAGCGTCAGGCTACCCGTGCGCGCCGTCGCCGAGAAGGCCGGCAGCACACTGAGCGGCGGAAGCTTGAAGCGTTTGGCTTGCGATTTTTTCATGCCGGCGTGAGAACCTTTCGCTTGCAAATAACTTGACCATAAATATCAACAATCCTCCATATTGGAAGGCAGGAAGCCTGATGTCGGGAGGTTTGTTGATGGCGATCGCGCGTTTTCTCCGTCTGAGGTTCGGCGGGCCGCAGCGGCGCGCAGACGCTGCCGGCGATTTTCGGCATGTGTCTGCCGCAAGCGGCGAGCCGTGCGGTGACGGCCGTGGCTACCGGCTTTCGGCCTTCAGCAAGGTTGACACCGCAATGGTACAAGGAGCCCGCATGCCCAGCCCCCTTTTCACAGCCGCACGCTCGCAGCTGATCGGCGCCGTCGTTCTTGCAGGCTGCGTGCTCGGCCAGGCGACCGGTGCCGGTGCCGAAGACGCCGTTACCTTCAACGTGATCGACGATCGCGGTGTGGCGGTCACCATTCCGGCGAAGGCACAGAAGGTCGCCTCCGTTTCCTATTTCGCCGCGGATGTCGCGCTCGCCCTCGGGCTGACGCCGGTTGCGACGACCTACATGGTGGAAGGCCGTCATCCCGATTTCCTCGGCGGCTACCTCGATGGCGTCAAGCAGATCGGCCAGCGCGCCACCCCGAACATCGAGCTGCTCGCGGAGGCAAAACCGGACCTCACGGTCGCGATCCGCCGCTACACCGAAGGCAATGCTGCCCAGTACGAGAAGGTCGCGCCCTATCTCGCCTACGACCTTGAACTCTACGCCGACAGCGACCGCACCATTGCGCAACTGGCGACGATCCTTGGCCAGCCGAAACGCGGGCAGGAGATCAACGCCGCCTTCAAGAGCGACCTCGAGGCCTTTGCAGCGAAGGCGCCGAAGGACAAGCACCGGCGTTTCGTGGTGATGTGGGGCGGGGACATTCCCTGGGTCTTTCGATCGGAAAACATGACTGCCGCCATCCTGGTGGCGCTTGGTGGCGACAACATCGCCGGTCAGAACCCGACGCCGTCCGTTCCCGGGAACTGGGGCATGGAAATGAGCCTCGAAACCCTGCTGGAGCAGGATCCGGAAGTCATCTTCGTCTATGACTACGGCCCGGACCGCCCTCAGGAAAACAATCCGATCTGGCAGCAGCTCTCGGCGGTGAAGAACGGACGCGTGCACTATGTCGGCGACCATTGGGTTGAGGCGCACGGGCCAATCGCCCGCCAGATGGTACTGCGCGAGGCAGCGCATCTGCTCTATCCCGATGCCTTTCCAGCCATCGACGTGAAGGCGGAAGCCCGCAAGTTCATCCCCGCCTCAATCCAGTAACAGGTGAACCGGCCCTTGCACTTGCGGGGCCGGCAAATTCTCATGCCCCGTAACCGTCCTACAGTTTCCGAAGCGCACCGCATCGTCGGGCTGGCAACGCCGCTGGCGCTGGTACAGCTGGCGCAGGTCGCAATCTCGACCACCGACCTGCTGATGCTCGGCTGGGTCGGTGGCGAGGCGCTTGCGGCTGCCGCACTCGGGCTCGCCGTGTTCAATCTACTGCGCACGATTGGCTTCGGTCTGATCGTCGGCACGTCGAATCTCGTTGCCGAGGCATCCGGCGAAAAGGTGGCGCCGTCTCATTTGCTGGGTTCGCTGAGCATCGCTGCCGTTGCCGGGCTGATTTCGGCAGCGTTGATGATGATCGGCGGCAGCGGCCTGCGCTGGCTCGGACAGGATGCCGGCGTCGTCGAGCTTGCGCGCGAGTATCTGATGTTTCTGGCGCCCGGCATCATCCCGCTCTTCTGCTTTTACGCCTATCGTGGCGTCGTCGTCGGCCGGCGTCAGGCGAATGTCCTACTTACGATCACGCTCGCGACCATTCTGGTCAATGCCCTGCTCGACTATGGCCTGCTGTTCGGCACGTTCGGCCTGCCGAAGCTCGGCGCTTCGGGCGTCGCAGCCGCAAGCACGCTCGCCTTCCTGGCACAATTCGCTGCCATTGCCTGGATAACGCACCGGCGGCTGTCGTTCTCGCGCCTCGTGTCGATGGGGGAGGTCGTCGCAGCCATCCGGCGGCTGCTTGCGATCGGCATTCCGACAGCCGGATCCTACGCATCCGAGGCCGGCTTCACCGCGCTGGTCACGCTTATGGTCGGGGCCTGGGGTGCCGCCGCGCTCGCCGCGCAGGCGGCGGTCAATCAGGTCGTCTATGTCGTCTTCATGCTTTCGGTCGGGCTTTCGCACGCGACCTCGGTCGGGGTCAGCGAAGCCTTTGCGGCCGGCGACAGCGAACGCGCGCGGCGGGTCGGCGGAACGGGGCTGCTGCTCGGCATTTCAGTCGCCTCCGTCTTCGCTCTGATTATCCTGTTGCTGCCGGCGCCGATCCTGGCTCTGTTTTCCCTGTCGCCGGCCGGATCCGAGGGCGCAACCTATCTGGCCGCGTCCGCGCTGGTGTCTGTCGCGGCGCTCGCCCAGCTGCCCGATTTCGCGCAGAACATCGGTATCGGCGCGCTTCGCGGCGTCGGCCGTGCCGCGAGCGGCTTCTGGATCACGCTTGCAAGCTATTGGCTGATCGGTGCGCCGGCCGCCTGGCTCATCGGTTTCCACCTCGCTCCCGGCGCCGTCGGTGTCTGGCTCGGCATGGGGCTTGGGTTCGCTGCCGCCGCGACCGGTCTTTTCTGGGCCTTCCATCGCGCGACGACCGATATGACCGCTGTAGGGAACGTCTCGGAGCAACGGCCATGAGCGACCAGACGCGCGCACCGCTGTGGTTTGCGATGTTGCTGGCGGTAGCGCTGATTGTCAGCGTGTCGGCGCTGATCTTCGGCGCAAAGCCGATGACGCTTTCCCAGGCGCTGGCGGCACTATCATCGCCGGCTGGCGGTACTGATTCGATCATCGTCTGGACACTGCGCATGCCGAGAAGCATCGCCGCCTACTTCGCAGGCGCAGCTCTCGCCGTCTCGGGCTACCTGCTGCAATCGATCACGCGCAATCCGCTGGCCGCACCCGACCTCACCGGCGTCACCGCCGGCGCCGTGGCGTTCATCGTCGCGAGCTTCGTCCTTTTCCCTGCCGTATCTTCCACGCTCTTTCCGGCAATCGGGATGGTCGGCGGATTGGCGGCGGCCGCGCTGACGCTGTGGACGGCAAGGGGCGGGCGGGCGTCGCCGCTGCACCTGGCGCTGGGCGGGATCACGGTCGCCCTATTCTTAAATGCGGTCACCACTTACCTGCTCGTCCGAGGCGGGCCACAATCGCCCTCGGTGCTGTTCTGGCTTTCCGGCGGCTTTCAAGGGAGATCCTGGGCGCAGGTCGGCTACATGCTGCCGTGGATCGTCGTTGGGCTCGGCATCGCTCTTTGCTGCCACCGCATCATCGCGCTCCTGTCGCTCGGCGACGGGGCCGCCGCCGGCATGGGCGCCAATCCCGTCCTGTGGAAGCTCGTGCTGCTTGCCGCAGCCATTTGCCTCGTTGCCGGCGTAACGCCGGTTGCCGGGCCTGTTGCCTTTGTCGGGTTGGCCGCCCCGCATCTTGTCCGGCTGCTGCGGCCGGGCTCGGCGCTCTGGGCGCTTCTCCTCAATATCGCGCTTGGCGGATGCCTGTTGATGACGGCGGACGCACTCGCCCGCTCGGTCGCCGCGCCACGGGAAATTCCGGTCAGTATCTTCACCGCGCTGATCGGCGGCCCGGTGTTCGTCTATCTGACCCAACGCGGCCCGCGGCCCGGTGCTGGAGGCGGGCGTCGATGACGAGGACCACGACCGAAACACCGGCGCTGCGACATACCGTGCTGCTGGTCGCCCTATTTCCCGGCCTCCTGCTGGTGGCGATCCTGCTCGGGGTCGCCGACCTGCCTCTGTCTGATGTCGCCGCCGTCCTCATCGGACGCGGATCGGACAATGCGCAGCTGATCATCGAGACCATCCGGATCCCGCGCATCCTGACCGGCATGCTCGCCGGTATGCATTTTGCGGTCGCCGGTGCCCTGCTGCAGACGGTCACGCGCAACCCGCTGGCCGACCCGACCATCATGGGCATTTCTCAAGGGGCGACGCTGGCGGTGACCCTGTTCCTCTTCATCGCGGTCTATGGCGTCGCCTCCGATGCCAACACGCTTTACGCCCTGCCGGTTGCCTGGCTGCCGCTGGTCGGCGCCATCGGCGGGCTTGCGGCCGGGGCGCTGACTTATGGCCTTGCCGTCCGCAGGGGATTGAGCGCTCTGCGCGTAACGCTGTGCGGCATCGCGATCGGCGCCTTTCTGCATGCACTTGCCATGGGCATCATCGTCGGTTGGGGCAGCGCCCGGTTCGAGATCGTCATGCAATGGCTTGCTGGCAGCCTCTATGCGCGTGGCTGGGAGCATGTGGTCTTTCTCCTGCCGTTCACGCTCGCCGCGCTCGCTGTGCTTCCGTTCCTCCACCGTTCGCTGGCGATCTTGCGCTTCGAGGAGGACGTCTCACGCTCCTTCGGGCTGAATTATCGCCTGCATTTCACCCTGGTTCTCGCCGTTGCCTGCGTCCTTGCCGCCAGTGCCGTCGGCGTCGTCGGTCCGTTGATTTTCATCGGGCTCGTGGTGCCGCATCTTGCAAGGTTCCTGGCCGGTCGCCATTTCGCGGCGGTCCTGCCGCTGACGGCCCTCATCGGCGCGACACTGGTCGTGGCGGCCGATCTCGTCGGACGGCTAGCCGGCGGCGCCGAGGAGATTCCGATCGGCGTCGTCACCGCCTTTGCAGGCGCGCCGTTCCTGCTCGTTCTACTTCGCCGCTACCGATGAGGCCGTGATGCATCTCAAAGCCGCCGACGTCACCATTCGCTATGCCGGGCATTGCGCACTCGCGACCTTCGCCCTCGCGCTCAGCCGCGGCGAAATCGTTGCGCTGATCGGCCCCAACGGGTCGGGCAAGAGCACCGCACTCCATGCGCTTGCAGGATTGACGGTGCCGGAGGCCGGCGACGTGACGCTCGATGGCCGGTCGGTGCGCTCATGGAAGCGTCGCCAGCTCGCGCGCCGGCTTTCCTTCCTGCCGCAGGCGCCGCTCTCGCCCGAGGGCATGACGGTCGAGCAGCTGGTCCGGCATGGACGCTTTGCCCATATCGGTGCCTTCGGCGGCTTTTCCGCGGCAGACCGCCAGGCGGTCGATTGGGCGCTCGACAGCGCCGATCTGCACGATATCGCACATCGGGATCTGAGAGCCTTGTCGGGTGGTGAGCGCCAGCGGGCCTGGATTGCGGCGGCGCTTGCGCAGGAAGCCGAGATCCTGTTGCTCGACGAGCCGACCTCGTTTCTCGACATCGGTCATCAAGTGGAAGTGCTGGAACTGCTTTGCCGCCTGCGCCGCGAGCGGCAGGTAACGGTCGTGGTCGCCATCCATGACCTCAACCAGGCCATGGCGATTGCCGACCGCATCGTGCTGCTGGCGAAAGGTCGGACCCTGTTTTGCGGCACGGCCGATACGCTCGCCGACAGCGGGCTCGTCGAGACGACGTTTTCGGTCAGCGGCGCGTTCGAGCGCCCGCGCGATCAGGCGGGCGCTGTCTATTTCAACGCCCACATCGCCACGTGAGCGGCAATGCGCCCGGTGCACTTAGGCCCGGGCGCATTGTGAAGTTGTCAGGCCGCAAAGGCCGGCTTGCGGGCGCCGATCCTCAAGACGTAGTAGATCGCCCCGCCGATGGCGACGCCGAAGAACCAGCCATAGATTCCCCACCAGGCGGGCAGGATGGTGGTGAAGGTCGGCAGGATCGAGGAGAACAGTGCGCCGATGGCAAAGGCGATAAACGCGCTGCCGTGCCAGCCGCCCTGGAAGCGGAACTCGCCGTCCTCGTGATAGAGCGCTTCGACATTCAGCTGGCCGCGGCGGATCAAATAATAATCCACCATCATCACCCCGAAGATCGGCCCCATCGTCGAGCCGATGAAGTTGACGAAATGCGCAGCCCCCGTTTCCCAAGGGGCGAACGGATAGAGGATGAGCGCAATCAGCGCCGCAATGTAGCCGCCGCGCTTGAAGTTGATCTGCCGCGGAAAGACGTTGGCAAAGTCAAAGGCCGGCGACACGAAGTTCGCCACCACGTTGATGCCGAGCGTCGCGACGGCGAAGGTAAGTGCTGCAAGCAGCGCCAGGAACCAGCTGTCGAATTTCGCCGAAATCTGGTCCGGATGCAGCAGCACTTCGCCATAGACGGCGAATGCGGCGGTCGTCGTCACGCCGGCGACCAGGCAGAAGGCGAGCAGGTTGATCGGCAGGCCCCAGAGATTGCCCTTGCGTAGCGTCTTCACGTCGGTCGCATAGCGCGAGAAGTCGCAGAAGTTCAGATAGAGCGCTGCGAAGTAGGTGATCCAGGTGGCGGCGACCGCGGCCAGCGCCGGGAAGCTGCCGGGCTCCCACGGAACGCCCGCGTCCTTGGTCTTTTCGATGAGCACGTCGCGCGGGATTTCCGAACCGAAGGAGAACGTCCCTGATTTGACGATCAGATAGACGGCAAGGATCAGCATCATGATCCAGACGGCCGGGCCTGCCCAATCCTGGAACTTGCGAACGGTCTCCATGCCGCGCTGGATGATAAGCAGTTGCAGCGACCAGACGACGACGTAGCAGATGACCTCAAGCGTCGAGTGGCCGAGCATGTGGCTGTTTTGATGGAAGGCCAGCATGCTTTCGTTGCGAATGAGAAGCGCCACGATGGCCCCGGAGGCAGCCGCTGTCTGCGCGCCGTACCAGAAACAGGCGACGACGGCGCGCACCAGCGCCGGAACGTTGGCGCCGAAGGTGCCGAAGGAGGCGCGGGCGAGAACGGGGAAGGGCACGCCGGTGCGTACGCCCGCATTGCCGACAAGGCTCATCAGGAAGAAGATCACCAGCGAGCCGATGCCGATCGCGATGACGAAGTTTATGAAGCTGCCGCAGAGCAGGAACAGGCTTGCCGCGAGGTAGTATCCCCACAGGCTATGCACGTCGGATGTCCACACATTGAAGATGCTGAAAGCGCCCCACCGGCGCTCCTCGGCCGGTGCCAGATCCTCGTTGTACAACGAGGGCGACGGATCGCGTACTGCCATGTCTTCCTCCGTATTTCCTCCGGGCCCCCCTCGGACCCGAGCTTGATTCTGCTCCCGTTTTGAGTCGTTGCAAAAAGCTTTTTCGGATTGTATACAATCTCACCCTGGCGTGCATGGCCAGCCGCCGAAAGCTGCGCTGGCGCTTTATGCACCAAGCCGTTCGCGCTCTGCCAGCCGCCAGGCGCGGGGCGTCACGCCTGTCTGGCGCAGGAAAAAGCGGGAGAAATAGGCGGGGTCGGCGAAGCCGAGGCGGAAGCTGATTTCCTGGACGCTGGCGCGGGTGAAAACGAGTTCGCGCTTTGCTTCACCGACGAGCTTTCGCGAGATCATTTCGTGGGCGCTGAGGCCGGCGACGGCGCGCGTGATCCGGTTGAGATGGGTTTGCGACAGGCCAAGTTCGCGGGCATAGGCGGCGGCCGGCCAATGCGAGCGGAGGTGCTGCTGCAAAAGCGCTTGGAAGCGCTGGACCCGCCGCTCGTTTTCACTCTGGCTGCTGTCATCCCGGTCGTCGCTCGTCTCGTCGAGACGGACCGTCAGCGTCAGCGCGGCGGTCAGGTAGGCGTCCAGAAGATCGGCGCGGTTGCCACGGCTGGTTTCCCATTCCCTGGCAAGACGTGTGAGGGTTGCTGCGATGTAGGCAGCATCTTCGCCGCCGTCGAGCCGGATCAGGTGCGGGATGGCGAGCCAGGCGCCAAGGCGGCTGCGCTCGCCGGGCGCTGTCTTCAAGTGCGAAGCGAGGATGGTGAAGACGAAGCCGTCGATGTCGCGCGAGAAGCGGAAACCGTGGCTGAGCGCCGGCGGAACGGTAATGACCATCGGCGGTTCGATCATGTTGACTGCGTTGCCAAAGACCGCATCGCCGGAGCCGCTGGCAATGTACAAGATCTGAAAGAAGCTCTCGTGCCGGTGCAGCCCGATCTCCCAGTGGTAGAGGCTGCTTCTTGACGGAATAGTCTCGCAATGCAGCCAGAAATCCGGCCGTTCTCCGGTCTTTTCGCCGTAGAGTTCGTAGGTCGGAACCGTCTTCCTCATGCAGCACATCCTGAAGCCATGTTCGATTTGTGCAATTTCATGGCGGATTTGTCCATTGAGAGCGAAGCCGGCCCGGCGCAGATTTTGCCAAAAGACAATTCTGACAAAGAGCAATTCCGGAGGAGAGCATGCGCACCAAGGTGGTCATCATCGGGTCGGGCCCGTCAGGGCTTTTGCTCGGGCAGTTGCTGACGGAAGCGGGCATCGACAATGTCATTGTCGACCGTGTCAGCAAGGACTACATCCTCGGGCGCGTGCGCGCCGGCGTGCTGGAGGAAGGCACGGTCGGCCTGATGGATCGCGCTCAAGCCGGGGCGCGCATGCATCAGGAGGGCCTGCCGCATGACGGCTTCTCGCTCGCCTTCGATGGCCGCGATCACCGCATCGATCTCAGGCAACTGACCGGAGGCAAGCGCGTCATGGTTTATGGCCAGACGGAGCTGACGCGCGACTTGATGGAGCATCGCGAGCGCTCAGGGGCTGTCACGATCTACGAGGCGGCCAATGTCCAACCGCATGATTTCGACGGTCATCTGCCCTATGTGACCTTCGAGAAGGATGGCACGGCGCAGCGCATCGACTGCGACTTCATCGCCGGCTGCGACGGCTTTCACGGGATCAGCCGCAAGTCGGTACCGGAAAAGGCGCTCAAGACCTTCGAGAAGGTCTATCCCTTCGGTTGGCTCGGCATTCTCGCCGACGTGCCGCCGGTCGACCACGAACTGATCTATGCCAACCATCCGCGCGGTTTCGCGCTTTGCTCGATGCGTTCGACGACGCGCAGCCGCTACTACATCCAGTGCGCGGTGAGCGAAAAGATCGAGGATTGGTCCGACACGCGCTTCTGGGACGAACTTCGCCGGCGGCTGCCGTCTCATCATGCCGAAGCAATGGTAACGGGACCGTCCTTTGAAAAATCAATCGCGCCGCTGCGCTCTTTCGTTGCCGAGCCGATGCGTTTCGGCCGGCTGTTCCTGGTCGGCGATGCCGCCCATATCGTGCCGCCAACCGGCGCGAAGGGTCTGAACCTTGCCGCCAGCGACGTGCATTATCTCTTCGAGGGGCTGCTCGAACACTACCAGGATCGCTCGAATGCCGGCATCGACGCCTATTCGGCGCGGGCGCTGGCGCGCGTGTGGAAGGCCGTGCGCTTCTCCTGGTGGATGACGACGATGCTGCACCGTTTTCCGGATACCGGCGATTTCGACCAGCGCATCCAGGAAGCCGAACTCGACTACCTCACCCATTCGGTGGCGGCAGAAACGGCGCTGGCGGAGAACTATGTCGGCTTGCCTTACTGAGCGGCGGCGGTGCGGTCGGCCCATTCGCCTCTAAGCATGCCATAGATCGCTGTGTCCCATCTGGCATCTCCGACCTTGGCGGAGGAGCGTCTGACGCCTTCCTCGTAAAAGCCGAGGCTTCGGTAGGTGCGGATCGCCGCCTCGTTGAACGTGTAGACGTTGAGCTCCAGCCGCTCGAAGGCGGGGTCGGCGAAAAAGCGGCGGGTGACTTCGCTGAGGAAAGGCTGGGCGAGGCCCTGGCCGCGCATGCGTGGATTGATGGCAACCCGGGCGAGGCGGCCGACGCCGTTTGCCCAGTCGAGCGCTACCTGCGCATGGCCGGCGAGCTTGCCGTCGGCGACGCCTGCAAACATCAAGCGCTCAGGTTCGGCACCCTTGGTTCCGGCGAGCATCGCTTCGAGCTGTGCCGCTTGCAGCGGAAAGGAGAGGCCGGGGCCGCCCCATTGCACCAGCGCCTCCAGGCTTGAAAACCAGTCGAGCATCTCGGGGATATGCGCTTCGGAAAATGCGTCAACAAGGAGGGGAGCGGTCGGCATGGTTCACCATTTTGTCGGGGCCGCAAATCTCGGCTGTGGGGCGGGGCTTGTAAAGCCGCGAAATCCCACGGGCCGCCGACAGGGCCTCAGTTCGCTTCCATCGCCAGCCGCATATCCTGCACCGTGGCGCGGGTCGCCTCGACATAGGCGTCGACCAGGTGGCGGTTTCTCGTTTCGCGGAGCCAGCAGAGGCTGAGATCCGACGCAATGCTGGGGAGAAACGGCTTGATTGTCAGCCGGTCGCGCTGGCCAAAGGCGAACACCGGATCGACGATGGCGATCCCCAGTCCGTTGGCGACCATTTCGCATACCGCCGGCGCAAGGGTCGCATCCATGATGTAGTTCAACCGCGTGCCATAGACATCGAGCGTGCTTTCGATCTTTTGCCGGATGCGGTTGTCCGCTGCAAAGCCGATATAGGGCTCGCCGTGGATATCGGCGGGCACGATCTCCTGTTTCGCAGCGAAGCGATGGTCGCGCGGCGCAATGCAGACGAGGTCTCCGCCGCGCAAGGGAACGCACTCGATATAGGGGTTGTCCGTATTGCGGTTGATGAGGCCGATATCGACCTGCTTGGATAGCAGCCATTCGACGATGAACTGCGAACTGCGGATCACCACCGAGATGTAGGCGTCGCCATGCCCCGCAAGAAAGCGCTTGTTGGTGTCGCTGATGAAGAGGCCGGAAAGCGCCGGCATCACACCGACCGAGATCTGCCCCAGTTCCTCGCGCCGGATCAGGTCGACGGCGCGCTCGATCTGCTTGATGCCGGCGAAGACACGATCGATCTCCTTGTAGAGCCGCATGCCATGCTCCGAAGGAATGAGCCGCCCCTTGATGCGGTCGAAGAGTTCAAGCTCCGTATCTTCTTCCAGATGCGCCAGGAGCTTGCTCACGGCGGGTTGCGAGATATGCAGCACTTCCGCGGCACGGCTGACCGTGCCGCATTCGATCACGGCTTTAAGAGCCTCGATTTGTCGCAGGTTCGGTGCGCGCTTCATTTCATAACTTCATTCGGGGCAAACTTGCCCATACCCTAGCTTTGCGCGCGGAGGTTGACAATCCGGCCGACCAAGACCCCCGCAAAATATCGCCGTTTGCCGTGCCGGCTTAAATTCTGGGCTATAACCTTTTGGAATGGATGCAGGCTCAAAAACAATTAGACGGACCAAATTTGCTGCGCCAATCTTTATGCAGGCTGCAACTGGATCGATCCGGCTGCGCGATCGGCGACGGGATCAGAAGCGCGTATGCGCGCTCTGGCGCCATCAAGTCACGCTGGGAGGCGAGAGGAGAAACAAATGATTATCGGGCAGAAGATCAATCGCAGGAACGCGCTCAAGCTGTTGGGGGCAGGCGGTGCAACGGTGCTCACCGCGCCTTACCTCATCCGGTCGGCGCGTGCTGAGAGCTCGGTTCTCAACATCACCACCTATGACAAGTTCCTGCCGCAGGATTTCATCGAGCAGTTCCAGAAGGACACAGGCATCGAGGTTCGCATCCGCCTGACCGACGACCAGGGCAAGCAGTACAACCTGCTGACGGCGGAAGGCGCAAACCCGACTACGGACATCGTGACGGTCGCCGGCCACCGCTACGGCCAGTTCATCGGCTCCAAGCTGGTGCAGGCGCTGGATACGGCAAAGCTGCGTAATTGGGCGAACCTCAACCCCGCCTATCAGGACGCCGCCTGGGCGCGCTTCGAGGGCAACCTTTGGGGATTGCCGATCCTTGCCGGCTACGAAGGCCTCGTGCGCAACACCGACTACGTGTCGGAGGCCGACAGCTGGGGCATCATGTTCGACGAGAAGTACGAAGGCCTGACCGCCTATATGGCGGGCGACTTCATGTCGATCACCATGAAGTATCTGGGCCATGACGGCGACTTCGTCACCTACACCGACAAGGTCGAGGAGGCCCAGAAGGCAGCCAGCCAAGCGCGCGACCACCTGATCAAGCACAAGCACATGGTTCGCAAATACTACGATGCGGCGAGCGAAGTGCAGCAGATGTTCATCAACGAGGACATCCATCTGGCGCAGGCCTGGTCGGGCCCGGCTGCCAAGCTGATCATGGACGGCGTGCCGGTCAAGCTGTCGGTTCCGAAGGAAGGCACCTACGGCTTCTGCTACACGCTGAACATCGTCAACAACGCGCCGAACGCCGAGAACGCCTACAAGCTGTTCGACGCGATCCTGGCGAACCCCGAGGTCGGGGCGGCGATGACGCGCACCTCCGGCTTCAGCTCGACGATATCGGGTGTCGACAAGCTGCTCGACGAGAGGGAGCGGCTGGCATCGACCCTGCCGCAGGACGAGCTCGAGCGCGTCACCTTCTTCAGCTCGCTCAACCGCTCGATGAAGAACGAGATCATCGATCGCGCCGTCGCCGAACTGAAAGCGGCCTAAGCAATCGCGTTGCGATGACTGACTGACTGACCTCGCCGTGGCGGCGGGGTCAGAACGGTGACGCATGTTCTGCCAACGCCCGTCGGGTCGCGGACAAGCTTTGGGATAATTCAATGGCCGTGGGAACACATACGGCAGGTGGCGGTCTCCCCGTCCGTGCTGCGCACATGAAATACTCGACCGGTGTCGCGAGGGTGATCAACTCACTGCTCTATCGCTACACCTTGGGCGCCGTTGCCGAGTGGCGATACGGACGCATCCTGCTTTTGGCCGGCGTGCCGGTCGTCTGGATGCTGATGATGCATATCGGCCCCATCTACGAGATGCTGCGCATCAGCCTCCTGTCCAGCTATCCGCCGCAGCCGGGCGTCGAGGCCGAATTCACGTTCGACAACTACGCGCTCTTCTTCAGTGAAAAGCTCTACTGGATGCCGCTGCTGCGCAGCTTCATCTATGCCTCCATCGCAACCGCCGTCACCCTGGTCGTGGTCTATCCGGTTGCCTATTACGTGGCGAAGGTGGTTGCGACCGGCAACAGGTCACGGGCGCTGCTCCTGCTCTTGGCCCCGTTCTGGGCGGGTGAAATCATCCGTATCTTCTCGGTCATCATGCTTCTCGCCAATCGCGGTGCCGTTAACGTGCTGCTCAGAGAAATCGGGCTGACCGAGCGTCCGATCCAGATGCTCTACACCTCGTTTTCGATCAGCTTCGGCCTCGTCTACATGGTCTGCCTTTACATGCTGCTGCCGCTCTATTCGGCGATCGAGAAGATCCCGAAGTCGCTGCTCGATGCCTCAGCCGATCTCGGGGCAGGGCCGTTCACGCGCTTCCGCCGCATCATCCTGCCGCTTTCGCGCGACGGCATCGTGTCGGGATGCTCGCTGGTCTTCCTCACCTGCATGGGCGTGTTTGCCGCTCCCATTCTGCTCGGCGGGCCGACCACCAGCATGTTCTCCGAGACGATCAGCAGTTTCTTCCACGGCGCCAGCAGCCGTTGGCCGGCCGGTGCCGCCTTCGCGATGATCATGCTTGCCGCATCCCTCGTCACCGTCGGTCTGTTCATGCGGGTCGTCGGCGGCTCGAAGCAAAGGACATTCTGATGCGCGCCCTGTTTCACGATTGGCCCGGGCTGGCCCTCAAGTCCTTCTACTGGCTGTTTGTCCTGTACCTGTTTCTGCCGTTGTCGCTGATGGTGGCGGTCAGCTTCAAGGATGCGAGCTTCATTTCGTTTCCGCTCGGAAACCTGACGATCGACTGGTACGCCAAGGTCATAAAGGACAAGCAGTTCCTGGACGCCTGCCTCTACACAATCATGATCGCCGCGGCGACGACGGCCATTGCAACGGTGATCGGTGTCTGGATCGCGATGCTGATCGGGTCGCTGCGCGGGGCCGCTCAATACGTGGCCTTTGCGGTGGCCTGCCTGCCGGCCGTGGTGCCGGGCATGATCTCGGCGATTTCGCTGCGCATCTTCATCACCACCATCGATCTGCCGACGGGCACGGTCGCCATCATCCTCGGCCACGTCGTCCACGCCGTGCCTTTCGTGGTGGTCATGGTGCTGACGCGGCTGCGCTCGATGCCGGGCAATCTGGTCGATGCCGCGCGCGATCTCGGTGCCGACAGTATCGTAACCTTCTTCCGAGTCACGCTTCCCTATCTGGGACCGGCCATCTTCGGCGGCATGATCTTCTGCCTGCTGCTGTCGAGCGACGACTTCGTCCGCACCTTCTTCCTCGGCGGCTATCGCCCGACGCTGCCGATGCTGATCTTCGCCCGGGTGCAGTCCGGCATGTCTCCGGAGATCAACGTCATGGCGACGCTCGTCCTGGTCGTGACCGCCGTGGTCGGGCTCTACGCAGAATATCTCACACGTCGTTCGAGGATCCGCTGATGCAACCGGTTGTTCAGTTCGAAAATATCCGCAAGAGCTTCGGCAGCTTTGTCGCCGTCGATAATCTCAATCTCAACATCGAGCGCGGCAAGTTCGTCACCCTGCTCGGCCCCTCCGGCTGCGGCAAGTCGACAACGCTGCGCATGCTGGGCGGGTTCGAAACGCCGACCGAGGGCCGCATCCTGCTCTCCGGCCGCGACGTGACAATGGTTCCGCCGAACCGGCGCAACGTCAACATCGTGTTCCAGGATTACGCGCTGTTCCCGCACATGTCGGTCGCGAAGAACATCGCCTTCGGCCTGGAGTTGAAGGGCGTCGACAACCGCCAGATCCAGAGGCGCGTATCGGAGCTTCTGGAACTCGTGCAGCTGCAGGATTTTGCCGGCCGCCTTCCGTCCGAGCTGTCGGGCGGCCAGCGCCAGCGCGTCGCGCTGATGCGCGCCTTGGCGCCCGATCCCGACGTTCTGCTTCTGGACGAGCCGCTTTCCGCCCTCGACGCCAAGCTTCGCCAGACGATGCAGATCGAGCTCAAGGCGATCCAGGAACAGACCGGCAAGACCTTCATGTTCGTGACCCACGACCAGGAAGAGGCGCTCACCATGTCGGATACGATCGTGGTCATGAACAATGGCCGGATCGAGCAGATGGGCGATCCGGCGACCCTCTACAAGCGCCCCGGCTCCGCCTTCGTGGCGACCTTCCTCGGCGAAACCAATCTGTTGCATTCCGACGTCGTCGGTACTGACGCCGGCGAAGCGGCGGTGCGGTGGAACGGCATGACGATCAAGGCGTCCGCCGGCGCGCTCTCGCCCAAGGCCGGCGACGCGATCTACGTCGTCCTGCGGCCGGAAGCGATCCAATGCTCGGCGCAGGAACCGGGTGTCGCCAACCGGATCCGTGGACGGATCCGCCAGCGGGTTTTCAAGGGCAACCACACATCGCTCAAGGTCGAGATCGGCGAGGGGCATCTGCTCAACGCGCTCGTTCATCCGAGCGAGGTGGAAGGCCTAAGCCGCGACGACATCTGGGTCGGCTGGTCGTCCGAAGCGACCACGCTCATCCCCGCCCGAAACGCGGCTTAGCCGCAACACCCTCGACAGCGGGCGCCCCGGCTGCGCCCGTCACCCGATATCAATGAAAGTGGAAAACGACATGCGCGTAGGTATCGCAGGTGCTGGCTCTATTGCCTTTGGCACCGCTGCACTTCTTGAAAAACTGGGACACAAGGCAACGCTCTGGTCGCCGTCCGGCACCGGCACTGTGGCACTCGCAGAGGGAGGGCGCCTCACGGCCGAGGGCGCCATCGAAGGCACCTTCCTTCCGGCCGTTGCCAAGCGTGCGGAAGATCTCGTCCACGATACCGATGCGATCCTCATCGCGCTGCCGGCCTATGGTCACCGCTTCGTGCTGGACGCAATCGCGCCGCATCTGACTGCCGGTCAAGTGGTGATCTTCAGTTCGCATACCTCGTTCGGAGCGCTTTATCTCTCGTCGCTTCTTGCAGCACGCGGCATCACCTTGCCGATCGTTGCCTGGGGCACGACGATCGTCAGCGGCCGGAAGCTCGGCCCTGCGCTGGTGCAGGTGAACACCATCCGCAAGCAGGTCGATCTCGCGACCGTTCCGGCATCGGAAAGTGCGCGCGGCCATGCGGTCTGCACGGCACTCTTCGGCGAACATTTTGTCGATCGCGGCAGCCTTCTGGCGATCGCGCTTTCAAACCTCAATCCGCAAAACCACCTCGGGATCGCGCTCGGCAACATGTCGCGCATGGAGCGCGGCGAGACCTGGGTTCAGGCCCAGAACGTCACCCCCAATATCGGTCGTCTCCTGGAGACACTCGACCTCGAACGCCTGGCTGTCGCCGAGAAGCTGCAGCTGAAGGTGCGCGACATTTTTCAGCATTTCCACCTGTCGTTCCATGTGCCGGTCAGCACGATCTCGCAGATGAACCAGGAAATGCATGAGGCCGGACATAACGGCACGGGTCCTGCGACGGCCGACAGCCGCTACGTGACGGAGGATGTTCCCTTCGGTCTGGTCGTGACGGCGCAGCTCGCGCGCCTTGCCGGATGCCCGGCAGACCTGCACGAGGCCGGTATCCGCATCTTCTCGGCCATGTACGGCCGGGACTTCGAAGGCGAGAACGACCTCCTTCCGGAACTGGGCCTCGAGCGACTGGATCTCGAAGGTCTCGATGCCCTGTGCCGCACCGGGTTTCCGCCTGTTGCTGCCGCCGATCGAGCCGAGGGACGTGCCTGAATGAGCGACCGCTACCTCACCCATCTCCGTTCAGAACTCGAGGGCCTGAAGACGGCCGGGTTGTACAAGTCGGAGCGTGTGATCACCTCGAAGCAGGCGGGCGAAATCAAGGTCGCCTCGGGCGAGCGGGTGCTCAACTTCTGCGCCAACAACTATCTTGGCCTTGCCGACAGTGAAGAGCTGGCCGAGGCCGGCAAGCAGGCGCTCGACCGTTACGGTTACGGCATGGCCTCGGTGCGTTTCATCTGCGGCACGCAGGAGGAGCATAAACAGCTGGAGGCACGCATTTCGTCCTTCCTCGGGCTGGAAGACACGATCCTCTATTCCTCCTGTTTCGATGCCAATGGCGGCCTGTTCGAAACGCTGCTCGGCGAAGAGGATGCGATCATTTCCGATGCGCTCAACCACGCCTCGATCATCGACGGCGTGCGGCTGTCGAAGGCGAAGCGCTTCCGCTATGCCAACAACGACATGGCGGCGCTGGAGGAGGAACTGAAGAAGGCCGAGGGCAGCCGCTTCAAGCTGATCGCCACCGATGGCGTCTTCTCGATGGATGGCATCATCGCCAATCTTAAGGGCGTCTGCGATCTCGCCGACAAATATGGCGCCATGGTCATGGTCGACGACAGCCATGCGGTCGGCTTCGTCGGGAAGAACGGCCGCGGCTCCGCCGAACATTGTGGCGTCGAGGGCCGGATCGACATCATCACCGGCACGCTCGGCAAGGCGCTCGGCGGCGCTTCGGGCGGCTACACCTCGGCCAAGGCCGAAGTCGTCGACTGGCTCAGGCAGCGCTCGCGCCCTTATCTGTTTTCCAACACCCTGGCGCCGGTCATTGCCGCCGCCTCGCTGAAGGTGTTCGACCTGATCGACAACGGCGATCGCTTGCGCGAGCGGCTCTATGCCAATGCGGCGCTGTTTCGCACCGAGATGTCCAAGCTCGGCTTCACGCTGGCCGGTGAGGGCCACCCGATCATCCCGGTGATGCTCGGTGATGCCGCACTCGCCCAGGAGATGGCGGCGCGCATGCTGAAGAAGGGCGTCTATGTCATCGGCTTCTCCTTCCCGGTGGTGCCGAAGGGCCAGGCGCGCATCCGCACGCAGATGTCGGCAGCGCATAGTGAAGCGGACGTCCGGCGGGCAATCGCCGCCTTCGAAGAGGTCGGCCGCGACCTCGGCGTGATCTGAGGGAGGGACTGATGACGAACATGATGAAGGCGCTGGTGAAGTCGAAGCCGGAAGAGGGCCTCTGGATGGAGCGCGTGCCGGTGCCGGAGATCGGCCCGAACGACGTGCTGATCAAGGTGAAGAAATCGGCGATCTGCGGCACCGACGTGCACATCTGGAACTGGGACCAGTGGGCGCAAAAAACCATTCCGGTGCCGATGGTCGTCGGTCACGAGTTCATGGGCGAGATCGCCGAGGTCGGATCGGCCGTCACCAAGTACCATGTCGGCGAGCGCGTCTCGGGCGAGGGCCATATCGTCTGCGGCAAGTGCCGCAACTGCCGGGCCGGCCGCGGGCATCTGTGCCGCAACACGCTCGGCGTCGGCGTCAACCGGCCGGGCTCGTTCGGCGAGTTCGTCTGCCTGCCGGAGTATAACGTCGTGCCGATCCCGGAGGATGTGCCCGACGAGATCGCGGCGATCTTCGATCCGTTCGGCAATGCCGTGCACACAGCACTCTCCTTCGATCTCGTCGGCGAGGACGTTCTCGTCACCGGCGCCGGTCCGATCGGCATCATGGGGGCGCTGGTCGCCAAGCGTTCCGGCGCGCGCAAGGTGGTGATCACCGACATCAACCCGACGCGGCTGGCGCTCGCGAAAAGCGTCGGCATCGACCATGTCGTCGATGCCTCGAAGGAAAACCTTGCCGACGTGATGAAGGCGATCGGCATGACCGAAGGTTTTGACGTC
>NZ_FNGR01000018.1:0-140656 GCF_900103045.1 Ensifer sp. YR511
TCAAGTACAAGCAGGGTAACGACTATTTCCGCCACAACGGTGCCGGCGAGATGCTGGTGTTTTCCGCCGCCGACTTCGAGGACTTCCGCGAGCCGCGCCCGGACATGCCGCCGGAGATGGAGGGCGAACTCGAAGAGGTCGTGCGCATTCTTGCGGAGAACCGCTGGCCCTGGCGACTGCATGCCACCTATGACGAGACGATCACCCGTGCGCTCGACGTCTTCGAGAAGGTCAACCAGGATATCCCGCTTGAGGGCATCAACTGGTTCTTCGACCATGCGGAGACGATCTCTGACCGCTCGATCGACCGGATCGCCGCCCTTGGCGGCGGCATCGCCGTGCAGCACCGCATGGCCTATCAGGGCGAGTACTTCGTCGAGCGCTACGGCCATGGTGTCGCTGAAGCGACGCCGCCGGTGGCCAAGATGCTGGCAAAGGGCGTCAACGTCTCCGCCGGCACCGATGCGACCCGCGTCGCATCCTACAACCCCTGGGTTTCGCTGTCGTGGATGGTGACCGGCAAGACTGTCGGCGGCCTGCAGCTCTACCCGCGCGCCAACTGCCTCGATCGCGAGACGGCGCTTCGGATGTGGACCGAGAAGGTGCAGTGGTTTTCAAACGAGGAAGGCAAGAAAGGCCGGATTGAGAAAGGGCAGTTCGCCGACCTCATCGTGCCGAACAAGGATTTTTTCAACTGCGCCGAGGACGAGATTTCCTTCCTCACGTCAGAGCTCACGATGGTCGGCGGCAAGATCGTCTATGCGGCCGGCGAATTTGCCTCTCACGACGAGAACAAGGTGCCGCCGGCAATGCCCGACTGGTCGCCGGTCCGCACCTTCGGCGGTTATGCCGCCTGGGGTGAGCCCGAGGGCGCCGGAAAGCGCTCGCTCCGGCGCACCGCGATCACGTCGTGCGGCTGCGCCAGCGATTGCGGCGTCCATGGCCACGATCATGCCGGCGCCTGGACGTCGAAACTGCCGATCGCCGACCTTAAGGGTTTCTTCGGCGCGCTTGGATGCTCCTGCTGGGCGGTGTGACGATAGCGGAAGGGAAACGCAGAATGCGCACGAAAGCCGGCGCCGTCGCGATGGCCGCGGTCTCAATCTTGCTCAACGCATCGCTCGGACCGGAGCAGGCCTCGGCCTCGCCGACTGAGGGCGTCCGGCACCTCTCGGCGAAAGTCGTGGTGAACCATCCGCCGGCGAAGCATGGAGCCTACTACCAAGGCATATCCCAGAGCGCGATCACCGCTTTGAAATGGCCGAAAAATCGATGAGGGGCGGCTTTGCCGCCCATCAAGCCGAAGACCGCCTGACAAGGAAACGAAAGATTGAGCCCCTCTTCCCTCGAAAACCGTCTCGCCGTTCGCCTCCGGCCGGGCCTTTCCGGCAACCGTGTCATATTCGTCGGGTTGCTGGCGCTCTGCTCGGCCTATATCCAGGGACCCTTGACGAAAATTTTCGACTTCCCGGGCGCGCTTGCCGAGATGGAGCATTTCGGCCTCTATCCGGCACCGCTCTTTGCTGTCGGCGTCATCGTGTTTGAGCTTGCGATGTCGGCTCTCGTTCTCTCAGGCTTCTACCGCTGGGCGGCGGCAAGCGCGCTTGCGGCCTTCACGCTCGCCGCCACCTTGCTCGCATTCCGCTTCTGGGAACAGCCGCCCGGCATGGAGCGCGCGATGGCGACAAACGGTTTCTTCGAACATATCGGCCTTGCCGGCGCATTCGTGCTCGTTGCAGTCTATGATCTGCGCGAACGTGCATCCACGGAGAGGGGCGGCCAATGACGCAGGCAGCGACCAACAACGCCGGCACTTTCGCGCCCTTGCGCCAGAAGGTTTTCGCCGTGCTCTGGGTGGCGACCATCATCGGCAACACCGGCAGCTTCATCCGCGATGTCGCAAGCTCCTGGCTCGTCACCGACCTGTCGGCAACGCCCGCCGCCGTCTCGATGATCCAGGCGGCCGCGACGCTGCCGATCTTCCTGCTCGCCATTCCCGCCGGCGTGCTCTCCGATATTCTCGACCGACGCAAATTCCTGATCGTCGTGCAGTTCCTGCTCGCATCTGCGAGCCTCTGCCTGTTGTTCCTCTCTGCAAGCGGGCTGCAGTCGGTGACCTCGCTGATTGCGCTTACCTTTGTCGGTGGCATCGGCGCAGCGCTGGTTGCCCCCACCTGGCAGGCGATCGTGCCGGAGCTCGTGTCGCGACCGGACGTCAAGGGCGCGGTCGCGCTGAACTCGCTCGGCATCAACATCTCCCGCGCGATCGGCCCGGCGCTTGGCGGCTTGCTGCTTGCCTGGTTTGGCGCGGCCGTCACCTATGGCGTCGATGTCATCAGCTATGTCTTCGTCATTGCCGCATTGGTCTGGTGGCGGCGGCAGGTGCCGGAGGACGACGCGCTCGCCGAGCGCTTCCTCGGCGCCTTCCGGGCCGGCCTGCGCTATGCGCGCGCCAGCCGCGAGCTGCATGTGGTGCTTTTGCGTGCAGCCGTGTTTTTCGCTTTTTCAAGTGCGATCTGGGCGCTGCTGCCGCTGGTCGCCCGCCAGCTTCTCGGCGGCGGCGCCAGCTTCTACGGCATCCTGCTCGGCGCCGTCGGCGCCGGCGCAATCGGCGGCGCGCTGGTGATGCCGCGCTTGCGGGCCCGGATGGATGCCGACGGATTGCTGCTTTTGTCCGCGGTCCTGACCGCCGCCGTCATGGGCGTGCTTTCCTTCGCGCCGGCGCAATGGGTGGCGGTGGCGGCGCTGCTCGTCTGTGGTGCGGCCTGGATCACGGCGTTGACGACGCTGAACAGCACCGCGCAAGCGATCCTGCCCAACTGGGTGCGCGGACGCACGCTCGCCGTCTATCTGACCGTCTTCAACGGCGCGATGACCGGCGGGAGCCTTGCCTGGGGCGCGACCGCCTCGGCGATCGGCGTGCCCTTCACGCTCGCCGTGGCGGCCATCGGCCTTCTCTGCGTCGGCTTCGCCTTCCACGCCATGAAGCTGCCGAAAGGTGAGGCGGATCTCATACCTTCCAATCATTGGCCGGAGCCGCTGACCAGCGAGCCGGTCGAACACGACCGCGGACCGGTTCTCGTCCTGATCGAATATACGATCGACAAGGCTGATCGGTCCGAGTTCCTGAAGGCGCTCGCCCGCCTGTCGCACGAGCGGCGGCGCGACGGCGCCTATGGCTGGGGCGTGACCGAGGACGCGGCCGATCCCGGACGGCTGGTCGAATGGTTTATGGTCGAATCCTGGGCAGAGCATCTGCGCCAGCACAAGCGCGTGTCGAAGGCCGATGCCGACATCCAGGACGATGTCCGCCGCTACCACAAGGGGCCGGCCGCGCCGGTCGTCAACCACTTTCTCGCGATCAACCACCCCCATCTCGGTTGACGCCGACCGCACGTCCCGGCGCGGATCTCGCGCCGCGGCCACATCTGGAAGACATACACCCAACCCAAACAAAGGAACCGTTCCCATGACCGAGAACTTCGTCAGGACTGAAGACGGCGTCGATATCTTCTACAAGGATTGGGGCTCGGGCCAGCCCATCGTCTTTCACCATGGCTGGCCGCTGTCGGCGGACGATTGGGATGCGCAGATGCTCTATTTCGTCAGCAAGGGCTACCGGGTCATCGCCCATGACCGCCGCGGCCATGGCCGTTCGACGCAGGTGAGCGAGGGACACGACATTGCACACTACGCGAAGGATGTTGCGGCGCTGACCACCAAGCTCGGCCTCAGCGATGCAATCCACATCGGTCACTCCACCGGTGGCGGCGAAGCGGTGGCTTACGTGGCGCGCCACGGCGGCGGCCGGGTTTCCAAGCTGATCATCGTCGGCGCCGTGCCGCCGATCATGGTCAAGACCGAAAACAATCCGGGCGGCCTGCCGATCGAGGTGTTCGACGGTTTCCGGGCGGCGCTTGCTGCCAACCGCGCCCAGTTCTTTCTCGACGTTCCGGCCGGCCCGTTCTACGGCTACAACCGCCCGGGTGCCGAAGTATCGGAAGGCGTCGTCCGCAACTGGTGGCGTCAGGGCATGATGGGCAGCGCCAAGGCCCATTACGAAGGCATCAAGGCCTTCTCCGAAACCGACTTCACCGAAGACCTGAAGGCGATCGACGTGCCGACGCTGGTCATGCACGGCGACGACGACCAGATCGTGCCGATCGACGACAGCGCGCGACTGGCGGTGAAGCTGCTGAAGAACGGCACGCTCAAGGTCTATGAGGGTTATCCACATGGCATGTTGACAACCCATGCCGATGTCATCAATCCCGACCTGCTCGCCTTCATTAAGGCCTAAAGCTCGGGCACGGTCCGCGGTGTCCGGGTATTGCGGACCGTGCCGGGACAACGCTACTGCATGGTTCCCTATTCATCGCCGGTTTTGCGGACGGAACATGCAGCGCTTCGAAGCGCTACAGCGCCCTCTATGCGCCTCAAAGGCGCGCGGCGCTGTAGTGCCGGCGCCGCACCGACAGCGTCGCGCAGCCGCGCCGATCCTGGATCTTATCGCGAGTTTCAGCGCGCCCGCTTCGGCCGGCGAACAGCCCGGACGACGCCGCTCGGCCCGCCGCCACAGAAGAAGCGCTCGCCGCCATCGGACTCCAGGCCCGATACGCCCATTCCGGACGGCATGGCGACCGTTTCGAGCACGACTCCCGTTTGCGGATCGATGCGCCTGATATCGCTTTCGTCACCCTCCCAGGTGCCGTGCCAGAGTTCGCCGTCGACCCAGGTCACCCCGGTCACGACGCGCTTGGATTCGATCGTGCGCAGGATTGCGCCGTTCTCGGGATCGATCTGATGAATTTTGCGGCCCCGATGCTGCCCAACCCAAAGCGTGCCCTCGGCCCAGGCAAGGCCGGAATCGCCGCCACCGCCTGGCGCCGGGATTGTCGCGAGAATTTTCCCGGTTTCCGGATCGATCTTCTGGATGCGATCTTCGGCGATCTGGAAGAGGTGCTTGCCGTCAAACGCCGTACCGGCATGCGCGGCGACGTCGATCGAGCGGACGGGCGCACCGTTTTCCGGGTCGAAGGCGTTGATCGTGTCACCGGCGGCGAACCATACGTTCCGGCCGTCGAAGGTGACGCCATGGACCTGGTCTGCCCCGGGGAACGGGCCATATATCTGGATGATTTCGGCTTCGGATCTTTTCATGGGTCTGATCCTATTCGTTTGGCAAAGGGCCAGGGAGTAACAACACTGTCGGGAATGCGGCAATCGGCGGCACGACCCAGCGCCGTGCCCGCCCGCGCCCGATCGGCATAACCTTGCCTTGCGAGGCGAGCTCTTCGAGCGCCCGCTGCACGGTGCGCGCGCTGGCGTCGAGCGCGATTGCGAGCGCCGAACTTGACCAGGCCTCGCCGTCCGCCAGCAGCGCCCGCATCGTCGCATGTCGCTCGTCGACCGGCGGGGCAAGGACGACGACCGTGTGCTTGCCGTGCGGCACCAGCCGGAAGCCATCGCTCGTCGCCGTGATATCCGCAAGCGGGCGCAGTTCCTCGCGCAGCCGGCCGATTTCGACACGCAGCCTTGCCCGGTGGGATTCGTCGACATGTCGTGCGCCGAAGGCCCGGGCGAGCAAGGTTCGCCTTGAGACGTCTCCCGGCCAGGCTTCGCCCAGCGCGCGCGCCAGCGCAAAGAGCACCGGCCGAGTGGCAAGCGTGCACAAGGTCGCTTGTCTTCGGACGAGGTTCCGGCAGGCGTCGATGACGAGGGCGCCGGAAGCAAGCAGCTCTTCGACCTCGCCAAGCAGCAGCGAGCGCTCTTCCCCATCCGCCATGAGGCGGGCAGCCGGCGCTTTAAGCACGGCGGCCGCGTTTTCAACTTCCAAGATCAGGGCCGGAATGCCGGTCGCCCGTGCCGCTTCGCCCGCCCGCCCGAAGGCGGCGGTGGCGGCCTCGGTTCGCAACCGGCGCACGGCGATGCCGGCGAGCGCCAGGTCGTGGGCGGCTTTCGACAGCGGTGTCAGCCGCGCCGTATCGATATCGGCAAGCAAGTTCTCGGCCTCGTCCAGACGGCCGATCAAGAGCAGGCGCCGTGCCCCGAGATTGCGGGCGTGGGCGGCGTTGAGGTGGTCGCCATGGGTTTCGAGCGTCGAGCGGGCGGCGTCGAGCGCCCGCATCGGCCAGGAAAGATCACGGGAGACGATGGCGATCTCTGCCTCGGCGACGATGCACCGCGCCCGCGCTACCGCTTCCTTCGTGCCGAAGGCGCGCGCGGCGTTCTTCAGCAGGACCTTTGCGCGGGTGAAGTCTCCAAGCTGGGCCATGGCGATGCCGCGCAGCGCCAGTGCCGGCGGATCGTCGCGTAGCGCCACCCGCTTCAGCGCGCCGAGCGGGTCGCCCGACGCCAGTGCTCGCGCCGCGGCGGTGATCAGCGAATCCATCGAAATCCCGTCACACTTGTCACTCCCGCAAGCCGTGTTCCAGCCTTTATCTATCTCTCAGGTGGCAACGGACAACAGAAAGAAGCTTCGTCGCACAATCAAGCGGAAACAGTCGGGCGCATGCCTTCAAGGCTGCATCGAATGTGAATCTGCACCTATTATGAAATTCTTTCGAAGCTCCTGTCGGCTTGGCACCGGCGTGAGCGTCTTTCAATCGGGCGGGTGAGGGGATGTCCCAGGCACGGTCCGTCGCGCGATCAGGTTGCACAATTTTTCGGCGTGGCCGGACGTCGGGCCGGGCGGATTTAAGGAGATTTGCAATGACCAATTTGCATTACCGTTGGGTCATCGTGGCGGCGGGCGGGCTGCTCGGCTGCCTGGCGATCGGCGCCATGTTTTCGCTTCCGGTGTTCCTGCTGCCGATTTCGCGCGACACCGGCTGGTCGGTGACAGGCGTTTCGAGCGCCATGACCATCGGCTTCCTGGCCATGGCATTTGCCAGCATCGCTTGGGGCAGCCTTTCCGACCGATGGGGCGCGCGTCCGATCGTGCTCATCGGCTCGGTGCTCTTGGCCGTCAGCCTGATGGCAGCGAGCTGGACGACCTCGCTGATCGCCTTCCAGATCCTTTTCGGTGTCGTGGTCGGCACCGCGACGGCGGCGATCTTCGCGCCGATGATGGCTTGCGTTACCGGCTGGTTCGATACGCATCGCAGCCTCGCGGTCTCGCTCGTCTCGGCCGGTATGGGCATGGCGCCGATGACGATGTCGCCCTTTGCCGCCTGGCTGGTATCCGCCTACGACTGGAGAACCGCTCTGCAGATCATCGCGCTGGTCGTTGCCGTCATCATGATCCCGGTCTCGTTTCTCGTTCGCCAGGCGCCGGCACTTGCCGACGGCGCTGCCGCGGCCTCGCCCGGGGAAGAGCCCCATTCGTCGATGACGACCAGCCAGGTGCTGAAATCGCCGCTCTTCATCATCCTGCTTCTGACCAACTTCTTCTGCTGCGCCACCCATTCCGGCCCGATCTTCCACACGGTGAGCTACGCGATCACCTGCGGCATTCCGGTCATGGCGGCCGTGTCGATCTACAGCGTCGAGGGTCTTGCCGGCATGGGCGGCCGCGTCGTCTTCGGTCTGCTCGGCGACCGTTTCGGGGCCAAACGTGTGCTCGTTCTTGGACTTCTGGCCCAGGCCTTCGGCGCGCTTGCCTATGTCTTTGCCGCCGGGCTCGGCTCGTTCTATGCGGTCGCCGCCCTGTTCGGCTTCATCTATGCGGGCGTCATGCCGCTCTATGCGGTGCTTGCCCGCGAGAATTTCCCCTTGCGGATGATGGGGACGGTGATCGGGGGGACGGCCATGGCTGGCAGCCTTGGCATGGCGACGGGACCGATTGCCGGGGGCCTGATCTATGATGCGCTGGCAAGCTACACCTGGCTTTACATCGGTTCCTGGGGCATCGGCCTCGGCGCGTTCCTGATCGCGCTCGCCTTCCGGCCGGCGCCGCGCTACCAGGCGGCGGTGGCCGCGGCCTGATGCGAGCGTGCTGACAGCGAGAGAAAGGGCTCCGCCTGGGAAGGGGAGCCCTTTGGATCATTGCAGGCGCTGATCCGCGTCCGTCTTAGCGGTCGTCTATCCGGACCGTTCGTGCGCCGACATGCAGCGCCCGGCCGGCGCCGAGACCCATGATCGCCACGCCGATGCCGAGCGCGATGAAGAGAACGGCGCTGGCGGCGAAGCTGCCGGTCCAGCTGCGGATGAAGCCGACAAGCAGGGGGCCGATGGCGGCAAGCACGTAGCCGACGCCCTGGGCCATGCCGGAGAGATGGGCCGCCACGTGCGAATCGGGCGAGCGCAGCACAATGAGGGTCATCGCCGCAGCAATCAGGCCGCCCTGTCCGATCCCTTGCAGAACGGCCCAGGCGAGCACCGTCGAGAGCGGCGCGAAAAGGATGCCGATCAGTGCGATGACGGCGGCGGCGACGAGCGCCACGCAGACGGCGCGCTGGTCGCGGCGCCTTACGGCGAAGGATGGCACGAGCAGGCAGGTGACGACCTGCATCATGATCGAGGCGGAGACGACCGCACCGGCAGTTGCGGCATCGAGGCCACGCTCACGCAGGATCGGCGCCATCCAGCCGAAGACGCAATAGGCGAGTGCGGATTGCAGACCCATGAAGAGCGTCACCTGCCAGGCGAGCCGATCGCGCCAGAGGCCGACGACGCGGAAGCCGCTATGGCGGGCTTGCGCCTTGCCGCGCAGCGCCTGCGGTGCCCAGATCATCAGCACGATGAGGGCGGGTACCGCCCAGGCCGCGAGCGCGCCGGACCAGGAGCCGACCACATGGTGTTCGATCGTCAGCGTCAGGCCGGCGGCGCTGGCAGCACCGGCGCAGAGCGCCATGGTATAGAGGCCCGTCATCATCGCGGCGCGGTCGGGAAAGTCACGCTTGACGAGCCCGGGAAGCAGCACGTTGCCGATCGCGATCGCCGCACCTGCCGCAAATGTCGAAAGGAAAAGCAGCGGCACGGACTGAACGCCGCGCAGACCCGTGCCGAGCGTCAGCAGGACGAGCACCCCGAGAAGCGTGCGTTCGGCACCGAAGCGTTGGGCGAGCTTCGGCGCAAGCGGCGCGAAAAGGCCGAGGCAGAGCACCGGCAGGGTGGTGAGCACGCTGGCGCTGGCGGTGGAAAGGCCGGTCGCCTGCATCACCTCGGGCAGCAGCACCGAGAGACTTGAAAACAGCGGCCTGAGGTTGAAAGCGATGAGCACGAGGCTGGCGCCCAGCAGGATGCGGGCGCTGCGGCTCAGCACCGGTGGTTGCGGTGCCGGCAGGCTGTCGGCCTCGGCATCGATAAGCTGGTTTTCGATGTCCAGCGGTTCGGCGGCTTCGGCTTTGTGGGGATCACGAAAAGTCTGGTTCATTGGGAAAGTAGCCGATCAAGTTCAGCGAGGACGGGGGCCATGAACGCCCGAACGGCGGCCGCGGCCTTGTCCGGATCACTGGCCGCAATGGCCTCGACGATCGCCGCATGCGCCCGGTCGTCCGGCTCCGGCAGGTCGCCTGACAGCGTCGAGTGAATGGTTTCGAGAATGGCCGAAGTGAAAAAGTCATAGAGCTCGACGATGGCCCTGTTGCCGGAGGCCTCGACGATCGACCGATGAAAGGCAATGTCGCGCCGTCCGAAGGCCTCACGCCCACCATCGGAAACCGTGCCGCGGGCGAGAAGAAGGCGCTTCATATGTTCCAGATCCTTGGGCGTATGCCGCAGCGCCGCCAGGCGGGCGGCTTCCACGTCGAGGGCCGCGCGCGCCTCCCATTGGTCGCGCAGGCTCGCCCGCTTGACGCGGTCAAGCGCGCCCGAGCTATCGACCGTCGAGCGGACATAGGTGCCGGAGCCCTGGCGGGCGTCGAGCAGCCCCTTCGAGATCAGGACCCGAACGGCCTCCCGCACGGTTCCGCGGCTCACCGCCAGAAGCTCGGTCAGCGCCGTCTCGTTGGGAATGCGTTCGCCGATAGCCCAGCGGCCGCTGAGGATTTCCGCCCGCAGGCTTTCGGCAGCGCTCTCGGCAAGGTTGGTACGATTGATCGGTTTCATTGTCTGCTCATCAAGTCATCAGATGATTTGATGGATAGGGTGAGGCGTTCGCAGAGTCAAGCGTGACGACGGGGAATGAAGAAGGCGTCGCAGCGTCGTGCGGCCGGTTTCGGCGACGGATTTGTCGATGGCTGGGGTGCGGAAGCGCTGGCGCGCGGAATCGCGGTCGCGCGCCGGTCGGCGCGCGATACTCAGGCTTTAGCTACGGGAATCCAGTCCCGGCACCGCGTGATCTCAGTTGAGCCTGAGATCGAGGCCGGGATGCAGCTTCTTGAGGTTCGGCAGCGATTTCGACTGCCACGGGATCTCAGAGGTTCCGCGCACCGTCAATTGCACGTTCGGGCGGTTGCGTGCCTCGATCGTCAGCTTGGCGAGCAGGTTGATCCCGGACGAGTTCAGGAACTGCAGTTCGGTGAGGTCGATCGTGATGTGCTCAGGCTCGGTCTCCAGAACGCCCATCACCGTCGAGAAGATCGGGGCATAGGCCTCCGTTCCCGGCAGCCGCATCGTGCCTTCAAAATGAATATCGTTGCCTTCGGACCAAACGCGATACTCTTCTTCGTCCTTGTTTTCCATGTTCACCGGCTCATCAGTTCGAGAGGTCTGGGACCGCAATGGAGGCATAAGTCTCCAATGAGGTTTCGCCGTCGTCACCCTGGGCGCCAAAAACCCAAGCGAAACGAACGCCATAATCGCTCATCAGCGTCAAAAGACCAAGCCCCGAGCCGCTCTTGCCGAGCCCGGTTGCGTTGGCTTCGATGCGCTCGATGAGCAGGTCGCCCGGGTCGCCGTCGGCGATCTCGGACAAAAGATCCTGGAAGCGCGCAGCCGCTTCGTTGTCGATCACGTTCGACACTTTCGTGCGGAAGCTGTGGCCTTCGAGGGCGGCCTCGACGACCACGGAACCGGAAGCGCGGAACTTCACGGCATTCTCGACCAGTTCGTTGGTGAGGTAGCCGATGTTGTGGCGCACTTCCCGATAGGTGTTGCGCGACGCGCGATAGCGCAGCGCCGCCAGTTCGGCGACGAAATCCGAAGCCATGGCGCAATGCTTCCAGCTGAGATCCAGCGGCCCGTCGTAAAGACGCAGCCGGGTCATCTTCTGGTGGGCGCCGATCGTCAGGTCCGCCAGTCCGTAGAGCGTGGTCATCTGATCACCTGTGTCTCATGACGACGAGCGTGATGTCGTCGTAGATCTTCTGCTTGCCGATATGCGCCATCAGGTCGTTGATGATACCCGATTTGACGTCCTCGGCGCTCTGTCCGTAAAACTTTCCGGCACTCTCGCACAGTCGCTCGATGCCAAACAGTTCGCCCTTGGCGTTCGCTGCCTCGGTCACGCCGTCCGTATGCAGCACGATCATGTCGCCGCGGCCGAACGAGATCTCGCGGGTGGCAACAAAGCGCGAAATGTCCGATTCCAGGCCAATCGGCAGGCCGAGGTCGAGCGTGTCGATCCGCTCGATTTCCGCACCCTTGCGCACGACGATCAGTTCCTCGTGCTGCCCCGACAGCGTCAGGCGGCCCTGGTCGTAGTCGAGGAAGGCCAACGACAGATGCTTGTCAGTGTTGGTGCGCACGATGTTCTTGTAGATGGCGCGGTTGAGGCGGTTGAGAAACTGCTCCGGGTCCATGTCGCCGGCTTCCTGCAGGGCCCTTGCGACCGACTGCACCATCAGCATCAGCACCCCGCTTTCGAGGCCATGACCGGTCACGTCGCCGATGCCGATCTTCAGCCGCTCACCGTCGCGCAGCACATCGTAGTAGTCGCCGCCCACCTCGTCGGCCGGGCGCATATAGGCGGCGATTTCGAGATCGGCGATTTCCGCGAGCTCGCCGGCCTTCGGCAGCACCATCATCTGGATCTGCTTGGCGACGGCGAGTTCGGCGCCAAGGCGCAGGTTCTCGCTGCGCAGTTGGGTATTCAGCGTCGAAATCTGATGGTTGGCGTCCTCGAGCTGCTTGGTGCGTTCGGTCACCAGGTTTTCGAGGTTCTCGGTATGGTAGCTGATCTCCTCAGCCATTCTATTGAACGCGATAGCGGCTTCACCGACTTCGTCGCGCGTCGTGATGGGCACACGGACGGAGTAGTCCTTCGCCTCGATGCTGGTTGCCGCTCCGGCGAGCGCGCTGATGCCGCGGGTAACCCGCTTGGAGATGCCGAATACGGCGAGCGTGACGAACAGCAGCGAAGCGAGCAGGGCCAGGATCTGATAGATGAGGATGCGGTTCGTCGCTTCAGAGATACTCGCCTGTGCCGCAAACAGCGAGGCATAGATTTCGCGCTCCGGCACGACGATGCCGATCGACATGGTCTCGCGGCGCACCGGGCCGGAAACCCAGAGGTTCTCCGGCTCGAGCTGCTTGAGGAGAATGAGATAGGGGACCTTCTCACCACTCTCATCGAGCAGCACCCGCTGAATGGCGCCATCCGTGCCAAGCGGCAGCTCTGCGATCGCGGGCTGCGCGCTGCGGCGCAGCGAGCGCTCCAACCCGGTGACGCCTTGTCCACCCGTGTCGCTGGAGCGCCGCAGGCCGATCACCTTTTCGCCGACCGGATTGATGGCAAGCACGTTGCCGTCGGACATCACCAGAAATCCGAAGCCGCTGTCGCCGACCTTGACGCTTTCGACAACCTCGGCCAGCTGGTCGAGCGTGATATCGGTTCCGGTTGCTCCGGCGACACCTTTGCGGTCGGGCGTCCAGAGCGGCTGGAAGAAACTGACGATCAGTTTGCCCGAGGCGGCATCGGTGTAAGGTGCAGTTTGCGTGGTATCGGCTGCAACGGGCCTGAGGCTCGGTTGCTTCGCCCATTCCTCCCAGGACTCATAGAGGCCGGGGAAGAAGAAGTTCCAGAAGTTGGCTTCGTTATGGCCGGGGTAGAGACGGTCGAACGTCTGCGCCTGATCCGCATAGGGCGCCATCCGCAAGATCGGCCGCTCTTTTGGTCCGACGTAGTACATCTGCAGTTTGGAGCGGCCGTGCGCAAGCAGGGCGGGCGCAACCAGATCAAGAACGGCGCTGTTCTCGATATCGGCCTGTACCTCGGGTAGTGGCCGATGGTCGGGGCCAAGGAGATAGCTCCAGACGCTTACGCTCGAGAGCGGCCCCGGAAGGTTCTGCGCCCACCCACCTTTGGCATCGTAAGTGACGGTAACGGACTCCGGTGCGTGCCGCGCAAGTGCCTCACCGACGTCGGACCGGCGCACGGGGCGGTCGATCTGCGCCTGGATTACGCCCGCGAGCGTGGCGACGTCGGCGTGAACCTGGCCGAGCAGAAGATTAACCCGCGCGGCCGTCGATTCCGCGTAGGTGAGCATGTAGTCTTCGTTGGCGTTTTGCAGGCCCTGTCCGACTTCCGTCGTCGCGTCGCGCGACAGTCTTTGAACGTTCCAGAGCGCCAGCCCGCCTGTCAGCAGGAGGTCGAAGAGCACGGCGCTGCCGACGACCAGCACGAACTTGGCGCGAAAGGATCTCAAACCGAACCGGGGACGTTTGATATTGCTCGCGCTCATAGTGGTTTGCGCCCGGACGCTGCCCAGATCGGCCAGCCCGCATAGCCCTTCGGATGCAGTGCAGCGAAGATGTGATCCCGGAAGCCCTGGCGGAACCGCTCGATGAATTCGGGTGTTTCGCCGTGCCTCACCGCCATGTCCGCAAACATCTTCTCCCAGCCGGCGATGATATCGGCGAAATCCTGTGGGTCACCGTCCAGATTGGTGACCATGAAGGATTCGACCAGGATGTCGTCGAAGCCCGTGTCGGCAAGATAGCGCCGGCTCTTCGGCCCGAACTCCACATCTATCTCGAAATTGCCCAAAAGCCGCGCGAGCTCATTGTAGGTCCATTGGATGCTTTGCGCCCGCGGTTCGCCGAGGCAGTGCGAGTTCTTCTCGTTGGTGATGTAGACGCGGCCGCCCGGCTTCACGATCCGATAGAGTTCCTTGAGAAGCAGCTCCGGCTGATTGAAGACCTGCAGCGAGTGGCGGCAACTCACGAAGTCGAACTGGTTGTCCTCAAGCAGCATCTCCGACGCGTCGCCGTAGGTGTATTCGATACCCGTCACGCCGAACTCGGCGGCCACCTTGCGGGCATAGGCGAGGCTCGGCTTCGAGTGGTCGAGCGCGACGATCCGCGACGGCTGGAACTCCTTCTGCGCGAGAACGGCGAAATCGCCGATGCCGCAGCAGATGTCGGCCACGGCGATGCCGGGCCGCATGCCGTGGCGCGGCAGGATGGTGCGCTCGTGGCGCCACGTCAATTTCGTCTGCGCGCGCAGGATTGGAATGAAGCTCGTATCCTCGAAGTAGTCCTGGCCGGGATAGAACATCGAATCATAGACCTCGACGGAGATCTGCGGCTCGATTGTGCTCAGGTGCCGGAACATGCGCGTCGTCCAGCTGACGACGCTTGACGTGATGACGATCAGGCGCAGGTCCGACCGCTCCCGGCAGGCGTCGAGGGCGACCCGGATGAAGGCCTGGAAGGCCGTGTTGTTCATCTGGATGAGGCGCTTCACATCGATATAGAGAACGCCGCGCACCGTATCGATGGCTTCCCTCAGCGCATGGATACTCTCGGCGATTTCATCGATCGAACGCGGCCGAATCGTTCCGGCAAGCGAGAAGATCTGGCTGTTCGGATCGAAGTCGACCTTGAAACGCTGAGGAAGGCTCGCCGCCATCAACTCACCATTCCTTCAAGAGGAAGATCCACGATCAGGGTGATGGCCGGAGCCGCAGCCTCGTCAAGCCGGAGGCGGGCGTCATAGTTGACCGCCAGGTCCAGAAGCACCGATTCCCGGCTGGGGGCAAGGTCGTTGGAAATGGCGTCGAGATAGCGGGCCTGGGCATCGCTCTCATGGGTTTTCGAAACAGCCTCGCGATAGAAGCGCGCCTGACCAGGTGGGCATGGAAAGCTCAGTTGAACCCGTTCCGTGGCGCCTTGGCGATAGATCGACAGGCCGATCTTTCCGTCGGTGGTGCCGCCGCGAAACGAAACCTCCAGAAGCTCGTTGAGGGCGGAGGAAAAGAAGTTGGAATGCCGTACCGGATCGGTCCTGTTGTGGCTGATCATCCGGGCGAGGTAGCTCGAGACATGATCGCAATGGTGCCAGTCCGAAAGGAAATCTTCCATCTCCATATCGAACTGAAGCAGCGGCTCGAAAGCCGTTTCCGTGGTCTTATTGACACTAGCACCCATGCAGCAATGTCCTCCGCACCCCGAACTCTGCCACGGCCATACGCCACTTTCTATAATGATTTCTAACCACGCAACCCCGGGATCTTGCATGAAGACAACCCAGGTATTGCCTCGCGCCATATCGGGCGCAACGCACAGATGCGGGGGGACTACAGCGTCGCCATTGCCGATGAGCGGCGAAGATAGGCGCCGATCGCGTCCGCCGGCATGGGCATGCCCAGGAAATATCCCTGCAGACGGTCGCAACCCTCTTTTCGAAGCCAGACGGCCTGACCGATCGTCTCGACGCCCTCGGCGGTCACGCGCATGCCGAGACCGTGGGCAAGGGCGATGATCGATCGGACGATCGTCTGGCTCTTTTCGTCGCTCTCCAGATCCTTGATGAAATAGCGGTCGATCTTGATCGTATCGAAGGGGAAGTTCTTGAGGTAGCTGAGCGACGAATAGAAGGTGCCGAAATCGTCGAGCGAGATCTGGATGCCGAGCACGTTGAGGGTGTTCAGCGTGTCCAGATTGTTGGTCGTGCGTTCAAGCAGCACCGATTCGGTAACTTCCAGCTCCAGCCGGTCGGCCCTCAGGCCCGCCATGTCGAGCGCCTGGGCGATCCGGTCCGTCAGGCCCTCGCGCAGGAACTCCGCCGGCGACAGGTTGACGGCGACGGTGAAATGCGACGGCCAAGTGGCAGCCTGCCGGCAGGCCTCCTCCAGCACCCATTGGCCGATCTCGTTCATCAGGCCGTCGGCTTCCGCCATCGGGATGAAGACGTTGGGCGGGATCGTGCCGACCAGCGGATGATGCCAGCGCACCAGCGCCTCGAAGCCGACGATCGAAAATGGCGGCTCGACGAGCGGCTGGTATTCGATTGAAAACTGCTTGTCCTGCAGCGCGGTGCGCAGACTGCGGCGCAGCATCTCGCGCTGTTCCAGCACGATCAGCATGGAACGGCTGAAGGTCTTTGCCCGGCCTCGTCCATCCTTCTTGGCGGCATAGAGCGCAATGTCCGCCGCCTTCATCAGTTGCTCGATGTCGTTTCCGTCGTTCGGCGCAATGGCAATGCCGATGCTGGCGCCGACGAAGACGGAGATGCCGTCGATCGTGAAAGGTTCGCTGAACGCCTCGATCAGTGCCTCGGCGAGATACTCGGCGTCCGCCGGTTGGTCGCTTTGACGCTGGATGACGGCGAATTCGTCGCCGGCCAGGCGATAGGCGACTTCGCCGTCGCGAAGGGCGCCGCGAATGCGCTCGGCCGCCATCTTGAGGACGGCGTCGCCGGCGCCGTGGCCGAGTGTGTCGTTGACCGGCTTGAAATCGTCGAGGTCGATCTGCATCAGCGCCAGCTTCTCGCCGGATGTCGGCAGGATGCTCTGCAGGTCGTCGCTGAACTGCCGTCGGTTGGGCAGGCCCGTCAGCACGTCGTGGGTCGCCTGGTGCAACAGCAGCGCACGTTCGCTTTCGCCATGGCTGCCGATCTCGCGGCGGGTCGCGCGGCCGCTCGTTTCGAGCACGCCGATGCCGCGCATGGCGCGAAAGACGAGCAGCGTGCGCCGCGACTTGGTGGCGGCGTCGACCACCTCGACGCTGCGCGGCACGCCGTAAGCGATGACGGATTCCACCGCCGCCTTGGAAACGGGCGCAAGCAATTCGGGATAGAGATGCCACAGGGTGGCATCGACAAGCGTGCCGACTTCGTAGGTTTCCTGCAGCGCCGGCGAGGCGCTGGTCAGATGAAAGGCCTCGTCATAGAACGAGAGAACCTCGTCCATATGAGCCGCAACGGGATCCTGCACTGAAGCTGAAGCAGACAAGGTTGCATCAGTGTCCGGCATGCTTGCCTTTCCCTCTCTGTTTCGAACGCGCCGGAAGAATATAAAAGCCCGCTCCAGCGGCGCTCCGTTTCGGCTCGTCCTTCTGCAAAGCTACCGCGTCGCCCGCCCGGGTCAATGCCAATAGGCTGCCTGCGATCTTACCTGTGGAAACCTCGCTTCGGAGCATGGCGAGCGCTGCTCGATATCCCTTGCCCCACACGGTTGTATATAAGCTTCCTCTTGTATCATTTGCCATCATTGCATGCAATTTGGGGCGGAACAGCTGTGGGCGTTTCGGCTCCGCCTATACGCATGTCCCATTGTGGGACGCCATATCAGCAAGGGTTTCGGGCGTCTACTGCGGCCGGTCGCGGTTAAGCAAACGACAGATACGCCCGCGCAACGGGGCCGTTGGGCTCCGTTTAAGTTTCGGTTAACCATAAAGGAAGTTTTCAGGGGATTATGTGGCTTGACCCATCCCGCGATCACCCGGAATTAAGAACCACGGGCGGGTTGGCCACCGGGTTGCCGGTGGCCAACCGCTATTAAGCTCAGTGCGTGCTCAGAATCACGTCGGTCTTCTGGAAGGTCCGGACGTCGATCAGGCCCTTGTCGGAAATGCGCAGTTCCGGAATGACGACGAGCGCCAGCAGCGAGTGCTGCATATAGGCGTTGTTCAGCCGGCAGCCACAGGCGCGCATGGCCTCGACGATGGCGGCCGCTTTCTCGGCGACGATCTCCGCTCGCTGATCCGACATCAGGCCGGCGACGGGCAGCTCGACCAGGGCCAGTTCGCGGCCTTCCTTGATGACGACGATGCCGCCGCCGACCTCGTGCAGGCGGTTGGCGGCCTTGGCCATGTCCGCCTTGTTCGTGCCGACCACGATCATATGGTGGCTGTCATGGGCGACCGTGCTCGCCATGGCGCAATCGCTGTCATAGCCGAAGCCGGAGACGAAGGCGTTGACCACGTCGCCGGTGCCGCGGTGGCGCTCGACGAGCGCGATCTGGCAGACGTCGTTGGCCCGGTCCATCTGCACGAGGCCGTTCTCGATCGCCACCTCGGCCTGAAGCGCCCGCGTCGGCGCCTGGTTCTCGACGACGCCGATGACGTTGACCCGCGCGCGCGTCGCCTGTGCGTTGGATGGGATGTCGAAATCCGCGGCGGCCAGTAACCGGCCAAGGTGGACGGTGTTGCGGGCGCTTTCCGGGTAGACATAGGCCGGGATATCGCGCGCGAGTGTGCCGTTCTCGGCCATCAGCTCGCCGCGGGCAAAGACCATTTCGATCGGCAGCGCGGCGAGGTCCGAGGTGACGATCAGATCTGCCCGGCGACCCGGTGCGATCGAGCCGATTTCGCGCTCCAGGCCGAAATGCTGGGCGGTGTTGAGCGTCGCCATCTGGATCGCGGTCACGGGTTTCAGACCTTGAGCGATGGCATGGCGCACGACGCGGTTCATGTGTCCGTCGTGCACCAGCGTGCCGGAGTGGCTATCGTCGGTGCAGAGCAGGAAGTTGCGCGGGTCGAGGCCGGATTCGGTGACGGCCTTGATCTGCGCGGCAACGTCGTACCAGGCGGAGCCGAGGCGCAACATGGCGCGCATGCCCTGGCGCACACGGGCGATCGCGTCGTCGACCGTCGTGCCTTCATGGTCGTCGGCCGGTCCGCCGGCGGCATAGGCGTGGAACTCGCGGCCGAGATGCGGCGAGGCATAGTGCCCGCCGACGGTCAGCCGCGCATCCTGGGTAGCGGCGATCTCGGCCATCATCTTCGGATCGTTTCCGGCAACGCCGGGGAAATTCATCATCTCGCCGAGACCGATGACGTTCGGCCAGGCAAGCGCCTCGGCGACATCCTGTGCTGAAAGCTCGGCGCCGGCAGTCTCAAGACCCGGGGCGCTCGGCACGCAGCTTGGTACCTGGACCAGCACGTTGATCGGCAGGCTCTGGGCTTCCTCGTTCATCAGCCGGACGCCGTCGAGGCCGAGCACATTGGCGATCTCGTGCGGGTCGATGAACATGGTGGTGGTGCCGTGCGGAATGACCGCGCGGGCAAATTCGGTGACGGTGACGAGGCCGCTCTCCACATGCATATGCGCGTCGCAGAGGCCGGGAACAAGATAGCGCCCGGCGGCGTCGACGACCTTGGTGCCTTCGCCGATCGTGTGGCTGGCATCCGGACCGACATAGGCGAAGCGGCCGGCTTTGACGGCGATGTCGGTGCCGGGGATGATTTCGCCGGAGTAGACGTTGACCCATTTGCCGTTGCGGATCACGAGATCGGCGGGCTTGCGGCCCATGGCGACGTCGACCAGTTCGGGTGCGGTCTTCGACCAGGATTGAAGCATGACTGTTTCCTTCGGATGGGCGATGTCGGCGCCCTTGCATTAAGGGCGCCGTCGGATTTTCTGGCGGTTACTGGGTCTGGGCGACGAGCGCTGCGGCGAGCAGTGCCACGAGCCACATGACCGGTCTTACATCGCCAGCCCGGCCGCAGACCAGCTTGATCAGCACATAGGCGATGATCGCAAGCGACAGGCCGAGCGTGATCGAGAAGGTGAGCGGGATCAATACGATCGCAAGGAAGGCCGGGATCGCCTCGTCGAGCGCGCTCCAGCGGATGTTGCTGATAGGCTCGGACATGAAGAGGCCGGTGAGGATCAGCACCGGTGCGGTCGCAACCGCCGGCACCAGAGAAAGCAGCGGCGACAAAAACAGGAAGGGCACGAAGAGCAGACCCGCGACCAGCGCGACGAGACCGGTGCGTCCACCCTGCTGGATGCCGGCGCCGGATTCGAGATAGACGGTCGCCGGGCTGGTGCCGAGCGGTGCGGAAATCAGTGCCGCGATGGCGTCGACATGCATCGATTCCCGGATGTTGCGGGGCATGCCGTTTTCATCCTTGAGGTCTGCCGCTTCCGCGAGGCCAAGGAAGGTCGAGAGCGCCTCGATGAAGTTGGTGAACAGGAAGACAAAGATGAAGGGCAGGTAGATCAGGTTCAGCGCGCCCAGGAGATCGATCTGGCCGACGAAGCTGAAATCCGGTGCAGCGGAGAAACCGCTCCAGTTGACCAGCGTGTGCACATCCGGCGTCTCCGGCCAAAACGCGCTGCCGTCGCCCCACCAGCGACCGATCGGGATCGAGAGAATAGTGGTGAGGATCATGCCGGCCATCATCGCGCCCGGAACCCGCCGCACCACCAGCGCCACCGTGAGCACGAAGCCGGCGATGAAGGTGAGGGTGACCGGGTTGAACTGCGTGAGACCAACGATCGTGTCGGGGTTGGCGACGATGAACTTGGCGTTTTCCAGGCCGATCAGCGCGATGAAGAGGCCGATGCCGCAGGCGATGCCATAGCGCAGATCGACCGGGATCGCCTCGATGATCGTCTGGCGCAGATTGAAGAACGCCATGACGGTAAAGAGCACGCCGGCCCAGAAGACGCAGCCAAGCGCGACCTCGAGCGGCACTTTGGCGCCGACCACCATGGTGTAGGCAAAGAGCGCGTTGATGCCCATGCCCGGCGCCACCAGAATGGGGCTGCGCGCATAAAGCCCCATGGCGCAGCTGCCGATGAAACTGACGAGCACCGTCGCCGTCACGCCGGCCGAAAATGGAATGCCGGCATGCGCCAGGATCGAGGGATTGACGACGATGACGTAGGAGGCGGCGAGGAAGGTGGTGAGGCCTGCGAGGATCTCGGTGCGGACGGTCGAGCCGAGCCGCGAAATCTGGAAGTAGCGGTCGAGCAGCGCTGCGAGCCAGGATGTCTCCGGGCTTAGTGCCGCCTCCACGGACTTGTTCTGATAGTTCATCTTGTTCCCCTTTTTTTGAACGAAGAAGGGGGCCGGCATGACCGGCCCCCTTCCAAGGCATCATTCCGCAGCGACGGCGCGCTCGTCCCCACCGGCGGGCGAAAACGGCGAGATCACCTTCAGCCCGACGCAGTCGACGACACCGAGATCGGTGATCGCATATTCCGGGATCGCCGTGATCTGCAACACGAACATGTACATGAAGGGCCAGGGCAGCGGGCAGCCGAGCGCGCGGGCCGCGTCGTCGAGCTGGTCTTCCAGCGCTGCCATCTCGGCCGGCTCGATGTCGGAAACGATGCCGCCGATCGGCAGGTGCAGGAAGGCCTCGACCTTGCCGTTCCTGACCACGACCTGGCCGCCATTGTTGGCGATCAGGTGGTTGATGGCGATACGCATATCCTCGAGATCGGCGCCGATGCAGATGATGTTGTTGTCATCGGGCGCAGTGGAGCTGGCGATCGCGCCTTGCTTGAGGCCGAAGCCGGAGGCAAAGGCGACCGGACGGTTGCTCGTCTTGCCGTAGCGTTCGACGACGGTGACGTATTGCACGTCCCGTGCGGGGTCGGCGAGCACCTGGCCGTCCTCGACCGCAAGCGTCACGTCGCGGCGAGTGCGCACGAAGATCTTTTCCGGGGTGACGGCGATCGCCATGGCGTCTGCCGTCTCGCCGGCGCCGTGATAGGCGACCTTGAGATCGCCGGGCTGAAGCGGCGAGACCTTCACCGAGTTCAGAAGTGCGACGCTGCGCTGCGGCGGGATCAGTTCGATCGCCATCTTGCCGTTGCGGGCGACGACTTCACCCTTGGCGACGACGGTTTCGATGGTGAAGTTGCGCAGGTCGTCGACGAGCAGGATGTCGGCCGCGCGGCCGGGCGAGATCGAGCCGACCTTGTCGTCGATGCGGAGCGCATCGGCGCCGTTGATCGTCGCCATCTGGATCGCCGCCATCGGCGAAATGCCCATGGCGATCGCCATGCGCACCATGTTGTCGAGATGGCCGCGCTTAAGGATGTCGCTTGCTACCACGTCATCGGTGCAGAAGCTGATGCGGCGCAGCGCCTTAACGCCCATTTCCGTGACGATGCGCAGGTTGTCGGCGAGGAAGTGCGAGATCGAGGATTCTCGTACAACGACATGCATGCCGGCGCGCAGCTTTTCGAGCATTTCTTCCGGCGTGTAGCTCTCGTGGTCGGCGCGAACGCCGGACTGCTGGTAGCCGTTGAGCCGCGCGCCACGGGTCATCGGGCAGCAGCCGAGAACCGGCAGGCGGCTCTTTTCGGCGAGTTCGAGCGCCGCGAGCACGTCGGCGTCCTCCTCCTGGATGAACTCGCGCACGGTTTCCCATATGCCGACGCATTCCGGCCAGTGGTGCGTCGCCTGGTGGTCGGCCGGGCTGAAATAGTGGCCGACGGTCGAGCGCGGCATGGTGTAGGGCGTCTTGCACGGCGCGCCCCAGAAGACCTTGAGTGGCGTCTGTTTTGCCTCGTCGAGGAACTCGCGCGCCGCGGCCGGGCCGCCGACGACGATGATCTGGTCGAGGCCGGTGACGATCGAGGTGGTGCCGAGCGGCACGACGGCCTTGGCAAAGCTCGTCAACGACATCTTCGAGCATTCGACATGCAGATGCCCGTCGATCATGCCGGGTGCCAGGTATTTGCCGGTGGCATCGACGATCCTGGTCTCTGGCCCGATATAGTCGGAGATGTCGCCGACGGCGATGATCCGTTCGCCATAGATCGCGACGTCGGCCTGATAGATCTCTTCGGAGACGACGTTGACGAGGCGACCGCCGCGGATCGCCAACGTTGCCTTGCCGCCGGTGCCCGATGCGGCGCGAATGAATTCTCTGATATCGCTCACTGGAACCTCTTCTCCCTTAGCTCCAGTGAATATTCCCAATTCCCAGTCGTTTACACAATGGGCCGAAATAGGCTATTCTCTGGACATATCGTGCAAGATTTTGGACGAAATATGGATCTCTCGCTCATAGACTGTTTCGTGAAAGTTGCGGATTCCCGCTCGATTTCTGCGGCTTCCAGGCGCTATCGCCTGCCGAAATCAACACTCAGCCACAAGATCCGGCAATTGGAGGATGAGTTCGGCATCGAGCTCTTCGTGCGCGAGGGTCATCAGTTGCATGTGACCGACGCGGGCGCGGAGTTCCTGCGCTACGCCCGGCTCATTCAGTCGAATTGCGACGATGCGGCAACCGCGATGGCGGAGATGCGCCAGGAGGTGGCGGGCACCCTGCGCGTGGGCTCGACCGGCGAGTTCGGCACGACGATCACCTCGGAACTGCTCTATGCCTTTCGCCAGCAATATCCGCAGGTCAATCTCGACGTTGTGTTCCTGTCCTCGCGCCAGCCATTCTCCGACGTTACCGAACAGGCGCTCGACGGCATCTTCCATTGGGGCGAGCCGTCCGATGTCGACTACATCAGCCGCAGACTTTCGGTCTCGTCCTATGGCCTCTTCGCCAGCCCGCACTACATCGCCCGGCATGGCCAGCCGGATAATCCGGATGCGCTCGCCGGCCATCGCGGCCTCGTCTTCCGCCAGCCGACGCGGCTGCAGTCCTGGTATCTGACACAGTCAGGTGAAGACGAGGTGGACCTGCTGCCGACGGCGACCTGCACAACCAACGACTACTGGACGATCAAGTATTTCGCCGTCGCCGGTGAGGGCATCGCCTATCTGCCCGACTTTTTCGTCGAGACCGAGCGGCAAGCCGGCCTGCTGGAGCCGGTGCTATCGGACTGGCGCTCGCCGCAGACGGCGATCAACCTCATCTATTCGCGCCGCCGGCACGTCTCGAAGCGGTTCAAGGCCTTCGTCGACTTCTGCATCGACTTCTACCGCGACCGGGACCGGGTGAAGATCCCGCGCTACTACGTGGAGCGCGTCAGCCTCTAGAGGCGAGGCGGGGCAGCGCCATGCAGCGGCGTCTCTAGCCCAGCAACGAAGGCAGCGCGCTGGCGCCGTCGACATTGCCGCCACAAAGCAGGATGACGTTGGTCTGGCCGGTGCACCTCGCCGCGATCTGCCGGAAGCCGGCAAGTGCGAGAGCTGCCGCCCCCTCTACCAGCATATGCTCGTCGAGCAGCAGGTCCCGCATTGCGGCCGCGATCTCTGCTTCCGAGCAGGTCACGACCTCATCGACCACGGCCATCGACAATGGGAGGGTCACGCTGTCTTCGTCGAGACCGCCGGCAACGGCATCGGCGAGCGTTTCGAGGTGTTCGGTTTCGACCACCCGGCCGGCCCTTATCGAGGCCGCAAGCGCTGCCGAATTTGCAGCGGACACGCCGATGACGCGAGTATGCGGGCGGAAACTCTTCAGCACCGAGCCGATGCCGCTGATCAGTCCGCCGCCGCCCATGGCGATGAAGACATTGTCGATGCGTTCGGCTTGCTCAAGGAGTTCAAGTGCGATCGTGCCCTGGCCGGCGATGATTTCCGGGTCGTTGTAGGGCGAGACGTAGCCGAGCTTTTCGGTCGCGGCCAGCTGCTGCGCATGCTGTTCGGCAAGCCCGGTTTCGGAACCGTGAAGGACGACCTCGACGCCGTAGGCGCGGATGTGCTCCAGCTTCGCCGGCTTGACAATCTCGGGCAGCACCACCGTCAGCTTCTGGCCGATCGCGCTTGCCGCATGGGCAGTACCGATGCCGTGATTGCCGGAGGAGGCAGTGATCACCCGCTGGTCCCTTGGCAGCGAGGTCATCTTGCTCGCAGCCCCCCGGATCTTGAAGGAGCCGGTCAGCTGCAGGTTTTCCGCCTTGAACAGTACCGTCGAGGCTGTCTGCGGACCGATCGCGCGCGACGGGATCAGTGGCGTCTCGTAGATGAAGGGGCGGATGCGCTGGCGTGCGCGGACAGCGCGCGCGGCCGTTTCGAAGACGTCTTTGGTCATGCGGTTGTTCCTTGCGAACGGCCGAGCAAGCCGAGTTCATCGAGCACCGTGCGGGCAATGGCGATGTCCTGCGTCGCGATCCCTGTCAGGTCGGCGATGGTGATGTCGTTGTCCGAACGTCGACCTTCGGCCGCACCGGAAAGGACCGCGCCGAGGGCGACACAGCGTTCCTCCTGGATCACCACGGCCCGAGCCGCTGCAGAAAATTCCCCGTGGTCCAGGCATTGCTCGGCGAGATCGACAAAGAGGCGGTCGGCGCGGGCAACGAGGGCAGTTTCGAGCTCCTGCTTGCCGGGTGCGTCCGCGCCCATGGCGGTGATATGGGTGCTAGGCCCGATCCAGGCCGATCGGATCAGCGGCTTCTTCGATGGCGTCGTGGTTACGATTGCATCGGACTGGCGGCAGAGCGCTTCGAGATCGGTTGTCGCAGCGATGGGAAGGCCGAGGTCCGCGAGGTCGGCAAGCACGGCGTTCGCCCGTTCCATTGATCGCCCCCAGACCGTGAACCGCAATGGACGATTCGAAAGGGAGGCAAGCGCCCGGATCTGGATGCGCGCCTGCGTGCCGGCGCCGACGATCCCGATCGAGCCGGCGTCCTTGCGCCAGAGCGCCGTGGTCGCGATCGCACCGCCGAGACCGGTGCGAAGATCGGTGAGGAGACCCTTGTCGTCGAGCACGGCCACCACGTCGCCGGTCTCTGTCGAGACCGCAACCATCATGCCGGTGCTCGACGGCAGTCCCTTGGCCGGATTGTCGTAGAAGCCGGAGGCGATCTTCACGACGAAGATTGGATCGCCTTCGATGTAGCCGTATTTGATGTGGCAATCGGCGTTGCGACCGGGAAGCGGCAGATAGCCGACCGGCGGCAGATTGGCGCGACCGTCGGTGACGGCGATATAGGCGTCGCGGATGGCCGGTGCCGCGAGCGTCAGCAACGGCAGCTCGGCCAGCCTTTCTCGATCGATGACGATCATGGCGCGCTCCCCTGGCTCAGATATTTGTAGACGGTCGCCCGGCCCATGCCGAGGATGCGCGAGATGTAGGAGGCGGCATTCTTGCCGCCGAAGGCGCCATCAGCAGAAAGGGCGATCACCAGCGCCTGCTTGTCGTTGCGGCTCAGGCTCGAGACTGTCAGCCCGCGCGCCGCGGTCCATTGCTGCACATATTCGTTGACGCGCTCGTGCCAGTCTTCCTTGAACAGGCTTTCGGGCTTGTCTGCGTCGATGGGAACGCGGACGAGCGCGTTGAGCGTGCGGAGTGCTGCGTGAAAGTCGGAGACATCGGCATTGATGCAGAGTACGCCGATCGCCTTGCCGTCCGCGTCTCGCAGCACGGCGCTGATCGCCTTGATCGAGCGTCCGTCCCAATTGACCTTCTCGTAGGGGCCGATGATCGCATCGCCTTGGCTGAAGCCGATTTCGCTCAGCAGCGAAGCTTCGCCGATCTCGCGCTTGGAGAAGTTGCCAGCGATATGGACGACGGTTTCAGTCGCCAGATCGTGCAGCACGACCTCGGCATAGGGCTGGAACAGCAAGGCGATCGCGTCGCAGACCAGGCAATAGGGGCGGAGTTCTGGAGTCACGGCGTTCCTCTTCCTCGATAGCAATCCATAAATCATGCGTAGACGAAAAAGTCTAGATTGGATTTATAGTCTGAATACTGCTTAAAACGACAACGGCGGCGCGCGATGGGCTCGCGCGCCGCTTTCCAAGCAGCCGACGGGGAGGGGGATCAGCTAGCTCGTGGCGGTCTTGACGACCTTCGTCTGCCTCCAGCCGGCGACGAGTGGCATCACGGCCATGGCGCCCGCCAGGATCCAGAGAATGATCGAGATCTTGCTCTGGAACAGAATCGAGATATCGCCGCCGCTGATCGCCAGCGCATTGCGCAGGTTCACCTCCATCACATGGCCGAGCACGAACCCGAGGATGATCGGCGCCATGTCGAAGCCGGCCTTTCGAAGCAGCCAGCCGATGATGCCGATGCCGAGCATCAGGAGGATCGAGAACACCGAGGCGTGGGTGGAATAGACGCCGACAACCGACAGCACGAGGATGCCCGGAACCAGCAGCCAGTTCGGTACCGTCAAGACGCGGGCGAAGATGTTGACGAGCGGCAGGTTGAGGAGAAGCAAGAGCACGTTGCCGATGAAGAGCGATGCGACGAGACCGCCGACCACTTCCGGCCGCTCGGTGATCAGCATCGGGCCCGGCTGGATGTTGTAGAGCATCAATGCGCCGAGCATGACGGCGGTCGTGCCGGAGCCGGGCACGCCGAGCGTCAGCATCGGCACGAAGGCGCCGCAGGCGGTGGCGTTGTTGGCAGCCTCAGGGGCCGTGAGACCTCGTACGTCGCCCTTGCCGAAGGTGCCTTCGCTGTCGGAGATGCGCTTCTCCGTGGTGTAGGAAACGGCGCTCGAAACCGATGCGCCGGTGCCCGGCAACACGCCAACGATGAAGCCGATGACCGAACCACGCAGCGTCGCACCGATCGATTTGCGGATGTCGTCGAGGCGGGCGGTCATGCGGCCGAGTTCGCGGATGACCGTGACGCCGCTTGCCTGGTGTTCGAGGATCAGCAGCGCCTCGGATACCGAGAAGAGACCGATGACCAGCACGACGAATTCGATGCCGTCGCCGAGTTCCGGCTCGTTGAAGGTGAAGCGATAGGCGCCGGAGGTGGCGTCGAGCCCGACGGTAGCAAGCATCAGGCCGAGCGTGCAGCCGATCAGCGTCTTTACCGGCTGGCTACCGACCATGGAACCGAGGGTCGCGAAGGCAAAGACCATCAGCACGAAGTATTCGGCCGGGCCGAAGCCGATGGCGAGGCCCGCAAGCAGCGGCGCGAACAGCGCCAGCCCGACGGCGCCGAAGACCCCGCCGACGAAGGAGGAGAGGCCGGAGAGCATCAACGCTTCGCCGGCGCGGCCCTGGCGGGCCATCGGGTTGCCGTCGAGCGCCGTCATGACGGCGCCGGCATCGCCCGGCACGTTCAGAAGGATCGAGGAAATGCGGCCGCCATATTCGGCCCCGCAATAGACGGCGGCGAGCAGGATCATCGTGCTTTCGGCCGGCAGGCCCATCGTATAGGCGATCGGGATCAGCAGCGCGATGCCGTTGATCGGCCCGATCGCCGGCAGCGCGCCGACCAGGGTGCCGATGAAGCAGCCTGCAAGACCGATGAGCAGGTTCTGCAGGGTCAGGGCGACGGTAAAACCGTTCCAGAGGTAATCGAGATTCATTGAGATCACTCCATAACCGGCGGATCAGCCAAACAGCCGGCCGGCGGGCAGATAGACGTCGAGCAGGTAGGAAAAGACGAACCACCAGAGGGCGGCTTGCCCGACGCCGCCAATCAGCGCGAGACGCAGCGGCGCGCCGAAGATCCAGCCGACGCCGAAGGTCAGCAGGAAGATCGAGGCGGCGAAGCCGGCGGGCTCCAGAAGCAGTGCCGATGCAAGAAGCAGGAGCGGTACTGCAATGATCTTCACGAGAAGCTGCCCCTGCGGAAAGGCTTCGGTCGTTCCCGGGCTTTTCAGGTAGAAGAGGCAAAGCACCGAGAGGGTGATGGCGAGCAGCACCGGCACGACGCGTGGACCGAGCGGGTCCGAGGCGAAGGCATATTCGATCTGGCTGCCGCCGATGCCATAGGCAATCGCCAGCGCGAGCATCAAGAGCCCGCCGACCCTGCCGATGCGGGAGGATGAGGAAGTGGTGTCTGACATGGTTCTGTTCCCGATGTTTACGCCAGGGAACGGGTCTTCAATCCGGCCGGATGAGACGACCGGCAGGAGGAGCCCGTAAAGTGGTGGCAAACAAGCGGAGCGGGAGACTGTCCCGCTCCACCGTCCGGCTTACATGCCGGCTTCCTTGGCGATGATCTTGAAGCGTGCCACGTCCGCCTTGACCTGCTGGTCGAAGGCGTCGCCCACCTGGGTGTATTCGTAGAGGCCGCGCGCCTCGCGCTCCTTCACGAATTCCGGCGTTGCGGCGAGCTTGGTGAAGGCATCGGCCCACCATTTGTAGTCGGCGTCGGAGACGTCCTTGCCGACGTAGTAGCCGCGCCAGACCGGCCATTCGATGTCGACGCCCTGTTCTTTGGCGGTCGGCACTTCGGCGAGTTCGCCCGGCAGGCGATCGGGCGCCATGACCGCGAGCACGCGGACCTTGCCGGCCGCATGGTGCTTGGACATTTCCGCCGCATCGCCGGCACCGACCTTGACGTGGCCGCCTTCGAGCGCCGTCAGTACTGCGCCGCCGCCTTCAAGCGCGACGTAGCGCATCTGCTTCGGCTCCTGTCCCGCAGCTTTTGCCAAGAGCGAGCCCTTCATCCAGTCCTGCGAGCCGACAGCGCCGCCGCCGGCGACTGACAAGTCGGTCGGGCTTGCCTTGTAGGCGGCGATCAGCTCGCCGAGGCTCTTGTAGGGGGAATCCGCGGCGACCACGAGCACGCCGTAGTCGGCGCCGAGCGCGCCGAGCCAGCGCACGGCGTTTTCGTCATATTGCCCGAACTTGCCCTGGGCGATCAGGAGCGCCGAGCCGGAGGAAGCAGCGGTGATCAGGTTGCCGTCGGCGCCGCGCTTGCCGATGACATGGTTGTAGGCAACCGCACCGACGCCGCCTTCCATATAGGTAACGGCCATCGGCTTGCCGATGATCTTGGCTTCGAGCAGCGCATTGGCGGCAAGCCGGCAGGTAAGGTCGAAGCCACCGCCGGGCTTGGCGCCGGCCAGGCACTCGGGCTTCGACGGCTCCGCACCGGCGGGCGATGCCACGGCGGCGAAAAAGCCGGCCGCCAGAAGGGTCTTCACAAAGGTTCGGGTCATGGTCTCTCTCCCATCCATGAGTTCTTCTTTCAAAGGCGCTATCGCGCGCCTGCCTCCACCGTGACATCCAGGATCCGGACGGCATCGACCCGCATCGACGGACCGCGTAGCGGCCGCCTGAAAATGCCTCGGCGATGATTGTCCTCCAGACCCTGGCCGCATCTCCCGTTGTGGCGATCAGGCAGTCCTCTTTCCTCCGCGAACCTGTCACCACGCTGTCACGAAAGCGGTCAAATCCGCCGGGTTGATCGGTGAAATCTTCCGTGTCACTGCTTGCCCATGCGCATCTTTCTGGTGGAGGACACGAGGGATGTCGGGGAGGCAATCAGCCGGCGACTGGAAAAGGTCGGGCACACCGTCGATTGGCAGACGGACGGTCAAGCCGCCGCCGACATACTCGAATTTACCGACTATGATCTCGTGATCCTCGACGTCATGTTGCCGGGGCTCGACGGGTTTGAGATCCTGCGCCATCTGCGCGCCCGGAAAAAGACGACGCCGGTGCTGGTGCTGACGGCGCGTTCTGAAATTGAGGACCGGGTCGGCGCGCTGGACCTTGGCGCCGACGACTATCTCGTCAAGCCGTTCGATTTCCGCGAGCTCGAAGCGCGCACGCGCGTGCTCCTGCGCCGCCGCCAGGGCGACCCGACCAACCTCATCGAGTGCGGCGATCTGGTGCTCGACCGCAACAGCCGCTCCGTGCGGGTCGGCAACCGCGAGGTCCAGCTCAAGCGGCGCGAGATCACGCTTCTCGAAGTGCTGGCCGCCCGGCCGGGCCGGGTTTTCAGCAAGGACGAACTGCTCGATCGGCTCTTCGGTTTCGACGAAAACGTCAACCCCAACGCCGTCGAACTCTATGTCGGAAGGCTGCGCAAGAAGATCGAGGGCTCGTCGGTGCGCATCGTCACCATCCGCGGTCTCGGCTATCAACTGGTGGCCGATGAAGCGGCGTGAAACCTCGCTCTTCTGGCGGCTCGTGCTGCGCGTGGCGCTGGTGCTTTGTGGTGGTGCGACGCTGCTTTCCGCCGCCGCCTGGTACTATGCCCGCGCGGCCGCCGACGATGCCTATGACCGGCTGCTCCTCGGGGCGGCGATCCAGATCACCGCGAACATGACTGTGGATGCGGGCAATCTGGGTGTAACGCTTCCGTCGTCGGCCTTCGAGTTGCTTGGCCTTGCCGAGCGCGACCGCATTTTCTATCGCGTGGTTGGCCCCGACGGCCGAACCTTGACCGGCTACGACGATCTCGACATCGGCATAAACGTCACCGCGGCGCGGGCCGGCCCGGTGTTCCTGACGACGGAATATCGCAACGTGCCGGTCCGCGTGGCCGTGGTCTCGCGGGCGCTTTCGGATCCGTCCTTCTCCGGCTGGGCCTATGTGGTCATGGCGCAGACGACCGAAGCGCGGCGCGGGCTTGCCGGGGAATTGACGACCCGCGCCATGATCCTCGTCGGCATCATGAGCCTGCTTGCGCTTGCCGGCACCGTGCTTGCCATCCGCTATTCACTGCTGCCCGTCGATGCCCTTGCCGCGACGCTGCGTGCCCGCGATCCGCAGGATCTGACCCCCGTCGAGGCCGACATGCCCAGGGAGCTCAAGCCTTTCGTCGGGTCGATCAATCACTTCATGGGCCGCCTCGACGAGCGCGTCACCTTGCTTCAGCGCTTCATCGCCGATGCGGCGCATCAGATACGCACGCCGCTGACAGCCCTTTCGGCACAGGTCGACATGCTCGAAGACGACGACCTCGACGTCAACCGCAAGCGGCATCTCGGGCGCGTGCGGGACCGCGTCAGCCAGCTGGCGCGCCTCACCAACCAGTTGCTCAGCCATGCCATGGTCATCCACCGGTCCGATTCCGTGCGCTTCAAGCCCGTCGACCTTGGCGATATCGCCCGGAAGGCTTTCCGCTCGACGGTGCCGATTACAGTCGACCCGGACGTCGTCGTTTCCTTCGAGGACAGTGCCGAGCCGGTCTTCGTGCGCGGCGATGCGGTGAGCCTGCGTGAGGCGATAGCCAATATCATCGACAACGCGCTGCAGCATGGTGTCGAGCAACGGCTGGCCGTGCGCGTGAGGCGCGAGGATGACCGGGCCCTGGTGGAGGTCGCCGACGACGGTCCCGGCATTCCGCCAGCAGAATGGGCGGCGGTCACGACGCGGTTCGTCAGTTCCAAGACGGGAGAGGGAAGCATGGGGCTCGGCTTTGCAATCGCGGCGGAGGTGGCGCTGGCGCATCGCGGCACAGTTCGGTTTCTGGAGAAAGGCGCGCGCGACTTCACGGTCATTCTCGATGTTCCCCTTTATCGGGAGGGAACATGAGGATGTGGCGGCAACTTCGACCGATCGCACTTGTTGCGGTCCTTGGCTTTGCCAGCCCGGCCGGCGCGGTCGAGGGCACGCGGGCGTTCTTTCCGGCGCTCGACGCCGAGCGCGGTCGGCTTGTCATCAACGGCGCGACCGACATCGAGGCGATGGAGCCGCTGATCCGCGATTTTCAGGAGACGGCGCGCGATGTCGCCATCGATTATACGGACTACGTGACCAACGATCTCTATCGGGACGCCGACATCGCCTGCCGATTGAAGCAGCCTTTCGGTGATCTCCTGCTGTCTTCGTCCGTCGATCAGTTGGTGAAGCTTGCAAACGACGGCTGTGCGCTCGCGCATGTCTCGCCGGAAACCCGCGACGTGCCGGCCTGGGCGAACTGGCGTGACGAGGTCTTCGGCTTTACCTTCGAGCCCTCCGTCATGGTCTACCACAAGGATTTCGTGCCGCCGGAGGATGTGCCGCACACCCATGGAGAGCTCACCGACCTGCTGCGCTTCAAACCGGACTATTATCGCGGCCGCATCGGCACCTACGACCTGCGCCAGTCCGGCATCGGCTATCTGCTCGCCTTCCTCGATGCCCAGCAAGCCTCGACGACCTACGGCCGTCTGCTCGAAAGCCTCAGCCGCGCCGAAGCCGTGCTGCGCTGCTGCAACAATGCGGTGTTGTCTGAACTCGACAGCGGCAACGTCTATATCGGCTACAACATCCTCGGCTCCTACGCCTATGCCGCGGCGCGACGTAACGGCAAGCTCAGGATCGTGCTGCCGCGCGACTACACGCTGATCCTCAGCCGCGGCGCCCTGGTTCCGACGGGCGCCAAGCGCCCCGAGCTTGCCGGTCGCTTCCTCGATTATCTGCTGTCCGAACGAGGACAGGACGTGGCACGGGAGAAAGCGTTTTTCTTCTCGCGGAGCGGCGCACTGCCGGCCGAGGTCGACGGACCCGAAAAACTGGTGGAGTCCGGGATCGGCCGGCCGATCCGGATCGGCCCGGCCTTGCTTGCCGCGCAGGACCGGCTGCAGCGCTCTCGGTTCATTGACGACTGGACCAAGCTGATCGTCGATACCCCGGTTCGGCTGCGCCCGAATTGAAGGGCGCTGTCTGCGGTCAAAGCAGGCGCCGGGATCGCGCGCGGCCTATCGCTCGCCCTTGCGCCAGGCGCACAGTGCGTGGTCGAGCGACAGCGTGCCGGGACCGGAGGCCATCAGCGCGAGCGCCATGGCAGCCCAGGTGATGTGGATGGGCCAGCCGTCCGGTACGGTCAGCTGCACAACAATTGTCATGACCAGCAGCCCGAGGGCGGCAAAACGCGTTCCCAGGCCGAAGACAAGCAAGATGGGAAGAATGATTTCCGCCGAACCGGCGGCAAAGGCCGTCACGGCGGGAGCCGGATAGGGATAGGGGCCGCCGGGTAGATGCAGCCGGAATTCCGAGCTGAACAGCAGGACCGCCACGTCGTTCAATTGCAGGAACCCGTCCCACTTGCTCATGCCTGACCGAAAGAAGGGAACGGCAAGGCCGAAGCGCAGGACAAGCTGGGAGAGCCAGAGCGGCGCGAGCGCGCCGACGGCTCGGTTCGCCCGACGGGTCCATTGCGACAGATCGGCTGTATGGCCGTTTTGCGAAAATCTGGATGCGGACATCATGGTTTCATCCTCCGTGATGAGTTGCCGTAAAGGCCCCCGCTTCGAGCGCGGTGGCGATTGCGGCTGCGAGATCAAGCGTGGGGCATTGCGTGGCAGCATCCGCGGCAGCCGCGGCGAGGGGGATGCCTGCCAGCAGCCGCGAAAGCAGAAGATCGGCGCCGGGCGCGAGACGGCGAACGATGACCTCCAGGTCAGGGCGGGTGATCAGCGCGCTCTCCGCATCAGCCGTTTCGATTCGTCCGACCGGCCCGCTCTCGCGGTTGACGGCAAAGATCGTGACGGCCGGATAATCGGAACGGACAAGCCTGGTCGCCGGATGCGGATCGAAGACGACGCCGCCGAGCTGCTCGGGCGCAATCAGGGAAAGTGCAGAAGGCGGAAGCGCCGGGGCGTCGGCGGCGTGATAGGCGTCGAGCCAGGCCCGTTCGATCCTTGCTACATCGGCAAGCCATGGCATGGATTGGGCATACTCGTAGCGGGCAATGAAACCCGGAAAGTCGCGGCCATATTCGAAGAGCAGCGGCGAGACTGGCGGTGTTTCGCGCACGTGAAAGCGGGCCATGGCGCGAAAGAAAGCTTCGCCGGTAATGCGTTCGGTCGCCGGGAAGGTCGCCGCCAGCGCTTCGATCAGGCTGACGGTGACGTTGTTGCGGTAGACATTGAAGCGCTTCACCGCCGCCTTGCCGTTCGGGCCGGCGACCAGAGCCGGCGTCGGCCGGTCAGGTGCGAGCAGCGGCGGCACGAAACCGGCGGCATAATTGCCGATGCGGTTAAGAAGCATGGGGAGCAACCCGTCAGGCGCGGACACGGATCTTCTCCCGCGATATCCGCTGCCCGTAGGCATCGAGGATCGTCTGCGCCGCCGTGGCCTCACGTTTCAAGACCGGCCAGTCCGGAATGGCGCTGTCCCACTCGATCAGCGTCGGGATGGCGCCGACGCGGGCGATGACGATGTCGTAGAGTTTCCAGACGGCGTCGGCCACCGGGCCGTCATGGCTGTCGATCAGGAGCAGGTCGCCTTCGTCGTCCTGCTGCTCCGCATGCCCGGCAAGGTGGATTTCTCCGACATGTTCAAGTGGGAAGTCATCGAGATAGGCAAGCGCCGAATAGCTCTTGTTGGTGGCGGAAACGAAGACATTGTTGATGTCGAGCAGCAGCCCGCAGCCGGTGCGCTTCACCAGTTCGCGGATGAACGCCGTCTCGCTCATCGTCGAATCTTGGAAGGTGACGTAGGTCGACGGGTTTTCGAGAAGCAGCCGGCGGCCGATCGCGTCCTGAACCTCGTCGATATGATCGGATACGCGGGCAACGGTCGCCTCGGTGTAGGGCAGCGGCAAGAGATCGTTGTAGAAGGTGGTCTCGTGGGTCGACCAGGCGAGATGCTCGGAGACGAGGGCCGGTTCATAGCGGTCGACCAGTGCCTTGAACCGCCCCAGGTGCGCTCTGTCGAGCGGCTGTGGGCCGCCGATCGACATGCAGACACCATGCAGAGACACCGGAAAATCCTGGCGAATGCGGGCGAGCGCCGCATGCGGCGGTCCGCCGGCACCCATGTAGTTCTCCGCATGAATTTCGAAGAAGCCGCCGCAGGCATCATCGGCAAGGATCGCCTGGAGGTGCTGATGCTTGAAGCTCGTTCCGGCGAGCCCGGCGATTTCGTGTTTCGGCAGGTGAGGACCTACCGGGGCAAGTCTGCTGCCGTCGTCCGTTGATGTGCGCATTGCCAATCCCGTCATAATCCTGAGACCCTGGATGGCGGGTGGGAACGTCCCTGGACCGCTACCCCTTGAAAACCGAGGCGGAACGGGACGCGATCGCCCCGCGTCCCGTTCCTGAATTGCGATCGATCAGGACGGCATGTCGCGCGAAAGCGCCTCGGGCGAACCCATGCGGCCGTCGGGCAGCTTCATCGTCGTGCAGGTGCCGCCGTCGACGAATTTCCAGGCATTGCCCTGATAGTCGACGGTGGATGTTGCCTGGCACGTCGTGCCCGGGCCGGCGGCGCAATCGTTCTGGCCCTTGAGCGCGACGCCGAAGCATTTCTCCTTGCCGGCATCCATGGCGGACTTGACCTGCGCTTCAGTCAGTGGGCTCGCAATCGCGAGCGACGACAGGGCGGCGGCGACCGCGCTTGCCAGCATTGCGCTGCTGATCGTGGACTTCATGGACATCATATTATCTCCGTGTTGAACTGTTCCCGTGCGTCCTGTCTGAGGCGCACATCGGCTCTTTCGCCGCGGCGACACCGGGCGTTACATAACGTTGGCAACACGCTTTCGTGATGGGCTCGCGAGGTCGGTCTGAGCAGACAGCGGCCGCGAATTTGAGATAGCCGTGTAACAAACGCCGGGAATCGGCGAATGGGGAGGAAAGGCGCGGGTGAGCGGCGCGGACGACGAACATCTCGCAAGACTTCTCCGCGCGGCCGCGGCCGGCGACGAAAAAGCCTATGCCGACTTCCTGCGGGACGCAGCGCAGGCGATCCGTGGCTGGGCCCGACGTTGGACCATCGGCGGAGGCGTCGATGCTGAGGACGTCGTGCAGGAGGCGCTGCTGGCAGCGCACGTCAAGCGTCACACCTGGCGGGAGGATGCGCCGGTCATCCCGTGGCTGCATGCCATTGCCAGGCACAAATACGTCGATGCCGTGCGTCGTCAGGCTCGCCGCCCGACGGTCGGCATCGAGGGGCTTGAAGACACGCTGGCAAGCGTCGAGACGGAAAAGGCCAGGGATTGGGAAATCGGCCGAGCGCTGGAAGGGCTGGCACCTGGGCAGCGCTCAGTGGTCAACGCGATTTCGATCGAGGGTTTCACGGTGGCTGAGACGGCGCAGAAACTGGACATGAATGAAACGGCGGTTCGGGTGGCGCTTCACCGCGGCCTTGCTGCAATCGCCCGCCGATTTGGACGAAACTGACCATGGACACGAACGACCTCATCAAGGCTCTCGCAGCGGACAATCGGCGACCCGGCCTGCCGATGAACACCGTATGGTCCGGCGTCGCCATCGGTGCACTCGTCCTTGCCGGTGTCGTGTTCTCGATCCTGCTCGGACCGCGGCCGGATATCGCCGCTGCCGCCGAGACGGTGCGGTTCCTGTTCAAATTCGTGGTCACGATCGCGCTCGCCGCGGCCGCTTTTGCGGCCATGCGCGTTGCCGCATGGCCCGACGCGGATCCGCGCAAGCTGGTGCCCTACCTTGCCGTCGCGCCGGCGCTCGTTGTCGGCGGTGTGTTGCTCGAGCTTCTTGCAGTGCCATCCGGTAGCTGGGTGACGAAACTCGTTGGAACCAACTATTTGGTCTGCATGACCTTCATTCCGCTGATCGGCCTTGCGCCCTTGGCGTTGTTCCTTCTCGCACTGCGCCATGGCGCCCCGTCGCGTCCCGGGCTTGCAGGCGCCCTGGCAGGGCTCGCGGCCGGCGGCATCGCCGCGACCTTCTACGCGGCCCACTGCCCGGACGATTCACCGCTTTTCGTCGCGACCTGGTACACGATCGCGGTCCTCATGCTGACGGTGCTTGGGGCGTTGGGCGGCCGCTGGGCGCTTCGCTGGTAGGGCCGGCCATATGAGCCTTCGCCGGCGTTCAAAACAAAAAAGGCCGGCAATGCCGACCTTTTCCCGCTCGCTGCGTCACACTGCCAGTACATCCGTGGTCAGCGTTTGCGCGCGAACTACGCCCGGAGCCTTCGGTTGATCATGTCAGTCAGGCTCCACGGGCAATTTCCTGATGCCTATGTGTGGTGCCGCACCAAAGGTTTCAAGCCCCTAGCAAGAGATCGTCGCGGGCTTCCATCGCTTCGGCCCTTACACTAGCAATGAATGCTGACGCCGTGTTCGCGCAGTAGGGAGACGAGACGCTCCTCCGGCAATTCATTGGTTACCAGCGCATCGATATCGGCAAGCGAAGCCAGGCGCACCAGCGCACGCCGGCCAAACTTGCTGCTGTCGACGGCGAGGATCACCCGCTCGGCCTGGCGCATCGCGGCCGAGACGGCGGCGACTTCGGCATGGTCGTCGTCGCCGATATCGCCGTCCTGATCGATGCCGCTGACCGAGATGATGGCGACGTCGAATTTGAACTTGCGGATATAGTCGGCGGTCTCCTCGCGAAACACGCCGGCATCCACTTGCCGCACGAAGCCGCCGGGCACCGCGACGGCAAAGCTGCTGCTTTCGCTGAGCGTGGTTGCGACGCGCAGACTGTAGGTGACGACACGAAGATCGCGGCGCTTGAGCAGACCGCGCGCCACCGCTTCGCAGGTCGTGCCGGTGTCGAGGAAGACGGCAGCGCCGTCGGCAACAAGCTCGGCGGTCAGTTGCCCGATGCGTTCCTTCACCTCCGCGTTGTCGATGCGCCGCTGGCGGTAGATGTTGGGATCAACCGGGGTCGCAATGGTCGCTCCGCCGTGCAGGCGCCGCACCTTGCCCTCCTGTTCGAGCGCCATGATATCGCGCCGTGCCGTCTGCGTGGTGACGCCGAACAGGCCGGTGATCTCCTCGATCGAGATATAGTGGTTCTTCTCGAGGTGGCTGAGAAGTTGCGCCTGCCGGCGCGTCTTCTTGTCCCCATCCGCAATATCCCGATCGTCCATCACCCTCATCCTGATTGCCCCTCAGCACGCTTTGCTACCATAGGGCTGACGCCGATCTCCAAGGAAATCAGCGCAGCACCTATGGGCCGCGTGAAATTTTATGGCGCCCCATGAAATGTTGTAAAACTGACATTTGACTCGCTTAATGTCCGTAATCGTACATTTCAGTGAACTCTTCCGCTCATCAACATCATCGCCATGAAGGTCTTGTGACGGAGCGTGTTCGCATCGCGACATTGGAGCAAGATATGAGACAACGTGGACACCACCTCCGCGGGGTGCGGGCTTTTGCGCGCCTCACGCAACCGTTGCGCCTGGCGACGGCGATCCTTCTGTGCGGAACGAGCCTGACGCTCTCGGCGGCCGAGGCGCGCGCCGCCGACGACAGCATGAAGATCCTGACGCTCAACACCTGGCTGGACCGCTTCAAGGCCAACCCGAGCGTGATGTCGGACTTCTTCATAAAGGGAAACTACGACGTCCTGACCTTCCAGGAGTTTCGCGCCAACAGCACCTACGCCCGTGACATCCCGGGCATCCTGAAGAATGCGGGCCTTGGCACCTACGCGACGCGTCAGGACAGCGATACCGGCGTGTTCTCGCGTCTCCCCGGCACCTTCGGCGCCAGCACGCTCGGCGACATCGTGACCTATACGGTGGTCGACCCTACCGTCAGCAAGCCGCAGGTGGTCGTCGGCACCACGCACCTCAACTATTACGACCCGCCGACGACCCGCATCAACGAAGCCAAGGGCATCAACCAGTGGGCCAAGTCCGAGACGCGGCCCATCATCCTCACCGGTGATTTCAATGCCGGCGACGTCTCGGAGCGCGGCCTGCATTCTGTCAGCCAGCAGGAATTGCTGCTGAAAACCTACGTCAAGAACCCGACCAACAGCTTCTACATGAGCCTGCTGCGCGACTATGCAAAAGACCAGCAGAAGCTGGACGCCTATATCGCCGAGTGGAAGGGCAAGGGTGCTTCGGCGATCAACGCCTCGACGGTTCCCTCTGGCCTCTTTGCCGACGAGATGTATCCGGTTGCCGGCAACCTGCCGCAGACGATGAACATCCTGAAGAAGCAGTTCCAGATCTTGCAGCTTCCAAACGAGCGCGAGCAGTTCTCGCCGCATGGCTTGAACGACGGCAGTGTCACCTGGCCGTCGCACGGCGAAGACGCCACCAACACCTGGGCAAGCTGGCACCGGGTCAAGATCGATCACTTCCTGGCGTCGCGTCCCTTCGGCAAGTGGTGGACGCTGGCCGACGATCCGAAGGATCCCTATTCGGGCGTCATCACCGACGTCAGCTACGTGACCAATCCGGATGGATCGAAGACGCCGCTTTCGGACCACGAGCCGGTTGCGCACACGGTGCGCTGGGTCGGTCCGGTGCTGCAGAACTACACGGATCCGGCGACAGCGACGGCCAGGACCCGGATCGTCTGGGGCGATGAAGCATCGACCTTCGCCGAGAAGGGCAAGGTCTTCAACCTTAGCCGCAACAACATGCGCAACGACGTCTATCTCGGCCAGATCGCCGACGAGAACGGCCTGCCAATTCTGGCCGGTCTGACCGACCAGGAGAAGAAGACGCTGCTTGATTGCAAGAGCAGCGATCCGCGCTTCCAGCAGGCGATCCGCGACTATTGCATCGACGATCATTCGTTCATCGGCGAAACGCTGGTGACCGACGGAGGTACCGTTGTGGTCGAAGAGGACGCTGCGCTTGGCAGCGCTGCGGCCAAGCTGAGGCTCGATGGCGGGGCCCTCAGGATCGCCGGTCGCGACATGCATCAGATCGACCGCGATATCGTTCTCGAAGGTGCCGGTGGCGCGCTCGACGTGGCGGACGCCGCCAACGTGGTTGCCGTCAACAAGGCGATCAGCGGCAGCGGCGGTCTCACCAAGCTCGGCCCCGGCGCGCTCGTGCTTAACGGCCAGAACACCTATACCGGCGCGACCGTGGTCAAGTCCGGCCTGCTTTCGGTGCAAGTGTCGATCGCCTCGTCTTCAGGGCTCACCATCGAAAAGGACGGCGCCATCGGCGGCATCGGGACGTTCGGCAGCATCACGATTGCCGACGGCGGCGTGATTGCCCCCGGCAATTCGATCGGCACGCTCAACGTTGCCGGAGATATCAATTTTGCAGCGGGCTCGACCTATGAGGTCGAGGCCAACGACAAGGGCGAGAGCGACAAGATCGTCGCGTCAGGCAAGGCGACGCTCAACGGCGGCTCTGTCCTGGCGCTCGCAGCCAATGGCAGCTATGCGCCGCAGACCAACTACACGATCCTGACGGCGGCCGGCGGCGTGACCGGTACCTTTGCCGACGTCGCATCGAGCCTCGTCTTCCTCGATCCGACGCTCGGCTACGACGCCAACAACGTGACGCTGACACTCAGCCGCAACGACATCCGCTTCGCGGATGTCACGGAAACCGCCAACCAGCGGGCAACGGCGATCGCCGCAGAAAGCCTCGGCTTCTCCAATGCAGCCTATTCGGCGCTCACCAACCTCGACCGCGCGCAGGCGCGTTTTGCCTTCGACCAGCTCTCGGGTGAAATCTATGCCTCGACCAAGGGTATGCTGCTGCAAGACGGCCTGCTCCTGAACGCTGCAGCCACCAACCGCATCCGCACGGCTTTCGGCGATGACAGCACCAAGGCGACGCCAGTGCTCGCCTATGGCGAAGGCGGCATCGAAAGCGTTGCGGCAGATACCGAGCGCTTCGCCTTCTGGAGCCAGGCCTTCGGCACTTGGGGCGATACGGATGGCAACGGCAATGCGGCGGGCTTCCAGCGTAACGTCGGCGGCTTTCTCATGGGCGCCGATGGCCTCGTCGGCGACAACTGGCGCGCCGGCCTCTTCGGCGGCTACAGCCGCTCGTCCTTCGATGTGGTCGACCGTCGTTCCTCCGGGGACAGCGACAACTACCACATCGGTGCCTATGCCGGGACCGGGCTTGGCGCGCTGTCGCTGACAGCGGGTGCGACCTATAGCTGGCATCGCATCGAAACGGCGCGCAGCGTGTCCTTCGGCGGTTTCGACGACAGCCTGTCGGCGGCCTATGACGCCCGCACCGCCCAGATCTTCGGCGAGGCGAGCTATGCCGCGAGTGCCAGTCGCTTCGATTTCGAAGGCTTCGCCAATCTCGCCTATCTCAACCTCGACACGGACAGTTTCCGTGAAAAGGGCGGGGCAGCGGCGCTCGCCGGCCGCTCGAACAACAACGACACGACCTTCACGACGATTGGCGTGCGCACCTCGACCGACGTTTCTTTCGGCGAAACGGCGGCAGTTCTGAGCGGCACCGTCGGCTGGCGCCATGCCTTCGGCGATGTCGTGCCGACCTCCACGCTTGCCTTTGCCGGCGGCCAGGGCTTTACCGTCGGCGGTGCGCCGATTGCCCGGGATGCGGCACTCGTCGAAGCGGGCATCGACTTCAAAATCGCTCCGGCCGCGACCTTCGGCGTCAACTACACCGGCCAGATCGCCTCAGGCGTTTCCGACCACGGCGTCAACGCCAAGCTGAAGGTGAGTTTCTGAGGCGGCAGCACATCGCTCTGAACATCGAACGCCGCGCATGGTTTCCATGCGCGGCGTTTCTTGTGGTTGGTTGCGGCGGCCTTGTCGATCAGATCCAGACGGTCCTTCCTGCGCCATCGCAGCCAAGGGCGCGTAGGATGTTGAGGGGCACGTCGAGCATGGTCTCGCGACCCGCGGTCAGAAGGAACGAGGCGGTCTGCGGCTCGCGATAGGCAAGAATCTCGTCGCGCGAGGCGGCGGTGTAGATGCCGCGCAGGGCCCTGAGGCAACCGCTATGGGTGACGACGACATGGCGGCGGCCGCGGTCGAGCGTGTCGAGCCAGGCCTGAAGGCGCGCTGAAAGCGCAGTCCGGCTTTCGCCGCCCGGCATCGAATAGTCGAACGGGTCGGCGCTGTGCGCATCGTACTGATCGGCAAGATCGCGCTCGATCTCGTCATGGGCCAGCCCCTCCCAGGCGCCATAGGAGCGTTCGGCAAGGGCAGCCGCCTCGGCAAAACGATCGAAGGGGATCGACCAGGTGTCGGCGAGGATCGATGCGGTCTGGCGGGCGCGGCCGAGCGGGCTCACCCAGAAGGTCAGGGTCTTTTCCTCGTCGGCGATCCGTTCGGCAAGGCGCAGGCCGACGGCGAGTGCCTGGCGCACGCCATTGGCGGTCAGCGGCGTGTCCTTGCGGCCCTGCAGGCGGCCGGCGACGTTCCATTGGGTTTCGCCGTGGCGGATGAGGATGAGGCTTGGGAGATCTCTTTTCATGCGGAACTCGGGTGTCAGCGATCTGGCGCTGCTTGAAATGGGAAAGCTGGCGCCCGCCGGCGAGACCGGCGGACGCGCGTCGTATGCTCTAGTGGGCGAGCCATTGCGCCGACGACGGCTTGAGGCCGAGCGTCGTCGTCGCGCCGGGTTCGAGAAGCGCGTCGCCGGAATGGAACGGCGCGTCGATCAGCACCGTCGCCGCCCCAATCCTGACACCATAGCGCACGGTCGCGCCCAGGAACTCGCGATGCGCGATGATGCCCTCGAGCGCGACGGCGCCGGGCTCGAGGCTGCCGATCGTCGCATATTGCGGCCGGAAGACGAGCTTGGCGCCTGCGGGGACCTCGGTCCCCGCAGGGATCGGGATGGAGCCGCCGCCCACGACCTCGAAGCTTCTGGCAGCGCCGATGCCGGCCACCTTGCCGTCGAGGATGTTGGCCGTGCCGAGGAAGTTGGCGACGAAGAGGTTGGCCGGCTTCTCGTAGAGCCCCATCGGCGTTCCCACCTGCTGGATGCTGCCCTCGTTGAAGACGGCGATCCGGTCGCAGACCGTGTTGGCCTCTTCCTGGTCGTGGGTGACGAAGATCGTCGTCAGTTGCAGCCGCTGCTGCAACTCGCGCAGCTCGCGCCTGACTTCGACACGCATCTTGGCGTCGAGGTTGGACAGCGGCTCGTCGAGCAACAGCACCTTCGGTTCGATCGCGATGGTGCGGGCGAGCGCCACGCGCTGCTGCTGGCCGCCGGAAAGTTGCGACGGGCGGCGATCAGCGAGGTGCTTGAGGCCGACGAGGTCCAGCGCCGCCTTGACCCGACGGTCGACCTCGGCGCGTGGCAGGCGCCGTTCTTCAAGGCCGAAGGCGACATTGGCGGCGACCGTCATGTGCGGCCAGAGCGCGTAGGACTGGAAGACCATGCCGATGTCGCGCTTCCATGCGGGCATGTCGAGCACGTCCTGTCCGCCAATCACGACCTTGCCCTGACGGGCGTTGTTGAAGCCGGCGATCAACCGCAAAAGCGTGGTCTTGCCGCAGCCGGACGGGCCGAGAAAGGCGAAGAATTCCCCCGGCTGTATTTCGAGATTGATGTTCTTCAGGACGTGCAGCGCGCCGTAGTAGAGATTGACGTCGCTGATGCTGATCGCCTTGGCGGGGCCGGCGGCGAGTGCGGCGCTGTTGATGTTCACTGTCATTGTTTCCTCCCGAATTACTTTGCCGTCCCGAGCGCCTTCTGGCGGCGCTCGATGACGTAGTGGGACAGGAGCGTGCAGAGCGCGACCATGATCACGGCGATGACGCCGAGGGCTGCGCCCGGACCGCGACCGGCCGGCGATTGCATGAAGACGTAGAGCCCGTAGGCGATCGGCGCGTCCGAGTTGCTCTGGATCAGCATCAGCGTTGCCGAGAGCTCGACGGCGGCCGTCGAGAAGCTGGTGACGAAGCCGGCAAGCAGGCCGCCGGTCATCAGCGGCAAGACGATGCGGCGGATGGTCCGCTGCTTGGTGGCGCCGAGGTTTTCAGCCGCTTCTTCGAGCGATTCCGACACCTGTTGCAGGGCGGCGTAGCAGGCCCTCAGCGCATAAGGCAGGCGGCGGATGGCAAGCGCCAAAACCACCATGACCCAGAGCGTTGCAAGCGGTGTACCGTCGAGCAGCGTGATGCCGTAGAAGGTCCGGAGATAGCCGATGCCGAGCACGACGCCGGGGATGGCGAGCGCTGCGGTGGCCGCCCAATCGAGCCAGCGGCGGCCGACGACCTTGGTGCGCAGCACCAGATAGGCGATGGCGCCGCCGATGACGACGTCGATCAGGCCCGCAAGGCTGGCGTAGATCAGCGTGTTCTTGATGTAGAGCGAACTCTCGCCGAAAACCCGGCCGTAGTGCGCGACGGTGTAGGCATCGGGCAGCGGGCTGAACGACCATACGGTTGCGAAAGACAGCAGCAACAGGCCGATGTGTGGCGAGAGCACCAGGAGAAGGATCAGAGCGACGACGCCATAGGCGATGACGCTTTCGCCGCGGCTGAGCTTGCGCCTGGAAAGGCCGCCGCCGCCACGCTGCACGGTCGAATAGTCCTTGCCGCGCATGGCGACCGCCGAAAGCCACATGGCGAAGATCGATACCGCGATGAGGATCACCGAGATGACGTAGCCCATCGGGTCGGTGAGGCCGACGGAGGTGACGCGGAGATAGGCCTGCGGCGCCAGCATGTCCTTAACGTTGAGGAGCAGCGGTGTCGCCAGATCGTCGAAGACCTTGACGAAGACGAGCGACGCGCCGGCGAGATAGCCGGGCATGGCAAGCGGAAAGACGATGCGACGGAAGAGCCGGAAGCCGGAGGAGCCGAGGTTCTGGGCAGCTTCCTCCATCGACCGGTCGATATTGCGCAGGCTGGTCGACAGGTTGATCAGGATGAAGGGGAAATAGTGCAGCGACTGCACGAAGATGACGCCGTTCAGCCCCTCCATGAAGGGGATGCGGATGCCGAACCAGTCGTTGAGAAGCAGGTTCACCGTGCCGTTGCGGCCGAAGAGAAGCTGCATCGCCACCGCGCCGACGAAGGGCGGCATGATCAGGGGCACGAAGCCGAGCGTCTGGATGATGAGCGAGCCGCGGAAGTCGAAGCGGGTCGTGAGCACCGCGAGCGGCAGCGCAATGGCGCTCGCCCAGACGACCGACATGCCGGACACATAGACCGAATTGAAGAAGGACCGGCGGAAGAGGTCGGTGTTGAAGAAGTCGATGAAGTTGACGATGGTCAGCGCACCGGTGCCCTTCTCGGTGAAGGCGGTGTAGATGACAGTGCCGGCGGGGATGACCAGGAAGATCGCCAGGAACAGGGCGATCACCGAGACTGCCAGGATCTGGCCTGGTTTGGCCGCGGCGGGCCTGATGGGAACGGAAGCGACGAGCGCCATGGGGCAGACTCCGGAGTGAGTTCGGCCAACGGGCGCGCGCAAGGCGCGCCAGGGTCGGCGAAGCTATGATGTTTTGGGAGCATGACCGCCCGCCAGTTGGGCAGGCGGTCGCTGTCGCGCGTTAGTCGACGAGGTTCAGGGCTTCTTCAGCCTTGGCCTTGGCGGCGGCATATTTCTCCGTCGCGAACGCGGCCCACTTCTGCTCCAGTTCCGCCTGGCGTGCGGTCTTCTCTTCGCCGCCGGTAAAGGCGTCGCGCGTTTCTTTGCTGGCTGCCTCCTCCGCCGTGATCGGCATGGCGGCAGCCAGGGCCTTGGCTTCGTCAAGAAGCGCGCGGGCCGCCGGCTGTTCGTTAGCAGCGAGCGCCTTTTCGGCCGCATGGATCGCCTGGGTGGCGCCCTTCAGGTTTTCGAGCTGGAAGGAGATGAGCTGGTCGAACAGCGTGTCGACGACATCCGTGCGCTTCTTCGAGACGTCGCTGTCAAAGGTGATCATCGACTGGAAGCGCGGATCCTTGAAGGGGTTCGGGAAGCCTTCGGGCGCCTTGGCGTAGAGCGCCGGGTTGATCGGCAGGCGACGGATCGCCGGCTCGAGCAGGACTTCCTGGCCCTTCTCCGACAGGATGTAGTTGACGAAGGCCTCGGCGCCGGCCTGGTTCGGGGCATTGGCGACAATGCCGATATTGGCCGGCACGACCGTCGTGACCGACGGATAGGCGAAGCTCACCGGGAAGCCGCTCGCCTGGGCCGAGAAGGCGAAGAAGTCGATGACGATGCCGATGCCGGTCTGGCCGGAGTTGACGGCGTCCGGAACGCCGAAGGAGCGCTCGGTCACCTGCTGCAGGTTGCCGCCGATGCCCTTGAGCGTGCCCCAGCCCTTGTCCCAGCCTTCGCCCTGCAGGATCGTCTCGATCGTCAGGTGGGTGGTGCCGGAGCGCGACGGGGCGGCGATGGCGACGTGGTCAAAGTATTCCGGCTTGGCGAGGTCGCCCCATTCGGCCGGCTTCGGCAGGTTGTTGGCTTCCAGGTAGCGGTCGTTCGACATGATGCCGTAGCCCGACGCGGCAAAGCCGAAGTAGAAGCCGTCCGGATCGTTGACCGGATAGGAGCCGACCTTTTCGGGCAGTCCCGTCACCGACGGGGTGAACTTCGCCAGCAGTTCCTTGCTCTTCAGGCTGTCGAAGGCGTCAGGCGCCGACGCCCAGAACAGGTCGACCTGGTTGTTGACCTTGGTCTCGTCGATGTATTTCACGCCCGAGCTGGTGCTCTTGTTCTGGACGTCGAGGGTAAAGCCGGGATTGGCGGCCTCGAAGCCCGCCTTGAACGGATCGGTCACGTCCTTGGAGAACGAAGTGACGATCGTCACCTTGCCACCGTCCTGGGCGTGGGCCGTCACGATAAAGGCAGCCGACATCAGCATCGCTGCTGCGATGGTTTTCAACATAGGTATCTCCTCCCAATAGACCGCCAGTGCTTGGCGGCTGTCCTATTGAGAGCAAGGCCCGTGCCAGATCGAAAAACCCCGCAAAACCAGCCAGTTTCACGTCGGGATGGGTAAGAAGGGTAACATCGGGGCGGGCGAGGCGGGGTCAAAAGGGTAACATTACCCCTCGTCGCCATCGGCCCGGGCGTCGATGTCGAACTTGCGCATCTTCAGATAGAGCGTCTTGCGGGAAATGCCGAGCGCATCGGCGGTCGCACCCACGCGGCCCTCATGTCTGGCGAGACTGTTGATGATGATGGTCCGCTCCAGCCGGTCCATCTGCGCTTCCAACGTCTCGCCGCCTGCGGTCGTGGCTTCGCTGTCTGGGCGCTCTTCGAGCCCGAGCACGAAGCGTTCCGCGACATTGCGCAGTTCACGCACGTTGCCGGGCCAGGGCCGGGCGTTGAGATCGGCCAGCAGATCGACGCCGACCGGCGGCGCAGTGCGCCCCTGGCGCTTTGCGGCAAGGCTGAGGAAGTGCTGGAACAGGAGGCCGACATCGCCCTTGCGGCGCGCGAGCGGCGGCAGTTCGACCCGGGCGATGTCGAGGCGGTAGGCGAGGTCTTCGCGGAATTCTCCCCGCCGCGCGGCATCGTGCAGGTCGGCTTTCGTTGCCGCCACCACACAGATGTTGACCGGCAGTTCGACGTTCGATCCGAGCCGTTCGATGACGCGCTCCTGCAGGACGCGTAGCAGCCGCACCTGGGCTGCGATCGGCATGGACTCGATCTCGTCGAGAAACAGCGTGCCGCCATCGGCATATTCGATCTTGCCGATGCGCTTTTCGCGCGCGCCGGTAAAGGCGCCGGCCTCATGGCCGAAAAGCTCGGATTCGAGCATGGTCTCGGGGATGGCGCCGCAGTTGACGGCGACGAAACGGCCCTTGCGGCCGCTGAAATCGTGCAGCGCCCTTGCGGTCACTTCCTTGCCGGTGCCGGTATCGCCGATGATCAGCACGTCGGCGCTGGCGGCAGCGATGCGCTGCAGCTTTTCGCGCAGCGCCACCATCGGCGCCGAATGGCCGATCAGCCGCGTCTCCCAGCCGTCCTTGTCGACGGAGAGGCGCAGCCGCCGATTTTCCAGCAGCAGGCGACGGTGATCGCGGGCCCGGCGCACGGTTTCGATCAGGTGCACCGGATCGGCTGGCTTCTCCAGGAAATCCCAGGCGCCTTCGCGCATTGCACGTAGCGCCATCGGGATATCGCCATGTCCGGACATCAGCACGATCGGGATATCGGGATCGATCTTGCGCACGGCGGCGACCAGGTCGAAGCCGTCATGATCGGGCATGCGCACATCCGAGACGATCACGGTGTCGCTGTCGGCGCGAAGGCCGGCGAGCGCCGAGACGACGGAACCGTGCGGGGAGACTGTGAAATCCTCCAGTTCCAACACCTGGCAGCAGGCCTCAAGCACGCTGGCGTCGTCGTCTATCAGGATGATGTCCGCTTCCGGTCTCATTCCGGGCCTTTCAGGGATACGAGGAATCGTGTGCCGGCCGGGCCGGTGTCGAGGATCGTGATGTCGCCGCCAAAATCCTTGACGATGTTGTAGGAGATCGACAGGCCGAGACCGAGCCCCGAGCCTACCGGCTTGGTGGTGAAGAAGGGATCGAACACGGCTGGCAGGTTTTCCGTGGCGATGCCGTGCCCGGTATCGTCGACGATCAGCCGGGCGACGCCGCCGGTGACTTCAACGCTGACGCTCACGCGCCGAAGTGGCTGGCCAGCGACGGCGTCGAGCGCGTTGCCGACGAGATTGACGGCGACTTGCTCGAGCCGGACCGGTTCGGCCATGACCATGGCTGAACTGTCCTGCGGCAACGAAAGATCGAGGGCGACGTTCTCCTCCTCGAAACGGTGTTCGAGCAGGCTGAGGGCGTCCCGCACCGCCGCGGTGAGATCGACCGGCCGCAGCTGCGCGTCCGGCCGCCGGGCAAAGCGGCGGATATGGCTGATCTGGTCTGCCATGCGTCCCGTCAGCCCCTTCATCTTGTCGAGGTTGTTGACGGCCTGCTCGCCCTTGCCGCGGCCGATTAGAGTGGCGGCGCTGTGAATATGGGCGCGAAGGGCGGCTAGAGGCTGATTGAGTTCGTGGCCGATGCCGGCCGCCATCTGGCCGAGGGCCGCAAGCTTTGCCGACTGGATCAGCTCGTCGCGGGTCTGGCGAAAGAGGGTGAGCGCACGCGAGAGGTCGCCGAGTTCGTCGGCCTCGGGCGGCGGGATCGCCGTGGAGTGCCGGCCCCCGCTGATCGCGCCGGCGGCCGTCGCCAGCAGGCGGATACGGGCAATGAGGTTGCGGTGGACGTAGAAATAGCCGATCGCGCTTGCGACGAGCACCGAGAGAATGGCGATCGCGACCAGCAGGCTTCGCCCGGTCTCGATTGCCGCAGCCGCGCGCCGGGCGGCGTCCCCGGCGCTTGCCTCGATCGCGATCACTTCCGTTTCGATCTTGCGGCCAAGCTCCTCGACGAGCCGGCCGTTTTCGCCGGCAAGTTCGGCAAGTGTGCTGGCCTGCAGCATTTCCGAGCGCTTGCGATTGGGTATGCCCGTCGAGGCGTTGGACTGGTCGAGAATGCGCCCGGCAAGCTGCCGAACGGTGATGCTGTCGGGCCAGCTGTCGAGCGAGCGGATGCGGCTTGCCAGTTCGTCGGCGCTGTCGCCGAGAAAGGCGTTGGTCTCCTGCATTTCCTCTTCGGTCGTGGCGTTGACCAGCCGACCGATCAGGCCTGTCGCAAGGTTCGCCTGGGAGACGACGGTCAGCAGCGCTTCGCTCTTCTGCTGTTCGGCGAGTGCGGCCGCACCCTGACCCTTGCGGGTCTCCGCTTCGATGTTGAAGCGGATGTCGTCGACCAACGGATCGGCTTCTTCCAGAAGATCGGCCTGGACCCAGCGCAACTCGTCGATGTCCGACCGCATCGCCTCGCGCAGCGTGAAGCGCTTGCCCGCGGCAAGGTCGATCTTTTTCAGATTGGTGCCGATGGCCTCGGCGAGCGGCAGCAGCGCCGCCGTGCTCGACTGCGCCGTGTTTTCTTCGAGCAGGGCGCGAAGGGTCTGGAGGCGCGTCGCGTAGACGGCGCGGATCTCGTTGTACTCGGCGCGGCTTTCGGCGCCGGCAAGTACCGACGTCACGGAGCCGATGTCGGCCCCGGCCTTGGAGAGTCGCGACGCGAAGGCGAGCTGCGGCATCTGCTCATCCGCCATGCGCGACAGTTCGCCCGACAGCCGCTCGTAGGAAAGCCAACCGACCAGGCAGGCGCCGACAGCGAGCCCGACGATCGCGACAAAGGCCAGCACGAGGCGGGCGCCGATGCCGAAGCGCCAGCGCGGCTGCTGTGCGGTCGTTTCGAGAACCGCCATCGTCACTGCCGCCACGGATGGAGATTGACGGGACCGCCAGATCGCGCCGCCGAGGACAGCAGCTGCTCCGCCTCGTTGAGGTTCTGTTCGATCAGTGCGCGCAGGCGGCTCGCGAGTTCTGCGTGGGCAGGGGAGCGGGCGACGCCGCGGGGCCATTCGCCTTGCAGGGCCTCAGCAACATTGGCGACTTCGCTTGCCGAAAGCGGAGGCTGACCCAACAGCCGCCGCGCCCGAGCCAGCATGCTCAGCCGTTGCGCATCTTCGATGTTCATCGCCTCCAGATCCGCAGCCCTCTTCCACAGGCGGGCAAGGGTTGCCCGGCGGCGCACGATATAGTCGTCGAAAATCAGATTGACGAGGCCATATCTGCGCGCCGACAGGGCGGCGTCGAAGCCGCCGGATTTCAGCAGGCGCTCGCCGTCTTCCTGCGGCAGCAGGCCGCTGTTGAGCGCCGGATTGACGGGAATACGGGCGATTGCCGGCGACAGCAGGAGTTTCTGGCCAGCCTCCGAAAGCACGAAATCGACGAAGCGTTCGGCTCCCGGCACGTTGCGCGCCCGGGACAGAATGCCGATGCTTGCCGGCACGAACACGGTGTCGGGCGGCAGGACGAAGACATTGCCGGCGCCGGCGAAATCCGGCGAGGTGGCGAGGAAATCGATGGTGATGCCGATGCTGAAGCGCCGCTGCGCCACGCCGGAAGCAACCCCGAAGCTGCGGGCGGTAACCGTTGAGAGATTGCCGCCGAGCTGCGACAGCATCGCCCAGCCTTTCTCCCAGCCGTAGGTTTGCAGCAAGGCTTCGACGATCAGGTGCGTCGTGCCCGAGCGGGAAGGCGTGGTGATGCCGATCTGGCCGGAATAGACGGGGTTCAGCAGATCCTGCCAGTCCTCCGGCACGGGTAGTTTGCTCCGGGCGAGATGGGCGGGATTGTAGACGAAGCCGTAGCCCGACAGCGCGAAGCCCAGATAGTAGCCCTGTGGGTCGTTTACGGGATAACCGAAGACATGATCCGGTGCGCCGGTGTTGCGTGGCGCGATCGGGCGCAGGCTTCCGTTGCGTTTCAAGAGCTCGAAGGCATCGGCCGCCGAGGCCCAGAAGATGTCGGCCGGCACGTCCGCCTTCTCAATGACGAAGCGGCTGGCGCTCGCCGTGTTGCGCTGCACGATCGTCACCCGCATGTCGGCATTGGCGCGTTCGAAAGCGGCGCGAAAGGGCTCGAAGAAGGAGGGCGGGTAGGAGGTGACCACCACGAGTTCCTGCTTCTCGACAGCACGCGCGGGCCCCGCAAACGCCATGAAGCCAAGGATGATCAGCGGCAGCAGGGCCGCGACGATATCGAACCGGAACCTTGTCAATTCACTCCCACCGCGCATCGCCGTCCGGTCATTGCCGGTGCCGGTTGTCGCGGACCCTCCCCAAGATGCCGCCGTTTCGTGCATGCACGGTCGGCGATCGCGGCGTACTCTGCTACGAAGAGCCCACCGCCGTAAACCCCGGGAGGCATGTCGGAGACTGTTGCAAACAGGTCGCAGCCGCGACGATTGGCGCCATGGCAAGATTTCTGCACTTGGCGGTTGCGCGCGATTCGCCTATAGGTCGTCTTCCGGCAACCAATCAGGGAGGTTTCAAAAGATGCCAGCTTTTTCTTTCTCCCTACGGGGCGGCGTGCAGTCTTGAACTGGGCCGGGAAGGGCATTTTCGCCTTTTCGTTTTTCCAGGTCGGATTTCGTTTCGCTGACCTTGGCCCTTCCTCTCCGGAGGATTCGGTCACTCCAATGATGCCGCATCGGAAGCTGGGTTCCTTTTAACGGCATATTCCATTCTGATCTTGTTTGAGGCCGATGCGTCGCGCATCGGGCGATTGTTATGGCTTTTACTCGTATTGACCTGCGCGGCGGTGCGTTCCGCAGCGTTCTTGGATTCACCTGGTCTCACTGGAAAGCGCAGCCGCTGCGCATCAGCGTCATTCTCGGCATGGTTCTCTTGTCGACGCTCGCTGACGTCCTAACGCCGCTCTATTCGGGCCGGCTCGTCGATGCCGTCGTTTCCGGTGTGGCGACCGATCAGCTTGCCTGGGATGCGGCGCTTGCCGCCTTCTGGATGCTGATGGCGCTGTCGCTCGGCGCGATCATTCTCAGGCACCTCACCTTCCTGGGGGTCACCGATCTGACCCTCAAGATGATGACCGACATCGCGTCGGCTGCCTTCTACCGCATCCAGCGCTTCTCGACCGACTGGCATGCCAACAGCTTTGCCGGATCGACGGTTCGCAAGGTGACCCGCGGCATGTGGGCGCTCGATCTCTTGAACGACACCTTGCTCGTCGCCCTGTTTCCGTCCGTCGTGATGCTGGTCGGATCGACAATCCTGATGTCGTTCTACTGGCCGATGATGGGCGTCATCATCGGGATCGGGTCGATCGTCTTCATCCTGATGACGATCGTGCTGTCGCTTGGTTACGTCGCGCCGATGGCAAGCCTTGCCAACCGGTGGGACACCAAGCTCGGCGGGGCGCTCGCCGATGCCGTGAGCTGCAACATCGTCGTCAAGGGTTTTGGCGGCGAAAGCCGCGAGGACGCACGCCTTGCCAAGGTGCTCGCCAAATGGCGTGACCGTACGCGCCGCACCTGGATCCGCGGCACGACCAACGGCACGTCGCAGGGCGCCATGCTGCTCATCCTGCGCGCGGCGGTGATCGGCTTTGCGCTGTTCCTCTGGTCGAAAGGCCAGGCGACGGCCGGCGACATCACCTTCGTGCTTACCTCGTTCTTCATCCTGCAGGGTTATCTGCGTGAAGTCGGGCAGCACATCCGCAACCTGCAGCGCTCGATCAACGACATGGAAGAGCTTGTCGACATCAATGGCCAGTCGCTCGGTATCGACGACAAGGCGGATGCCAAGCCGATCCGCATCACCGACGGCCGCATCGAGTTCAAGGATGTGACGTTCCACTACGGTGCGCACCGCAAGCCGCTCTACGACCGCTTCTCAGTGACGATCCGGGAGGGCGAACGCGTCGGTCTTGTCGGGCACTCAGGTTCGGGCAAGACGACCTTCGTCAAGCTGATCCAGCGTCTGCATGACCTGAAGGCCGGCGAGATCCGGATCGATGGTCAGGACATCGCATCGGTGACGCAGACGTCGCTGCGCCAGCAGATCGCGATCGTCCAGCAGGAGCCGATCCTGTTCCATCGCTCTCTGTCGGAGAACATCGCCTATGCGCGGCCGGACGCCACGCAGAGCGAGATCGAGAAGGCGGCAAGGCTTGCGAGCGCCCACGACTTCATCACGGCTCTGCCGAAAGGTTACGGCACGCTGGTGGGCGAACGCGGGGTCAAGCTCTCGGGCGGCGAGCGCCAGCGCATCGCAATTGCCCGCGCGTTCCTCGCGGACGCACCGATCCTGATCCTCGACGAGGCGACATCGAGCCTCGATTCGGAATCGGAAGTGCTGATCCAGCAGGCGATGGAGCGGCTGATGCTGGGGCGCACGACGCTCGTCATCGCGCACCGGCTCTCGACGGTGCGGGCGCTCGACCGGCTGCTGGTCTTCGACCACGGCCGGATTGCCGAGGAGGGCACGCACGACGCGCTGATCCGCCTCGACGGTGGCATCTACCGCGGTCTCTTCGAGCGCCAGGCGCTGGAGCTGACCAAGGGGTTGGTGCTGAACGACCAGTAAGGCTTTGACGCCACCTGAAACCATCGCCGCGCCTGCCAAAGGCGCGGCGATCTTTTATGCTGGCCGGTTAAGCCAACGATCGAGGCCGCGAGCCGCCGCACGGCCTGTGGCAAAGCAGGCGGTCAGCAGATAGCCCCCGGTCGGCGCTTCCCAATCGATCATTTCGCCGGCGACGAAGGTGCCGGGCAGCGCTCTTAACATGTATTCGTCATCGATCGCGGACCAGGCGATGCCGCCGGCGGAGGAGATGGCCTCGGCGATCGGGCGTGGGCGGATGAGCGGGATTGGCAACGCCTTGATCAAGGCCGCAAGTTCTGGAGGCGGCAAGCGCGCGGCATCAGGCGAAACCTCACGCAGCAGCGCCGCTTTCACCCCTTCGAGCCCGGCCCCCTTGCGCAGGCGGTTGGAAAAGCTGGTCTTGGTGTCGAGGCGGCCAAGGTCTTTTGCCAATTTCCCGACGTCACGTCCCGGGGTGAGGTCGACCACCAGGTCGGCCAGTTCGCCGCGCGACAGCCGGTCCCTGAGCGCGCTCGTATGGGCGTAGACGAGGCTGCCTTCGATGCCGGTCCTGCTGATGACGAATTCGCCCGGGACGGTGCCGGCTTCCGACGTTGCGGTGACGCCCTTCAGCGCGGCGCCAGCAAAGCGATCGCGGAAGGTCTCGCTCCAGTCGACGTCGAAGCCGCAATTGGCGGGCTGGAATTTGGCGACAGACACGTCCCTCTGTTCCAGCCAGGAAACCCAGGCGGCATCCGACCCGAGACGCGGATAGCTGGCGCCGCCGAGGGCGAGCAGAGTCGCATCTGCGCTGACAAGCGTCTTGCCGTCCGGGGTATCGAACGCGGGTGCTTTGCCTTCAAAGCCAGTCCAGCGGTGCCGCGTCAGGATACGAACGCCTCGGCTTTCCAGCGACTTGAGCCAGGCGCGCAGCAGCGGCGACGCCTTCATCACCTCCGGGAAGACACGGCCCGAGGAGCCGACGAAGGTCCTGGTTCCGAGGTCTGCCGCCCATTGCCTGATGTCATCGGGCGTGAAGGCGTCCAGCGCCGCACGCAATCGCGGCGAGGCATTGCCGAAGCGCTCCGCAAAGGCCGTATAGGGCTCCGAATGGGTGATGTTCAGGCCCGACTTGCCGGCCAGCAGAAATTTGCGCGCGACCGTCGGCATGCTGTCATAGACGGTGACCGCGTGGCCGCGCTCGGACAGCACCTCGGCGGCCATCAAGCCGCTCGGTCCGCCGCCAATGACGGCGATGTTCTTTTGTCCCATGCGCTTTGCCCGGTCACAGATTTCGCTTCGGCGCACTCTTGGCCCGGCGGCGCGTGGCACGCAACCCCCGTCAGATGCCGCTATCGGCGATGGGCGCCGTTGAGCTTCTTCTCCAGCCACAGGCTGTAGCGCGAACCGGAAAAGCAGATGGCGAAATAGACCAATGCCGCGAAGATATAGGCCTCGCTGTAAAAGCCGAGCCAGGCGGGATCGGTGGCCGAGGTCTTGGCGGCATTGAGCAGATCGTAGATGCCGATGACCGCAAGCAGCGAGGTGTTGAGCACGATGCCGATCGACAGGTTGACGATGGCCGGGATGACGGCTCGCAGCGCCTGCGGCAGCACCACCAGCCGGAGCATCTGGATCCGGCTGAGGCCAAGCGACAGCGCCGCCTCCTTCTGACCCGTCGGGATCACCTGCAATCCGGCGCGGATGATCTCGGCGAGGTAGGCCGAGAAGAACAGGGTGACGCCGATCTGCGCCCGAAGCAGCTTGTCGATGGCCGCGCCGCTCGGTAGCGCCATCGGCACGATCAGTATGGCGACATAGAGCACGGCGATCATCGGCACACCGCGCAGCACTTCGATGAAGGCAATGGCCAAGGAGCGCACGAGCCCCATGTCCGACTGGCGGGCAAGCGCCAGCAGCAGCGCGATCGGAAAGGCGAAGGCAAGGCCGGCGATCGAGACTGTGAGCGTGATCGGCAGCCCGCCCCAATGATTGGTCGAGACCGGTTCCAAGCCCGACGTCCCCGCCATCAGCAGCCAGATGCCGACGAGCGCCAGCAACCAGACCGGCACCAGGCGGAAGCTCCAGAAACGGGGAATGGCGGAGACGGTCAGGAGCGCAGCAATGAGGGCGATCACCAGCGCCGGGCGCCATTGCAGCGGCGGCGGGAAGAAGGCGAAGAGCATGAAACGAAACTTGGCGCCGACAAACGCCCAGCAGGCGCCCGCCGTTTCCGTGGCGCAATCGGCCGCGGTGCCGGTCCAGACGGCATCGATGACGGCCCAGCGGACAAAGGGAAGTGCAATCCAGAGGATTGCGGCGAGCGTCGCCAGCGTGACGAGGCCATTGGCCCAACCGTTGAAGAGGCCTTCACGCCAGCGGTGCCAGTCGGGCGCGACCGGCGGCGCAAGTTCGATCTGGCTCATCGTTTTCCTTCTCCGCGCAGAACGACGCGCCTGTTGTAGAGGTTCATGAGGGCCGAAACCGCAAGACTGATCGTCAGGTAGACGGCGCCGATGATGATGATCGCTTCTAGAGCCTGACCGGTGGTGTTGGCCGTCGTGTTGGCGACGCTGACGAGATCGGGGTAACCAATTGCGACCGCGAGGCTCGAATTCTTGGTCAGATCGAGAAAGCTCGAAATCATCAGCGGCGTGATCACCCGAAGCGCCTGCGGCAGTACGACGAGGCGCATGATCTGCGCGGGCTTCAGCCCGAGTGCGCGAGCGGCTTCCCATTGACCCGATGCCACCGACTGGATGCCGCTGCGCACGATCTCGGAAATCGAAGCGGAGGCATTGACGACGAGGCCGATCAGCAGCGCGGCGAATTCCGGGGTCAGCGATAGGCCGCCGCGAATGTTGAAGCCGCCCTTGGCAGGCACTTCGACCGATGCGCTGAAGCCGAGGGATACGAGAGCGAAATAGAAGATTGCCAACGCGCCGAGTACGGTGCCGGCGGCTTTCGGCAGATAGAACGTCGCGCCCACCAGCAGGCGCCTGGAAATGACGAGTGCCGCGAAGACGGTCAGGAGCACCGCGGGCAGCCATACGGAGGCCGGCAGGCCGTCGACCGAAAGCGAGGGCAGAAAGACGCCGCGATTGCTGAGATAGACGCTGTCCAGAAACGTATAGGCGCCGCGCGGCGGCGGAAGCGCGCGGATGATCGCACTCCACAGGAACAGTTGCAGCAACAAAGGCGTGTTGCGCAGAAGCTCGACATAGCCATGGGCGAAGGTCGCTAGCAGCAGATTGCCGGACAGCCTGAAGATGCCGAGTGCGACACCGAGCACGGTTGCAAGCAGACATCCGACGAGCGCGACCTTGACGGTATTGGCGATGCCGGCGGCAAGCGCCCGGGCGTAGCTGTCGCCGGCCGCGTAAGGAAGAACGCTTTCGCCGATCTCGAAATTGGCCTGATGGGAGAGGAAGGCAAAGCCCGGCGTCAGTCCCATGCGGTGCATGCTCTCGGCGGTGTTCTGGCCGAGAAAGGCAAAGAGCAGCAGCACGCCGACAAAGAGCAGGCCTTGCTGCAAAGGCAGCGGCCCGATCCAGGACAGGAGGCGCGAGACGGGTCCGGGCCCCGAAGGGCCCGGTTGGAGTTGGCGTGTCATGGGAAGGACCATGAACCGGCTCAACGGAACGGCGGCGAATAGAGCAGGCCGCCGGCCGTCCAGGGCTGGTTGTAGCCGCGCTCGAAGTTGAGCGGCGTGCCCTTGCCGACGTTGCGCTCGAAGATCTCGCCGTAGTTGCCGACGGTCTTGACGATGTTGTAGGCGAATTTCGGATCGAGGCCGATCGCTTCGCCGAGCGACGGATCGACGCCGAGGAAGCGCTTGATCGCCGGATCCTCGCTCGCAAGGAACGTGTCGACGTTCTCCTTGGTGATGCCGAACTCTTCGGCCTGGATCGTCGCGTAAACGGTCCAGTTGACGATTTCGAGCCACTGGTCGTCACCGGCGCGGATCGCCGGCGCCAAGGGCTCCTTCGACAGGCGCTCGGGCAGAAGCACGTAATCGTCGGGCTTGGAAAGCTGGGTGCGCTTGGCCGCAAGGTCGGTCGCGTCCTGGGTCAGGGCGTCGACGCGGCCCGAGTCGAGCGCCTTCAGGAACTCGCCGGTTTCCTCGATCGTGACCGGCGTGAAAGCCTTGCCGGTCTTGCGGAAGAAGTCGGCGATGTTGAGTTCGCCGGTCGTGCCGCTCTGGACGCCGATCGTTGCGCCGTCGAGTTCCTCGCCCTTGGCTACGCCAAGGTCCTTGCGCACCAGCAGTCCCTGGCCGTCGTAGAAGACGACGGGGCCGAAGTGGAAGCCAAGCTTGAAGGCGCGGCTCACCGTCTGGGTCACGCCGGAAAGCAGGATGTCGAACTCGCCCGACTGCAGCGCCGGCAGACGCTGCTGCGGCGACGAGTTGGTGAACTCGACCTTTTCGGCATCGTTGAAGACGGTGATGGCGATGGCGCGGCCGAAATCGACGAAGAAGCCCTGCCAGCGGCCGTTGCTGTCGGGTGAGAAGAAGCCCGGCGTGGTGCCGACGCCGACCTTGATGACGCCGCGCGCCTTGATCTTGTCGAGCGTTTCGCCGGCAAGCGCCGAGGTGGCGATGAGGCCCGCCGCCAGCGCTGCCGTCGCGGCAAAGGCTTTTGTGAAAAGTTTTCGGTGAGTGGAAGTTCGCTGCATGAGGGTCCCCAAAGCCAAAAGAATGTCATTGCGCCACCGGGCGAAGCCGTTCGGGCGTGAGTAAAAATTAAATCTATAGAAATTATATAATAGGTATTTTTGTGCGAAATTGGCGCGTGGCCCGAAACAGATTTCGCCGCCTCGTTTTTGCCGGGAACGTTTTTGACAAGAAGCCAGCGGTTGATGGCGGCGACCCCCGAAGGCGTCAATTTCATTCGCCCACGATCGATGGCCCGCAAGCTGCAGCGCGAACCTCCGGCTGCATATGCAGGCCTATGCCTCTTGTTGAGATCGGCGGAAGCTCCTAGGTTCCGCCCGTCGATTGGTTTATCTCCTTGGCGATGCAGCTTTTTGCGGGAAATTGGCGGGAACGGATGGGATGGGGCGCGCCGGTGTCGGTCGCCCTGCACCTCGTCGTAGCCCTTTTTCTTTTGTACGACCTGCCCTTCGAGCTGCCGACGCCGCCGAAGGAGCAGACCGTCAACGTCGAGCTCGTTCCGCCGCCAGCAGAGGCGAAGGAGCCGAAGAAGGCCGAGCAGAAACAGGCAGAGCAGAAGAAGGCGGGGCCGAAAAAGGGCGAAGAGAAGAAGGCTGAACAGCCAAAGCCGCAGCCCAAACCCAAGCCCCAGCCGAAGGCAGACCCGAAGCCGCAACCCAAGCCGGCGCAGCAACTGCCGCAATCCTTCGCCTCGGCCATGGCCAAGACCAAGCAGGACAACAAGGAGGCAGAGCTTCCGCCGGCTGCGCGCGAGACGGAGAAAAAGACGGAGGCGTCCGAGCCGGCAAGGGCCGTGGATGACAAGGCAAAGCCGGCGGATGCGCCGGCAACGGTGTCCTCGACCGAGAAAAAAGAACCGGTCAAGGAACCGAAACCGCCGTCAACGCTTGCCGTGCCTGCGAGATCCACTGACAGCGCCACACAGAAGGCGGATGAAAAGGCAGCGGCGACGGTAGCCGAAGCCAAGCCTGAAGCAGAAGAAACGCCTGACGCCAAGCCGCAGACGGTCAAATCGGAAGACGGGACGGCAAAGGCAAAGCCGGCCGATGCTGCGGCAAAGGTCGAACTCAAGCCCGTTCCAAGCAAATTGACGAAAGCAAAAGAACTTTATTCTGCAAAATCGATTGCCGATCCGCGGGTGAAACAGGCCCTGATCAACCTGCCGGTCAAGAGGCGGATCCTGCAACTGTGCAATCTCGAGGCGCTGGAGCAGATCCGCAGCCAGCGGCCGGATACCCCGCCCGAAGGACTGGTGCCCTTCGGGCCGAGGGGTGGCTTCATCGCCAAAAACCGTATGGACGCCAGCGGTGGGGCCTACCAGAACAAATCGAACTGGTACGACGTCGACTTCAATTGCGTCGTCAATGAAGATGCGACCGAAGTGACCTCCTTCAGCATTGCCATCGGTGGCGAAGTGCCGAAAGCTGCCTGGAAGGAGCGGCGGCTTCCGGGGAATTGATCCTTCCGACACGGATGGGGGCATGTCGTTGTCCTGACCAAACCCCCTTCCGCAACAGCGCCCCACTGCGTGCAGCGCCTGTTGCCAGACGTCACGGATCGCCGCGCTGCACCTAAAACATTCTTGCCTGCCGGACTCTTCCGAGCCCGGCAGGCGCGAGTGCGAGTTGCCACTCTCGCACCAAGCTGGCGCGGATGTTGTTACTCCGCCGGTTGAAGAGCCCGCTCGCGATAGACCGAAACCAGTGAGGTGCCGAGCATTGCGGCAACCGCCGCAAAGAGGAAGACGCCGGCCGGGCCCTGCAGTTCGACAAGGAGGCCGCCGAGGATCGCACCGGTGGAAATGGCGATCTGGAAGGTGGTGAGCGTCGCCGCTCCAGCTCCTTCGGCCTCATCACCGGCCGCACGGCTCAGGAACGACTGGACGCTGACCGGCAGGGCGCCGAAGGCGAAACCCCAGGCGGCGGTCGCGACGATGGCGACGGCCGGCAGCGCGCCCGCCAGGGCCAGGACCAGCGTGGTGGCAGCGACGCCGGCGGCCGCCGACATCATCGAGAGCCGCGTGCTGCGCTCGGCGAGGAAGCCGCCGGCAATGTTGCCGAAGAAGCCGCCGATGCCGAAGGCGAGCAGGATCGCGGTTATCGCCTCGACGCCGAACTGCGGCACCTGTTCAAGGAACGGGCGGACATAGGTGAAGCCGGCAAAGTGGCCGGTGACGACCAAGAGGATGGTCGCAAGGCCGAGCCGGATCGCCGGGCGCTTCAGGACGTTGAGGATCGTGTCGAGGCCGGTTGTGCCGATGGGAGGCAGGCGCGGAACCGTTAGCGCCTGGACGATGAAGGTGACGATGCCGACGGCGGCGGCAAGCAGGAAGGCGTAGCGCCAGCCGAGCGTCGCGCCGATCCAGGCGCCGACCGGGGCCGCGCAGACGGTTGCGATCGAGACGCCGGACATCACGATTGCCATCGCCCGCGGCATCAGCCGGCCGGGAACGAGCCGCATGGCGAGCGCCAAAGACAGCGCCCAGAAACCGCCTAGGCCGATGCCGAGGAGGAAACGGGCGACGAGCAGCATCGAAAGGCTGGACGCGAAACCGGCGATCAGGCTGGAAACGATGAGCAGCGCGGTTAGGGACAAGAGCACGTTGCGGCGGTCGAAACGTCCGGTATAGACGACGATCGCCGGGCCGGCGATGGCCGCGACCACGGCCGTAGTGGTGACCGACTGGCCGGCGGCGCCGACGGTCACGCCGAGATCCGCCGACATCGGCGTCAGCAGGCTTGCCGGCAGAAACTCTGCCGTGACCAGGCCGAAGACCCCGAGCGACAGGGAAACGACAGCCGCCCACAAGGGCTTGTCCCGTTCATCCGCCTGTCCCGTGGGCTTGGCGACAATACCATCCATGACTTTCATCTCCTTTGCATGTGATGATGAAAATATGCATGGCCATCTGGAGTTTCTATGCTAGAAAATCCAAAACACTGTGCTGTTTGTCCAAAGGTGAGATGTAATATGAGCGATGCGCTGACGGAGATCCTGCGCGGCCTCAGGCTCGACGGTGTCGAATATGGGCGCTGCCAGCCCTGCGCGCCATGGGCGACCTCCTATCCCGAACAGGAACCGGCACGATTTCATTTTCTTGCCTCCGGTTCCGCCCATCTGCAATCGCCAGATGGTTCGTGGATGGAGTTGACGCCCGGGGATGCCGTGCTGTTGCCGCGGGGCGATGCGCACGTGCTCGCGAGCAAGCCCGGCCTGCCGACGATATCGATCCGCGACCTGCCGAAACGGCAGCTTTGCGACGGCATCGTCGATGTGCAGTGCCCCAACTCGGACAGCCAGAACCTCCTGTTCTTCGCGGTGATGCAGTTCAACGTCGACCGGCTCCATCCGCTCTTGCAACTGATGCCGTCGGTGATGCGCACCAGCGACCTTGCCAAGAGTGAGCCGTCGATCCCGTCGCTTCTCGATACCATGACGCGGGAGGCCGCGATGCAGCGCGTCGGTGCGGGCGGTATCCTGGCGCGCCTTGCCGACGTGCTGACCGCCACGATCATCCGCGCCTGGGTGGAACACGGTTGCGGCACGTCAACCGGCTGGCTTGCAGCCGTGCGCCATCCGGAGGTGGGCCGGGTGCTCGCCGCCATCCATCTCGACCCGACGAAGGACTGGACAGTGCCGGAACTGGCAAAGCTCATGGGGGCGTCGCGCTCCGGTTTTGCCCAGCGCTTCGCCGATACGGTCGGCGAGACACCGGCCCGCTACGTGGCACGCATGCGCATGCACCAGGCGCATCAGTGGCTGCGCGAGGGCAAACGGGTCGCCCATGTCGCCAATCGTCTGGGCTACGATTCCGAGGCGTCGTTCAGCCGCGCCTTCCGCAAGATAATGGGCGCGCCGCCAAGCCATTCGCGCAGCCTGACTATGTCAGCGGATCAACTGGCATCCTGATCCGCTTTCGGTCGCGAAACCTCAGAACTTGACATTGAGACCGGCTCGGACCCCGTGCTCCCGGGCCGTCGAGGCGATCTGACCCTGATAGGAAACGCTGAGCGTCGATGCTGGCGTCAGCGCGGAATCGATACCGGCCTCGAGGATGGCGCCGTCGCGCGCGATCGGGGCACCGGCGACCGAGAAGGCCTCGCTGCCGGAGAACGCCTGGGCGAGAGCAGGGGTAACGTCGCCATAGGCATGCCGCCAGCCGATGAGACCGCGCGCCGTTGCCTTTGCCGCGCCGAGTTCGAAATCGGCTGACGCGCGAAGCCCTGATGTGGTGAAGGCCATGTCGCTGGAACCGCCATGGACGGAGAGCGCTGCCGCACCGCCCTTCTCCTTGAACCCATTGGTGTGCACGTTGACATAGGCGAGGTTGGCGAAGGGCTCGAACGCGAAATCGCCGGCCCTGAAATCATATCCGAGTTCGCCAAACACCTGCGTGGTGCCGGCGCGGTAATCCGCAGTCAGGCTGTCGACGAGCGCTGGCGAAACGACGAGCCGGCTGCTGTCGATCTCGCTAAAGGTGTAGGCAAGGCCGGATCGGAACGACAAACCGCCCCAGGTCCCACCGCCATAGACCCCGAGGTGGTAGTTGTCGCTCGAGGCCCGCGAGCGGCGGTCGTCGACCTTGAAGCTGGAATGGCTGTAGCCGCCGAGGAAGCCGAGCCGCCAGTCGCTACCGATGTCGCCATCGAGACCGGCGACGAAGCCGCCTATGGACCGCGACAGGTCGGCTGCATTGCCGTCGCCGTCGGTATCCCCCCAGGACCCGAACGCCGAGCCCCACGCGCCCATGGTTTCTGGCGAAGAAATCGATGCCGTGGTGATCTCGTCGGTGTTAACGATCGGCCGCGCCGTGGCGCCGACAGTTTCAAAGGCTGCACGCAGCCGGTCGTTCATCCGGTTGCCGATGAGCTGGCTGTTTTCGATGAGGCCCGTGACGGTCGAGCTGTGAACGTCGCCCGGCAGCTGTCCGAAGAGGTCGGCTGCGGTTTGTCCGTCGAGGGTGACGGCGAGATCGTGGAGCGTCCCGCCGATACCGAGCCGCTCGACGGCAAAGGCAGCCGCGGCGGCGTTGCGGGTCTCGGCAAAGTCCGCGAAGGCAACGCCGTTGCGGGCGACGTCGAGGTAGACCGCGCTCGGCTCGTAGGCGAGCGAGAGGTCGAGGAAGGCGTAGCAGCCGCAGTCGTGCTCGAACCGCCCGGTCACGCCGCCGACCGCGGAGAGAATGGTGTGGCGGCCGTCGCCCTTGTAATTTTCGGGCCGGACCCTGACGTCGACTGCACCGGCGATTTCGGCCGTGCCGGTGACGTCGAGCCGGCTCGTGCCATCGGGTGCGTCGAGATTGACGAGGAACCAGCCGTCGCCCGACTGGCGATAGTTGCCGGCCACGGTCAGCGTGCCGCCCCTGCGGCCCCAGCCCGGATTGACGGCGCCGTTGTTGTCGACATTGCCGTAGATGGTACCGTTGCCGGAGAGTATGCCGTTTCCGTCAGCAAAGGTCTCGGAGGCAATGCTGCCGGCAATCGCCAGGAAGCCACCATCGACGCGTGTGGAGCCGTGATAGGTGCTGTCACCGGCCAAGATCAATATGCCGTCGCCCGACTTGATCAGCCCTCCCGCGCCGGTGATGTTATTGGACCATGCGCTTTCGCCGTCCTCGATCACGGCGTGGAAATCACCCCAGTCGAACTTGCCCGGACCTCGCACTGCCCGCCCGGCGTTGACCATGCCATAGCCAAACACGGGATCGACGCCCCGGTCGCCATAGTCGATGGCCGTTCCCAACAGGACTTGGCGGACCTGGTCCATCGTCATGTACGGGAATGCCTGCGCGACCAGCGCGGCCGTTCCGGCCACGAACGGTGCAGCCAGGGATGTGCCGTTTTCCCTGCTGTATCCTCCACCGGGGACGGCGACCATGATGTTGTCCTGAGGATTGGCCCAGACCCATTCGCCTCTTTCCGGGTCCCAGCGCGTGGCGTCGTCTCCACCAGGTGCGGCAAGACACCAATTTAATGCAACGCCACACCTGTTCGACCAATCGGGCATGTGTGTAGGACTGGTCGCCACCACGGCGAGCCAGCCCTGTTCCAGCTCCGGGAAAAGATAGGGGAGACCCGCATCGATGGACGGCTGTGCCGCGCCGTCGTTCATCGCTGCGAAGACGAGAAGTGCACCACGCGAAACCGCGTAGCGATAGGCGGACAGATTGTTTGAGAGCGTCGCTTCGGCCCGGTCGGCCGTCATTTCTGTAATGAAGCCGTCGCCATAACTGTTGTTGATGATCTTCACGCCGCGGTCGACGAGTGTACGGATTCCGTAGTTGGCGGCAGCATTGTTGATGTAGCCCGGTATGTCGGATGCCCCTGCCTGAACGATGGTCGCGCGCGGGGCAACACCGTGCATGCCGACCCCATCGCGATTGGCGGCGATGACCGAGGCGACCGTTGTGCCGTGACCCTCCCCTACGAACGTCCAAGGCTTCTCCGGATCATAGGTGATACCCTCTACATAGCGTCCGGCAAACTCCGGGTGGGTAATGTCGAGGCCGCTGTCGACCACGCCGACCTTGATGCCGCTGCCGTCGTAGCCCAGCATGTAGGCATATTCAGCGTGGATAGTTGCCAGTCCCCACTGGGCGTTGAACTCTGGTGTACGCCACGTTGCCGGATCGCCGGGGTCGCCCGCATCCTGTGCGAACCCGGAGGATGACAGCGCGGTCGACACGACGAGCGTGGCGATGTGAGCGGCGGTTCGGCGGTTCTTTTGCAAGGCAGTTCCCCAATGCCCGGCATCGCGGCGCATCCGTGGCGCAGGGTATTGAAGAAAAACGGAAATTCACAAGGCGGGCGCGCGAAAGCTAGTCGCGCACGCTGCTTTGGAAAATACGGCAGGTGACGTATTTCGTCGCCCGAAACCGATATTTGTGTTGGTGGATCGCGGCAGGCAACAGGCGGTTCGTCGAAGAAGCCGCGGCGACAGCGATGAGGGCACCTGAAACACGCGCGGCCGAGGTCGCGCGTTCTCGACGACATCGATGCAAGAAGGGGCGGTGGCTGCATCCACCACCCCTCCTTTTGGCTATTGCGCCGGCTGGCTCTCGGCCGGAAGCACGGCCGCCGGCGAACCGGCCGCGGGCTGGACGGTGCTTTCGACAGGCGGAACCGGCGAGCGGGTGCGCAGCGTTTCGGCGCGGTGACGGCCGACCGAGACCCAGAAGAGCGCGACGAGCGCGGCAATGGTCACGGTGACGGTAACGTAGCGGATCCAGGTCGGGGCGTGCCCACCCGGATCGATGTGCTTCTCGTCGATCTCGCGCTTGCGGGTGATCGCGGCCGAATAGAACACGATCGTCGAGATCACGAAGATCAGCGACCAGCGCGTCTGCTCGCCGTCGGAGCCGATGAGCGCCACCAGGCTGTAGATCGCCGCCGCAAGGCCGATGATGACGTACCAATTGTAGGTGCTTGCCGGCATCTTCTTGTAGCCGAGCACCTTGATGGAGATCGCCGAGTAGATATAGGGCAGCAGCGTCATGATCACTGCGATCGAGGCGATCTTGCCGAACTGCTCGCTGGCGGTCGGCGACATCGTGGCGAAGACCTGCACGGTCATGATGACGGCGACGATCGCAAGGCCGGCCGAGGGCACGCCCTTGGAATTGACCTTGGCGAAGATCGAGCCGAAGAGGCCGTCGTCGGCCGCAGCTTTCGCGGTCTGCCCGACGAGCAGCGTCCAGCCGGCAAGCGAGCCGAGGCAACCGAGTGCTGCGCAGATGGCGACCACCGCACCCGCGGTATCGCCGAGCGCCAACCGCGCGGCGTCTGCGAAAGGTGCCGAAGACGCGATCAGCTCCTTGTTCGGGATCATGCCCATGATCACCGTCGAAGACAGGATATAGGCGACGGCGGCGAGGATGACGCCGCCGACGGTGGCGATCGGGACGTTGCGCTGCGGGTCGCGAACGACTCCGGCCGAAACTGACGCGCTTTCCACCCCGATGAAGGCCCAGAGGGTGAAGTTGAGCGTCGCCATGATCGCCGCCCAGCTGTCCTTGCCCGACACGTTCCAGCCTTCGGAGAAGGTCGCCGGCGAGAACCAGAACCAGCCGAAGATCGCCATGCCGAGGATCGGCACCAGCGCGAAGGAGGTGGTGAAGGATTGCAGCCGTCCGACAACGTTCGGGCCGAGGATGTTGGCGTAGGTGAAGAACCAGATCAGCGCCACCTGCGCCAGCGCCGAGACCAGCGGGTCGCGCAACATCGGGAAGAAGGCCGTGAGGTAGCCGAGACCGGCGACCGCAAGGCCGACGTTACCAACCACATTGGCGAGCCAGTAGATCAGGTTGGTCTGGTAACCCATGTAGTCGCCGAAGGCCTTGCGCGTGTAGGCGTAAGGCCCGCCGGCGGCGGGATCGATCGCCGCGAGCTTGGCGAAGGTCAGCGCCAGCGCGATCGCGCCGGCAATGGTGATCAGCCATCCGAAGACGGCGATGGACCCGACCGCGGCGAGGTTCGCCGGCAGCATGAAGACGCCCGAGCCCATCATGTTGCCCGCGACCATCAGGGTCGCGGGCACGAGGCCGATCTTGGCGGATTCCGCGACGCCCGCGGATGTGGTTTTGGAAGCCGTATCGACAGCAGCCATTGTTCTCGCTCCTGAAGCCGGGTCAGCGGGTCAACACATAGACGCGATAGAGGCCGTCCTCGACCTCCACCCCGTGCGTGTCATGGGTGAAGCCCGGGAACCGGAGATCATAGGCCTCCAGCGCCTTGAGGTAGCCGAGGACTGGACCATCGGCGGGCCCAGCGTTTTCGCCCGGCATTAGAAGCGGGATGCCGGGCGGATAGGGCACGACGCCCGTTGCGACCGTGCGGCCGGCCAGATGGTCGAGCGTCACCTGTTCCACCTCGCCGCGCACCAGCCGCTCGTAGGCGCGCACCGGGCTCAGGTCCGGATGTGGCAGGACAGAGAAGCCGGCGGCCATGGAGGCGGTGGTCTTCAGTTGGTCCATCGCCTGGAACATTGTGTCGGCGAGATCCTTGAGACCCATGCCGGCGTAGCGTTCCGGGTGGTCCTCGATCAGCGACGGGATGGCCACTTCGAGCGTGAGGTTGGCGTCGTAGTCGCGCTTGAAGTCGCAAAGCGCGCTGACAAGCGAGCCCCATTTGCCCTTGGTGATGCCGAGCGAGAAGAGGAAGAGGATGGTGAAGTCGGTCGTCTTCTCGACAACGATGCCGCGGGCATCGAGATAGGCGGTGACGAGGCTTGCGGGTATGCCGACCGGCATCAGCCCGCCGCCGGGCGCAACACCCGGTGTGACGATCGAGACCTTGATCGGATCGAGCATGCAATAGCCGTCCTCGATCTCGCCGAAGCCGTGCCACGCTGCCCCGGGCTTCAGCACCCAGCAGGACGGATCGGTCGCGAGGGATTCCGGCGAGGCTTCATGGAAGGGGCTTGTGCGGCCGGTTTTCGGGTCGCGCACCGTATCCGGTTGCCAGCAATCGAAGAACCAGTCGCCGCGCTCTGCCGCGTCGTTGGCCAGCCGCGACATCATCAGGCGGAACGCCACGGCTTCCTCGATCGACTCGTTGGTGAGCGCCGCGCCGCCGGGCCCGTCCATCATCGCCGCCGAGACGTCGTTCGAGGCAATGATCGCGTAGTTCGGCGAGGTCGAGGCGTGCATCATGAACGTCTCGTTGAAAATGCCATGCGGGATCGGCTTGCGGCCGTCGCGTACGTGAATGAAGGACGCCTGAGAAAGGGCCGCCAGCAGCTTGTGCGTCGACTGGGTGGCAAATACCGTCGGCTTGTCGGCCGTATGCGCCTTCGGATCACCGTGCATTGCGTGGCGGTCGCGATAGATCGGGTTGAAGCGGGCGTAGCCGTACCAGGCCTCGTCGAAATGCAGGCGGTCGACGCTGGCGCCGAGCAGTTCCTCGACGCGGGTTACGTTGTAGCAAAGACCGTCATAGGTCGAGTTGGTGATGATGGCGTGCTTTGGCTCCTTGTCCGAAAGGTCCGCGGCAAGCGGGTTCTGGTCGATCGCCTTGCGGATCGCGACCGCGGTCAGCCGTTCCGGCGGGATCGGCCCGATGATGCCGTAGTGGTTCCGGGTCGGCACCATATAGGTCGGCACGGCGCCCGACATGGTCATCGCGTGTTCGGCCGACTTATGGCAATTGCGGTCGCACAGCGCGATCTGGTCGCGGCTGACGCTCGCCATCAGAATGACGCGGTTGGAGGTCGAGGAGCCGTTGGTGACGTGGTAGCTGCGGTGCGAGCCGAAGACGCGGGCAGCGTATTTTTCACTGGCGCCGATCGGGCCGGAATGGTCGAGCAGAGATCCGAGTTCACCGACCGAGATCGAGAGATCCGAGCGCAGCAGCGGTTCGCCGAAGAACTCGAAGAAGGCGCGGCCGGGCGGCGACTTCAGGAAACCCGTGCCGCCGGTGTGTCCGGGCGTGTGCCAGGAGTATTCGTGCACCTGGGAGAACTGGGCGAGCGCCTTGAACATCGGCGGCAGCACGGTCGAACGATAGCGCTCGATTGCCGCCTGGATACGGCCGCCGACGAAGTCCATCGTGTCTTCGAGCATCCAGACAAAATCGTCGACCTTCGCCATGATATCGGCCGGAACCGACGAGGCGACGCTGCGGTCGGCGAGCAGCAGCAGCGGAACGGTGCCGTTGCGCTTGCGCAGCGCCTCGACGACGCCGATCGATTGTTCGTGGCCGTCCGACCCGAGATCCCAGTCGACCAATACGCATTGGAGAGCGGGGTCCGACCGGATCACCGCAATACCGTCATCGGCGCTTTCTGCGGTCACCACCTCGATCTGGCGGCGCTCCAGTTCCGCGATCAGCGACCGGACGGCGCGGCCGGCCGCACTTTCCTCGCTGATCTCGTCGTCAAGAACGAGTGCTTTCATGCCGAGACGGCGGTGACCCCTGTTTAACGTACTCATATCCAATCCTCTCTCTAGTTCGGTGCTAGGTGCAGGTGGGGGTATTCTTTTTGACGTCAGCCAGTGGACGGCTCCTTCCTTTCGACTGACAGGTAGACGGGCAGTGCCACGAGCAGCAGCAGCAGGCACCAGAGGCCCGCCTGAGGTCCGCTGCCGTAGACCGTCCAAAGCGAAAAGATGAAAGCGACCAGGGCATAGGGCTTGTAGGGGCCAAGGCGGAAGCCGCCCCATTCCTCGTCGCGCGGACGTGTGAGTGCCAGGAACAGCGCGCCCTCGACGAGGCTGCAGAAGACGTAAGGCACCATGGCTGCGGTGGTCGAAAGGTCGACGGCGAACCTATAGACGGCCATCAGTCCCGACACGCCCGAGGTCTGCAGAACGAGAAGGGCCGAAGCAAGCAGCATCGAGAGGACGATACCCCACTGCGGCACGCCACGGCTGGAAAGGCGCCCGAAAACTGGAGGGAACAGCCCATCGCGGGCCGCTGCCATCGGCACCTGAGCCATCAGCAGCGTCCAGCCGTTGAGCGCGCCGATCGACGAAAGAACGACGGCGGCCGCAACCAGCGTGCTCCCCCACCAGCCCCACATCATGAAGGCCGCATCGGAGAAGGGAGCGGCGGAACGCGTAAGCGTTTCGCGCGGGACCGTGCCCATGACCACGAGCGTGCCTAGGATGAAGATGAGGCCGCAGCAGAGCGTGCCGAGCACGGTCGCCCGCGGGATCGTGCGTTTCGGATCGTCGACATCGCCGGCCGGAACGGTGGCAGACTCGATGCCGAGAAAGGCGAACATCGTCAACGGTGCGGTCGCGGAGATCAGACCGAGCATGGACAGCCCGCTCGGGTTGATGGGTGTCAGGTTCTGCGGCTCGATCCAGAAGAGGCCGAGAAGCGCAATCGCGATGAAGGGAAGGAGTTTCAATCCGACGGTCACGATCTGGAAACGCCCGGCGCTCCTTACGCCGAACATGTTGATGGCGGCAACCAGCCACATGGCGGCGAGCGAAACCGCCGTGAAGCCGCCCGGCATATGCTGAAGGTTCGGGACGAACACGCCGAGATAACCGGTGAAGGCCATGGCGATCGCCGGCAGCGACGCCCAGATCGAGATCCAGTAGGCCCAGGCGACCAGAAAGCCGGCAAACGGACCGAAAGCCATGCGACTGTAGGCGTAGGGGCCGCCGGTCGCGGGCCTGACGCCTGCGAGCCGCGCAAACACAAGGCCGAGGCACATGGCGGCAACCGCCATGCAGACCCAGCCGACGAGGGCTGCGGCGCCGTAGGGCGCGAGTGCGGCGGGAGAGAGATAGAAGCCGGAGCCGATGATGTTGCCGACGACGAGCGCGGAGCAAGCCCAGATGCCGAGGCTCGGCCGTGTCGCCATTTCGGGCGTCGTCTGCTGAGACCTGCCTGAGGTTGCATCAAGCGGCTTCGTCATGGATGGGAGGCTCCCTTGCCAAAGACGAGGCGAACTTATGAACTGTTTCTTATGGTTGCAACTGCTTTATTTCACTCGACTATCAGTCGCCGCGCTGATCCATGGGCCCATGCGGAAAAGTCGCATTCGGCTCATAGCTCCACGACCGACCGCGAAGGGCGGCGTTGCAGGCTTCTCATGAAACTATTCCATTTTTGCGATGCCGTTTTGCCGCCGATACAGGTAGGGTCGCCTGCGACGAAATGACTGCTTCGCGACCGCGGCGATGGGTGAGGAAAACGGCGAAAAATGACAAATATCAAGCGTTTACGGCTTCGCGACATCGGTTTCCGCCCGGGTGCTTACGAACCCGGACCGCTCAATGCGATCACCGATGTGATGGGTGTCGCGGTGGGCCATGCCACCGTTGTCGAGGCCGACTGCATCCGCACCGGCGCCACCGCCATACTGCCTCATGACGGCAACCTCTTTCAGGACAAGGTGCCGGCCGGCTTCGCTGTGCTCAACGGCTTCGGCAAGTTTGCGGGCTCCACCCAGGTAGAGGAGCTCGGCGAGCTGGAAACGCCCGTCGTTCTCACCAACACGCTGGCGACGGGACGCGCCATCGAGGTCGTCAATCGCTGGACGCTGGCGCAGCCGGGCAACGAGAAGGTCGTGTCGCTGAACGCGGTCGTCGGCGAGACTAACGACTCCCGCCTCAACGATATCCGCGCCGGTCGCCCGACGATCGACGAGATCGGCGCTGCCCTTGCCGCCGCGAAGACCGGTGCCGTCGAGGAGGGGGCTGTCGGTGCCGGAACCGGCACGGTGGCCTTCGGGCTGAAGGGCGGCATCGGTACGAGCTCGCGACTTGTGAAGGCGGCAGGCGAGGTCTTTACGCTCGGCGTGCTCGTCCAATCCAATTATGGCGGCCGGCTCACCGTCTGCGGTCGTGCCTATGAGGCGCCGGCGGCACACGACCGCGACGGTTCGATCGTCATCGTGATCGCGACCGATGCGCCGCTCTCTTCCCGCAACCTCAAGCGTCTGGCCGAACGCGCCTTCGGCGGCCTGGCCCGCACCGGCGCCGCGCTCAGCAATGGTTCCGGCGATTATGCGCTCGCCTTCTCGACGGCTGCCGCCGTTCGTCGCACCAAGGCGCGCCGGGCCGCGATTGCCGACTATCCCGATCTTCCAAACGACCTAATATCGCCGCTCTTCGAAGCGGCCATCGAGGCGACGGAGGAGGCCATCCTCAATTCGCTGACCATGGCCCGCACGACGCATGGTTTCAATGCCGCGAACGGCAAGCCGAGCACGGTCGAGGCGATCTCGCTCGAACGGCTTCGCGCGCTCAGCGAACACTGATTTGTGCCCCTGGATCGCGTTCGGTGTTGCGGTCCATGCGCCTCTGCCAAACCAATTTTTACGGAGCCTACATGTCCCAGCCGTCCATCCGCACCGTCTATCTCAACGGCGAGTTTTTGCCCGAGAACGAGGCGCGCCTCTCGATCTTCGATCGCGGCTTCCTCTTCGGTGATGGCATCTACGAGGTCACCGCCGTGCTTGAGGGCAGGCTGATCGACAGCGCATCGCATATGGCGCGCCTGGAGCGCTGCGCGCGTGAAATCGATGTGCCTTTGCCGGTATCGACCGACGAGATCGTCGCGATCGAAAAGCGGCTGATCGAAGAGAACGGCCTTGTCGAAGGCATGGTCTATCTGCAGCTCACCCGGGGCGCCGAGGACCGGAACTTTCTGTTCTCCGAGGATATCAAGCCGACGCTGGTGCTCTTCACCCAGGCAAAGACGCTGGTGACGGCCACCACCAAGGGGCTGTCGGTCAAGACCGTGCCCGACCAGCGCTGGGCGCGCCGCGACATCAAGAGCGTGTGCCTGCTGCCGCAGGTGATCGCGAAGCGCATCGCCAAGGCTGAAGGCTGCGATGAGGCGTGGATGATCGAGGACGGGTTCGTGACGGAAGGTGCTTCCTCCACCGCCTACATCGTCACGGCGGACAACCGCATCGTCACGCGCGGCAACAGCCACAAGACGCTGCCCGGCTGCACCCGGCTCGCCGCTCTCGCGCTCGCCGCCGAACAGGGAATGACGCTGGAAGAACGCCCCTTCACGCTCGAAGAGGCGCTCAACGCCCGCGAAGCGTGCCTCACCAGCGCTTCGAACTTCGTTGCGCCGATCACCCGCATCGACGGCAAGCCTGTCGGTAGCGGTGAACCGGGCCCGGTGGTCAAGCGCCTGCGCGAACTCTATCTGGAACGTGCACGGCAGACGGCGATCTAGCTCGCCCGTGCGGGCCAGGGCTGTCGCTTAGGCGACAGCTTCCAGGCTCTGCCAGACGCGGCCGACGATCGGGCGGCGGTTTTCCTTGGCGCGATAGAGCCGGATCTCGACACTGACGTCCCAGCGTGGGTCGGCGGCCCTGACCAGCGAGCCGTTCGCCAGCTCATCCGTCATCAGGCTTTCGGGCACCCAGGCGATGCCCCATCCGGATTCGGCCATGGCTTTCAGCCCCACCGACATGCTGCCTTCGTGCACCCTTTGCGCCGGCGGCAGCTCGCGCCCGATCAGATCATCCAGAAGCTGGCCGAAGAACGACGATTTTTCGTAGCTCAAATGCGGGAACGGTTTCGTGCCGCCTTCCAGCCGGTGCAGGGGCTCCCCCGCTTCATTCGCCGCCGAAACGGGGATGATGCGTTCGTGGCCGAGCACGCGATGTTCGAAGGCCTGCGGGTCGAGCAGGTGCGGGACCTGGGTATGGGCGTAGGTCAGCAGGAAGTCGCATTCGCCGTCGACAAGCGAATTGAGGTTTTCCTCCATGCTGCCGGAATCGGGGCGAAGTCGGGAGAAGAGCGGCCCGCTCCGGGCGTTGACCCGTGTCATCCATGCGGGAAAGAAGGTGAAGGAGAGCGTGTGCAGCGCTGTCAGCTTGATGGTGCGGGCGTCGGAGCCTTCCTCCTGCTGCAGATTGCGCCTTGCCTGGTAGAGCTGTTTCAGAGTCTCCTGCGCCACCGGCACGAATTTCGACCCCGCCTCCGTCAGGCGCGAAGGATAGGTCGCGCGGTCGACGAGCGTGGCGCCGAGCCAGGCCTCCAACTGCCGGATGCGGCGGCTGAAGGCGGATTGGGTGACATGGCGCTCGTCCGCCGCCTTTGAGAAGTTCAGCGTACTGGCGAGCGCCAGAAAGTCCTCAAGCCATTTGATTTCCACGGGCATGCACTCCTGAAGTCCGGTCCGTCATTCGCCGGCGACCGGGCTTCTTTTGTGGCAGCGCCCGCGCGTCATCAAGAAAAATCAGGCGCGTCGGCGATATTCGATCATCCGGGCTCGGCTCGTCACCAGTTCGAGGTGATCGGGCCCGAGGAGATGCAGGCAGATGCGCTTGACCCAGGGGCCATCGCTCAGCGTGAACAGGAAGCGACCATTGCCGAGCGGAGTGAGCGCCATCGTCTGACGAACGGGGCCGACGCCCATCAGGACCGCGCCGTTCTCGACCGTGAATTCCGCCCTTTCGTCGGAGCGCCAGACCCCGGAGAGCGACGCCGGCAGCGGCTCATGCGTCGCCGCTGGAAGGAAGCACTGTGCCGCATGGCCGACCTCGCCGACAAGGGCGGAGCCGTCGCGGCGCAGCCGGACAGGGGATGAGGCCGAGCGCGACGAGGCCCAGCCGTCGCCGTCGTCATAGAGCGTCTCATCCGCATCGAGATAGGTGCAGGTGCTGCCCTTGACCTCGACCCACCAGGGACCGGCCTCCGTCACGTAGAGACCGTCGCCGAGATCGGCTGCCGGGGTCGGCAGAGGAATGCCGGTGAGCGCTGCCATGCTTTCGAGCGCGATCTTGTAACCGTTGGTGTCCTCGCGGTTGGAGACGACGACGAAGCCGGCGCCCGTTTCGGGATCGAGGAGGAAATAGGTCTTGTAGCCGGGATGTGAACCGCCATGGCCAACGAATTCGCGGCCGCCGAGCGACGAGTTGCGCAGGCCGAGCCCGTATCCTGTTGGTCGCCCGTCGGCGAGATATCGGGGCGCCTGCAACTTCTGCAGAAGACCGGCGAAGCGGCCTTCGCCACCGAGCAGCGCCTGCAGCCAGGTGGCAAGCGCCCCGGCGCTGCCGGTGAGGCTGCCCGATGCGGAAATGTGCAGGCCAGCGGCAGATAGCTGCCAGGTTTCGCCCGAGTGCCAGTAGCCGGGAACGAGGTCCCTCACCGGATCGTTCCAGACATCCGGCGCCTTCAGCGCGATGCCAAGCGGGGCCGCGATTTCCCGTTGGACGAAATCGTTGAAGCGGAAGCCCTTGCGCTCCAAAGCCGCTTCGATGAGGCGATAGCCGGTGTTGGAGTATGAGACCTCGGTGCCGGCGTCAAAGTTCAGCCGCTCCAGGCGTGAGAGGTACTCCAGCAGCGGTCCGGCCCTGGTCTCCGTGTAGACGGAAAGGCCGAGCAACGACAGGCATTCGCGGGTATCCGGCAGGCCGCCACTCATGTCGAGCGCCTGCCCGACCGTCACGCGCGCAAGTGGCGACCGCAGTTCCGGAAGATGCTGGCCGAGCGGATCGTCGAGACCGATAAGGTCGGCGTGGGCGAGCACCATCGCTGAGAAGACGTGCTTGGTGAGGGACGCATAGCGCACGACGCTGTCGAGCGTGAACGGGGCGGATGTCGCGAGGCTCTCGACGCCGGCCGCATGCGAGAAGCGCGGTCCGGATGCATCGAAGCCGATGACCGCGCCGCCCGGTTCGTCTGCCACCCATTGTGCGGTCAGGCGCCTCGCAGCCGCTTCGGCGGCTTGCCAATCCAGCGATGCCGGCTTCGTCATGTCCATTCTCCAATTCTGGTCGCAGTGGTTTCCCACGCGTATCTCCGACTAAGCACGACAGAACCTCGTGCCGCCAATTCCGATTCCGGCAGGGCCTATGCACGGTTTGCATTTGCCCGGCCCGCCTGCATTGCGTTAGGCCGGCGGGGAAAAGGGTGCGGTTCCCGCACCCAATGTCTATGGTCCGTCGGCGACTATCCATGAGTCGCACTTGAGGACAACAGGTTGAGAAGGCGATCCAGAATTGGCGACGCAAGCGAAAATCCCGGTCTTTGACGGACATAACGACGTGCTGTCGCGGCTCTGGCGTTCGCCGGGCGGCGCTGCCGAGCGCCGCTTCCTCGATGGCGTCGATACCGGGCATATCGATCTCGACAAGGCCGCGGCGGGTGGCCTTGCCGGCGGCCTCTGCGCCGTCTACGTCGCCTCGCCCGGCCTTGCCAAGGATGGCAGCGGCGAGTTTGCAACGCCCGATCAACAAAGCGCACTCGAAGCCACGCTCGGCATGACGAGCCTGCTGATGCGGATCGAACGCCAGTCGGAGGGCCGGCTGAAGATTTGCCGCAGTGCTGCCGATATCCGCGCCGCCATGGACGAGGGTGCCTTTGCCTCGGTGCTGCACATCGAGGGTATCGAGGCGGTCGGCGCCGATCTCGACGCGCTCTATGTGCTTCACGCCGCGGGTCTGCGCACGCTCGGCCCCGTCTGGAGCCGGCCGAACCTCTTTGCCTATGGCGTTCCCTTCCGCTTTCCCTCTTCACCCGATATCGGTCCAGGCCTCAGCGAGGCCGGCAAGGATCTCGTGCGCGCCTGCAACGAGCTGAAGATCATGCTTGATCTCTCGCACATGAACGAGCAGGGCTTCTGGGACATCGCCGCGCTGTCGCAGGCGCCGCTCGTCGCCTCCCATTCCAACGTGCACGCGCTCTGCCCGCATAGCCGCAACCTGACGGACCGTCAGCTCGACGCGATCAGGGACACCGGCGGTTTGGCCGGCATCAACTTCGGCGTCCTTTTCCTGCGCGCGGACGGGACCAGGAACACGGATACGCCGCTCTCGCTCCTTGTCGACCACATCGACTATATCGTCGAGCGTATCGGTATCGATCATGTGGCGCTCGGCTCTGACTTCGACGGTACGGCCATCCCTGCTGCGATGCGCAGCGCGGCCGATCTGCCGCTGCTCGTCGACCTGCTGCGCACCCGCGGCTATGACGATGCGGCACTCGTAAAGATCTGCCACGGCAACTGGATCCGCGTGCTGGAGACAACCTGGGGCGGGTGAGCGCCGCGCTCAGCCGCGAAGGACGTTAGGTCCTTGAAGCGATCGGCAAGCCTTCGAGCAGCACGCTGATCGCGCAATCGACGACGGCCGATCGCCGATCCCTGGCAAAAAGCCCATACTGGACGGCAAACGGCTTCGGTACGGCTGACGAGGCGGGCAGCGCCCGCATCGTGCCCGCGCGTATCGCGTCCGGCGGAAGCAAACCAATGCCGAGCCCGTTCTCGATCGCGGCCTGCAGCGCCGTGATGCTCTGGCTGGTAAAAGTGATCCGGTGTTCCCGGCCCTGGTCGGCCAAGGTCTCGATCATGCGTCGGCGCCAGAGGCAGGGTGCGGCGAAGGCAACAAGGTCGATCGGTCGGGTCTCGTCGAAGGCGTAGTCCGTCGCGCAGACCCATTGCAGCTCCACATTCCAGGTGGTGAGGGCGTCGGCTGTGATCACGGAGGTCGGCACGACCATGATATCGAGGTCGCCTTCAGGCCAGGTCTTTCCAAGCGCCACGCATTGCTCGACCACCACGTCGAGCCGGATCTCCTGGTAGCCGCGCCGCAGTCGACCGAGCGCTTCGGGCAGCGCCGTCGTTGCCACTTCCTCGGCCAGCCCGACCCGCACGCCACCGCTCAGGTCAGCCTGCCGCAGCCGCGCCGCCGCTTCGTCGCCAAGCGCCAGCATGCGCGTGGCGTATCCGAGGAACAATTCGCCTTCGGGTGTCGGCACGACGCCGCGACCGGTGCGGGTGAAGAGTTGTCGGCCGAGCAGATCTTCGAGCCGGCGCATCTGCATGCTCAGCGCCGATTGCGTGCGGCCGGTCTGGGTGGCGACGCGGTTCAGGCTACCCTGCCGGCAGACCGCGACGAAGCTGCGAAGGAGGTCGATGCCAATCTGGTCAGATATCATGAAGTTTGAACTCTGTTGTCATTGATATCAGTCTACACGGGCAACTCACGCATGGCTATCTGTCAGATGTGATCAGCGAGGAAGGCGAGGCAGCATCAGGCAGATCGGCATCGGCCGCCGCCTGGAGGCGGCCAGGACCAGCCAACTCAACCAGAGGACCAGATCCATGAAAGCTATCCGCGTGCATCAGCACGGCGGGCCCGATATGCTCGCCTACGAAAATTTCGAACTCGGCGAACCCGGCCCGGGGGAAGTGCGCGTGCGCAACCGGGCGATCGGCGTCAACTTCGTCGACATCTATTTGCGCAGCGGCGCCTACCCGCCGCCGCAGCTTCCATTCATCCCAGGTAAGGAGGGAGCCGGAGAGGTGGTCTCTGTCGGGCCCGATGTCGAGGGCTTCAAGCCGGGTGACCGCGTTGCCTATGCCGAGGCGCTCGGAGCCTATGCCGAGGAACACAATGTGCCGGCCCGTGTCCTCGTGCATCTGCCTGAGGATATCGACTTCGAGACGGGTGCGGCGATGATGCTGAAAGGGCTGACGGCGCAATATCTGTTGCGTCGCACCTTCCGGGTCGAGGCCGGCCACACCCTCCTCGTTCATGCGGCCGCGGGCGGTGTCGGCCTGATCCTGACGCAATGGGCGAAACATCTTGGGGCAAAGGTCATTGGCACCGTCGGTTCGCCGGAGAAGGCCGAACTGGCGCGGGCCAATGGTGCGGACTACGTGATCGACTACGGCAAGGAGAACTTTGCAACGCGCGTGCTCGAAATCACCGAAGGCGAGGGGGTCGACGTCGTCTACGACAGCATCGGCAAGGCGACGTTCGAAGGTTCGCTCGACAGCCTGCGCCCCTTCGGTCATTTCGTCAGTTTCGGCGCCGCTTCCGGCTCGATCCCTCCCTTCGACATCACGACGCTGGCGCAGAAGGGATCGCTTTATGCCACCTGGCCGCTGTTACCGGCGCATCTATCGCGACGCGAGGACGTGCTGGCGATGAGCAAGGATCTCTTCGACGTTGTCGCGCGCGGCGCGGTCAATATCCGCGTGCACGCGAGTCTGCCATTGGCCGAGGCAGCCGAGGCGCATCGCCGGCTCGAAGGACGCCAGACGACAGGCGCCTTGGTGCTCCTGCCGTAAGGCCAGCGATGGGGCGATATGTTCTAAGAACTCGTGGCGGCGCTGGCTGTGGCGCCCGTCACTTGCCTTCGGCGATCCCCTCGAGCCGGTTCTCGGCCCGGGTCACGGCGAGGCTGTCGGTGGGGCTTCCTGAGGGCGCTCCGTCGCCGAAGACGTCCATGGTGCAGGTGTGCAGGATCGTGGTCGGCTCACTGGTGTGGTTCCACATCGTATGGGTGCGCAGCGACGGGAAATGAGCGGAATCGCCCGCTTCGAGAACCATCGCTTCGCCGTCCACCTCCAGCGTCAACGCTCCCTTCAGGATGAAGAAGATTTCCTCTCCCTCATGCGACATTGGCTCGCTGCGATGGCCGGGCGGCTCGTGGATAATAGTGCTTCTGAGCACGTTGCCGGGAAAGGAGGCGGAGAGCCGCTCATAGGAGACGGCCTTGCCGCTTTCTCCGCCGAGCCCATAGACCGGACGGTGTTCGCGCCGGGTAAATGGCGTCGCCACCTTCGGCGGATTGAGGAAGCTGCCGGCCTCGACTTTCAAGGTCCGGCAGACAGCGATCAGCGAGGTCAGCGACGGGACGGTGATGCCGCGCTCGATCTGCGAGATGAAGCCGACGGAAAAACCGGCCTCGTCGGCGACCTCTTGAAGCGTCATCTTCAGGGCCTTTCGCCGTTGGCGCAGGCGATCGCCGAGCGGCGGCGTTTCTGCCTCGCCGGTCGAAGCGCCGCTGGCATGGTCCGTCGTCACTGTCTGTCCCCTTCTCGTCTCTCCTCAAGCTAGGGCGCGGCCCGATTTCCTGTCAATCGTTTTTAGATATCCTAAAAATATCGGTTGCGCCCGAAAGGTCGGCTCGGGGTGAATAGCGCGAGATCGGTCAGTTGCTGCGCGGCTGTTCGACGGTCGCCGCCACGATGCGGCGCACGAGCGGAAGAACCACGAGCAGGCTCGGAAAGGCGACCAGCCAGGAGAAAGCCCAGGCCTTGATCCATAGTGCGAGAATATCGGGATGGATGCCGTTGCCGATGGCCGTCGAGACGAAGGAGACGATGCCCGACATCAGGACGGAAAGAACAAGCGGCATGACGATGGCCTGGTATCGATGCGGAAGCTTTTTTGACATGAGGTGAACTCCGGGGGGTAAGGGAATAGGTGTGGCCGCCGACCGTTAGGCCTGCGCCAGCTCGCGAATGAAACTCTCGAGATTGCGCGGTTCGCGCTGAAGAGCGGCGCGCAGCGTCAGGCTGTTTCCGCCAAGTCCGACTTCGGCATAGTGGGCGTGAACCTTGGACAGCAGCTCCAGCTGGTGGTCGGTGTATTTCGCGGCGATCGGTTTTGCCCATTCGTGAAAGCCGATGGTTGCCGCAACGATCGGCCGACCGAGCGCGGCGCTCATCATTCGGGCGATTTCCTCGCGGTTGTGCCGGCCCTCGGCGCTAAGTTCCAGCGTCGCATAGGCGAGCCGGTCCTCCGTGAGGGCAATGGCCGCGACTTCGGCGACATCACGGTAGTCGACACGGGCGATGCGCGTTGCTGTCGGAAACGGCTCGGCGAAGCTGCCGGTGGCAAGCACGCTCGCCCAGGCCGACCGCAGGTTCTGCATGAAGTTTGCCGGATGCAAAATGGTGTATTCGAGCGGCGAGGAATAGAGCGCGTCCTCCACCGGGATCTTGGCTGCATGGTTCTTCAGCCGCACATGGGTTGGCTGGATGACCGAGGAGAAAACGAACTTCCGGACGCTGGCGCGAACGGCGGCTTCGACCATCGATACGCCCATCGCCGCCTCGTCCGGCGCAAAGGCCGGGCCGATGTGGAAGACGCCGTCAGCGCCCTCAAGTGCCCGGTCAAGGCTGGTGCGCTCGCGCAGATCGCCGATCGCGATCTCCGATGCACCGAGCGATTTCGCAATCGTGCCCTGCGCTTCGTCGCGGATGAGGGCACGGACCCTGGCGCCGCGCCGCGCCAGTTCGGGAAGGACAAGGCCGGCGAAGCGGCCGGTGGCACCGACGACAAGGATCGTGTTGGAGCGCTGGTTCATGGGGTCTGCCTTTCGAGCCGTCGTGATGTGACGATCTCAAGCTAGTGCTGCACAACAATGCGGACAATCGACGCAAAATGTGATTTATTCTCCAGCAAAACGGGATTATCGAATGAGCCGCATCGAAGATCTGGAGGCCTTTCTGGCCATCGTCGAGCAGGGGAGCCTGACGGCCGCGGCGAAACGCCTGGGCAGACCGCTCCAGACCATCAGCCGGTCGCTCGCCATGCTCGAAGCCGATGTCGGTGTCGAGCTGGTGCATCGCACGACCCGCCGCTCAATGCCGAGCGAGGCGGGCGAGAGCTTTTATCTGCGCATCAAGCCTGCGGTGGAGGAGATACACGACGCGCGCGAGGAGGCCGCACAGCGGCGCTCCGAGCCGTCAGGCGTGCTGCGCCTTGGGGCGCCCAATCTGTTTGCGCCGCGGTTCCTGATACCTGTGATCGCCGAGTACATGGCGAAATATCCGGAAGTCGAGGTCGATCTCGACCTCTCCGATGCCTTCGTCGATCTGGCAGCGAGCGGACTCGATCTGGTCTTGCGGATCGGCGATCTGCAGGATTCTGGCCTGACCGGCAAGCGCCTGGGCGCGCTTCGCCGCGTCGTCTTCGGCTCGCCCGCCTATTTTGCGAGCTTCGGCCGGCCGTCTCATCCGCAGGAACTCGCTGCGCATCGTTGCGTCACGCGCACGGGCGACGAGCGACCCGGCGTCTGGATGTTCAGCATCGACGGGCGGGCTCGCGCCGTCAAGGTGAGCGGCGGGTTTCGCACCAACTCGATGAATGCGATCTATGCGGCGGTGGAGCAGGGCCTCGGCCTTGGCTTTTCGCCGCTCTGGCAGATCAAACATCTGATCGATGCCGACAAGGTCGAAACCGTGCTTGAAGACTTCGAGCCGGCCCCGGTGCCGATCCATGCGCTGTGGTTGGAAGGGCGGACCCCATCTGCAAAGATCCGCCGCTTTCTCGATCTGCTCGGCGCGCGGTTGAAGCTCGACCGCCTCTGAAGGGCTTGGGCTGCGCCGCCCCGTGAAAAGCCGCCTATTTCGCGAATTTCTTGGCGCCGGCAACGCAGAGCACGATCGCGCCGGTCGCGGCCAGCATGCTCCAGCTGACCGGCTCGCCGAGAAGTGTTGCAGCGAGTGCCAGGCCGAAGAAGGGCTGCAGCAACTGCAACTGTCCGACGCCGGCGACGCCGCCGAGCGCAAGGCCGCGATACCAGAAGACAAAGCCGACGAGCATGCTGAAGAGCGAGACATAGGCAAGGCCCGCCCAGGCGCCGTTGGTGACGGCTGCGAAGGAGGCCGGCAGCGTGAAGAGCGTCAGCGCCAGCATGATCGGCAAGGACAGGACCAGCGCCCAGCAGATCACCTGCCAGCCGCCAAGCTTGCGCGAAAGGCTGGCGCCTTCGGCATAGCCGAGGCCGCAGACAATGATGGCGCCGAGCATCAGGAGGTCGCCGACGGGCGATGCGGCAAAGCCCTGCACCAGCGCGAAACCGACGACCGCGGCGCTGCCGAGCGAGGAAAAGAACCAGAAGGCTGGGCGCGGCCGCTCGCCGGCACGAAGCACGCCGAAGATCGCGGTTGCCAATGGCAGAAGTCCGACGAAGACGATCAGATGCGCCGAGGTGACGTGCTGCAAGGCCAGCGCGGTTAGCAGCGGAAAGCCGAGCACGACGCCGAAGGCGACGATTGCCAGCGAAACGAGATCGGCCTTGGCCGGTCGCGGCTGGCGGAAGATGAGAAGCAGCAAGAGGCCGAGCAGGCCGGCGATCGCCGCGCGCGCGACTGTCAGAAACACCGGATCAAAGTCCATCACTGCGACGCGGGTCGCTGGCAATGATCCGCTGAAGATCAGCACCCCGAGAAAACCGCTCATCCAACCGTCTGCCGTCTTGTCCATAGCATTCTCCTTTTTCGTCTGTATCCGTCGAACGGACTGGCTCTGCCAGAGACAATGCGGTACAGTTTTGCAAAACTGTATTGGATGTATGAGCAGTACGGATGACGGTTCAGGAGTTGGAGCTCGGCAGCGAAACGCTGCTCGAAGGCGTGATGTCGACGATCCGGCAGCGGATCGCCGGGCGTGTCCTAACGCCGGGGGCGAAGCTTCCGTCGATCCGCGCCTTCGCCAACACCATGCGCGTTTCGAAATCCACCGTCGTCGAAGCCTATGAACGGCTGGTGGCCGAAGGTGTCATTCGCTCGAAGCCCGGCGCCGGCTTCTTCGTGGCGGCGCCGCTGGCGCCTCTGTCTTTGGCCGAGATCGGTCCGCGGCTCGACCGGGCCGTCGATCCGCTGTGGGTATCGCGCCAGGCGCTGGAAACGGGCGATAGCGTGCTGAAGCCCGGCTGCGGCTGGCTGCCGCCGAACTGGATGCCGGAAACTGCAATCCGCCGTGCTCTTAAATCGGCATCCAAGCTGGAGGCGAGCGGGCTGACGGACTACGGAACGCCGCTTGGCCATCGGCCCTTACGCCAGCTTCTGGCGCGGCGTCTCGGCGAGCACGGTGTCGAGGCATCGCCCGACCAGATCATCCTGACGGAATCCGGGACGCAGGCGATCGATCTGCTCTGCCGCTTCCTGATTGAGCCAGGCGATACGGTCGTGGTCGACGACCCCTGCTATTTCAATTTCCATGCTCTGCTGCGCGCCCATCGGGCAGAGGTCGTAAGCGTGCCCTATACGCCTTCGGGGCCCGATCTCGAGAAATTCGCTGAGGTTCTCGCAACCCACCGGCCGCGGCTCTACATCACCAATTCCGGGCTTCACAATCCGACAAGCGCCACGCTCTCGCCGGTCGTTGCCCATCGTCTGCTGAAGCTCGCCGAACAGGCCGGGCTGACGATCGTCGAGGACGATATCTTCGCCGATTTCGAGCATACGCCGGCGCCGCGGCTTGCCGCCTTCGACGGGCTCGAGCGTGTCGTGCAGATCGGCAGCTTCTCCAAGACTCTCTCGGCCTCCATCCGCTGCGGCTTCATCGCCGCGCCGCGGGGGTGGATCGAGGGGCTGGTCGACCTGAAGATCGCCACCACGTTCGGTGGGCCGAGCCTTGCGGCGGAGCTGGTTTTTGCGATGCTCAAGGACGGCAGCTACCGCAAGCACATGGAGGCACTGCGCGAGCGCCTGGCACGGTCGATGAACGAGACGGCGGCGCGGCTCGGGGAGATCGGCATCACGCCATGGATCGAGCCGCAGGCCGGCATGTTTCTCTGGTGCCGTTTGCCCGATGGCATCGACGCGGCCGAGGTGGCGCAGAAATCACTGCAGCAGGAAATCGTGCTGGCGCCCGGCAACGTCTTTTCTCACGCCGGAACCGCCAACGGCTTCATGCGCTTCAATGTTTCCCAGTGCGAGGACGCGCGGCTGTTCAAGGTCCTGCCCGCGATCATGCGCCAATGCGTCGTCGGGCGCTGAAGTTGACCTGTCCGGTTCATTGCGCCACTGCACGTTTTGCAGGCAATCGCCGGCATCTACTGACGCTGGATCTTTGACCGCAGACTTGCCGCCCTGCTTTGCCGCGGAGTCGGGCAGGTTTTGCCTATTTTTTGTGCGAATCGCTGCTTCCTTGCGCTGTGCCATCGGTTCGGCCGCGCTCGCACCTGCCCCTAGTGACCCTTTTTTCTGGATTCTCGACGCTTAATTCGAGTTGGCACGATTAATGCTTCTTAACGCTCATCGGTCGTCGGGCAGCCAGTCTGGATTGCCCAACCGCTTCGGAACCAAGCCATTCCTGGCGTCATGTGAGAGAACGAAATGACAAAGTTTAAGCTCGAATACATCTGGCTCGACGGTTACAAGCCCACCCCGAACCTGCGCGGCAAGACCCTGATCAAGGAATTCGATGCTTTCCCGACGCTGGAACAGCTGCCCTTCTGGGGCTTCGACGGTTCGTCGACGATGCAGGCCGAAGGCAGCAGCTCGGACTGCGTGCTGAAGCCGGTCGCCGTCTATCCGGATCCGGAGCGCAAGAACGGCGTTCTCGTCCTTTGCGAAGTCATGATGCCGGATGCCAAGACGCCGCATCCGTCCAACACCCGCGCTACGGTTCTGGATGACGACGGCGCCTGGTTCGGTTTCGAGCAGGAATACTTCTTCTATCAGAACGGCCGCCCGCTCGGCTTCCCGGATGCCGGTTACCCCGCGCCGCAGGGCCCCTACTACTGCGGCGTCGGCTTCAGCAACGTTGGCGACGTGGCCCGCAAGATCGTCGAAGAGCATCTCGACATCTGCCTGGCTGCCGGTATCAACCATGAAGGCATCAATGCGGAAGTCGCCAAGGGCCAGTGGGAATTCCAGGTGTTCGGCAAGGGCTCGCGCAAGGCTGCCGACGAAATCTGGCTTGCCCGCTACCTGCTGCAGCGCCTGACCGAAAAGTACGGCATCGACGTCGAATACCACTGCAAGCCGCTCGGCGACACCGACTGGAACGGCTCGGGCATGCACGCCAACTTCTCGACCGCCTACATGCGCGAAGTCGGTGGCAAGGAATACTTCGAAGAGCTGATGGCTGCTTTCGCCGAAGCTCGTGCCGACCACATCGCCGTCTACGGCCCGGACAACCACATGCGCCTGACCGGCAAGCACGAAACCGCTTCGATCCACCAGTTCAGCTACGGTGTTGCTGACCGTGGTGCGTCGATCCGCGTTCCGCACAGCTTCGTCAACAACGACTACAAGGGCTATCTCGAAGATCGCCGCCCGAACTCCAAGGGCGACCCCTACCAGATCGCTTCGCAGATCCTGAAGACGATCTCCACCGTTCCGACCGACGTCGAAAAGCGCGAAGCCGCCTGATTTTATGGCCCGGCGCACGAGGGCGCCGGGCCAAAAATCGACGGGGTTGCGCTTTTCGCGACCAAACAAAAACGCCCCGCGGTAAGCGGGGCGTTTTTGTTTTAGCCAGTCGGTGGGCGGCTCAGGCCGCGCGCACGAAATGATCGGGCTCGACCTCGCGGATTGTCTCCTGGGTCGCCGCCGAACGCCGGCGCGTTTCATCGGCTTCGGCTGAGCTCACCTGCGCGTTCGGATCGTCGAAGCGGATGTCCGGATCCGGCACAGCCGAGAGCAGCAGCTTGGTATAGGGATGGGCCGGGTTGTCGATGACCTTACTGGTATTGCCCCATTCGACGATCTGGCCTGCATACATCACCGCGATATCCTCGGCGACGTAGCGGGCCGTCGCGATGTCGTGGGTGATGTAAAGCAGGCCGAGATTCATCTCGCGCTTCATTTCGCTCAAGAGATTGAGCACGCCGAGCCGCACGGAAACGTCGAGCATCGAGGTCGGCTCGTCGGCGACGATGACTTCGGGCTTGGCCGCGAGCGCCCGGGCGATGTTGACGCGCTGGCGCTGGCCACCGGAAAGTTCGTGGGGGTACTTCGGCGCGACGATCTCAGGATCGAGCTTCACCTGCCGAAGCAGGGCCTTGATCTCTTCGTCGACCGCCGCACCCCTGATGTCAGCACGATGCAGCATCAGCGGCCGCTTCAGGTGGTAGGCGATGGTGTGGGCCGGATTGAGCGAAGCGAAGGGATCCTGGAAGATCATCTGCACCGAGCGGCGATAGTCGGCGATTTCCTTGGATCCGGCCGCGTCGACGGGCTTGCCCTTATAGAGCAGCCGTCCTTCGCTCGGCTCGTATTCGCGCATGGCGATGCGGGCGCAGGTGGTCTTGCCGCTGCCGGATTCGCCAACGACGGCAAGCGCCCGGCCCGCATGCAATGAGAACGAGATAGCCCTCGCCGCGCGCACGGCGGCGGGGCCATTGCCGAAGGTCTTGCTGACCTTGTCCAGGGTAAGAATGGGTGCGGACATGCCGGTCATCGAAGAACGCCTCCGTGCAGCGAGGGGAAGGAGGCCCAGAGCTTCTTGGTATAGTCGTGCTCCGGTGTCCGGTAGATGGCGTCGGCGGTGCCCTGTTCGACCAGCTTGCCGCCGAGCATGATGCCGATGCGGTCGCAGAACTGCACCATCAGCCCGAGGTCGTGGGTAATGAAGAGCACGGCAAAACCGAGCTTGCGCCGGAGTTCGTTGATCCGCTGCAGGATTTCGCGCTGCACCACCACGTCGAGCGCCGTCGTCGGCTCGTCCATGACGATCAGCCGCGGATCGAGCGCAAGGCAGATGGCGATGACGATGCGCTGGCGCATGCCGCCGGAAAACTGGTGCGGATAATCGCGCATCCGGTCCGGCGAGATATCGACGAGCTTGAGCATCTCGGCGGTGCGATCACGCGCCTGTGCGCGGGTGATGCGCTTGTGCGTCTTCAAGACGTCGTAGAACTGCTGTTCGATGCGCAACACCGGGTTCAGTGAGTTCATTGCGCTCTGGAACACCATCGCCACTTCGCGCCAGCGGAAGTCGGCGAGATCCTTCTGGTCGAGGTCGAGCACGTCGCGGCCGTCGAGCAGGATGGCGCTTTCCTTGCGGATCAGCGCCGGCGGCTTGTGCAGCCGGCTGATGGCAAAGGCGATCGTGCTCTTGCCGCAGCCGGATTCGCCGGCAAGGCCGAAGACCTCACCGGGGGCAACGTCGAAGCTGACATTGTCGACGGCGCGGAAATCGTTGGTCTCGCCAATGTAATCGATGGTCAGGTTCTTGACCGAAAGCAAAGGTGCGGTCACAGGCGGCCCTCCCCGGAACGGATGAGCGCGGACCAGCGGCCGAGCCGGTTGCCGGTGCGAAGCCGCGGATTGGCGATTTCGTCGACGGCGAAGTTGAGCAGCGACAGGCCAATGCCGAGGAAGGCGAGCGCGAAGCAGGGCGTCAGGATGTCCCACCAGGCGCCGACCGAAAGGGCGGAGGCCTTCTGCGCCGCATAGAGCATCGTGCCCCAGGAAACGACCTTGGGATCGCCGAGGCCCAGGAACTCGAGCGTCGCCTGGGTGATGATCGCGAAAATCACACTGCCGATGAAGTTGATGCCGACGATCGAGATGAGGTTGGGGAAGATTTCGAAGGTCATGATGCGCCAGCGTGGCTCGCCCATCATCTCGGCGGATTTCACATAGTCCTTCTGTTTGACCGACAGCGTCTCTGCGCGGGTGACACGGGCACCCCAGGCCCAGGACGTGCAGCCGAGAATGAGCGCGATGACCCACGGACTTGCCTGGCCGATGAAGGCGGCGAGCACGAGCAGCAGCGGCAGGTTCGGCACGACCAGCACCATGTTGGTGAAGAAGCTGATGACCTCGTCGATCTTGCCGCCGCGATAGCCGGCGATGATGCCGAGTGCTGTGCCAACAATGGTGATGAGAAGCCCGGCGCCGAAGCCGACGGCGAGCGACGTGCGTGCGCCGTAGATGAGGCGGGCGAAGACGTCCTGGCCGATACGGGTGGTACCGAGCCAGTGCTCGAGCGACGGTGACTGATGCGGCCGTCCGACGCGCGCGCCCGGGTCATAGGAGGTCAGCAAGGGGGCTGCGATCGCGACAGCCAGGATGAAGGCGACGATCAGCGCGCCGACCATGGCCTTGCGGTTGTGGATGAGCGGAAAGGAGGAGGTTTTCATATCACGCCCTCTTCAGTCGCGGGTCGAGCAGCACGTAGCTGACGTCGACGATGAAATTGGCAATGAGCATGGTGGCGGTCATGATCAAGAGCTGTCCCTGGATGACGGGGTAATCGCGGGCGAGGATCGCCTGGTAGAGAATGTTGCCGAGGCCCGGATAGTTGAACACCACCTCGGTCACCAGCGAGCCGCCGAGCACAGTGCCGATGGCGATGGCAAGGCTCGAGACGGTCGGCAGCAGGGCGTTGCGCGCCGCATACCAGATCATCACGCGGGTGTCGGAGAGCCCCTTCGCGCGGGCCATGACGATGTAGTCTTCGCCGAGCAGGTTGATCATGTTGTTGCGCATGGTCACGGCGAAGCCGCCGGTCAGAACCGCGCAAAGCGTCAGCATCGGCAGGATGCCGTGGTAGAGGATGCTGCCGATATATTCGAACGTGAAGGCGGGATCGAGCGCCGGATCGGCGGCATAGCCGGTCGGGAACCAGCCAAGCGTGAAGCCGAAGGTGAAGACGACGATCAGCGAGGTGACGACGGCGGGAACCGAGGTCGCGAAGATCGCGCCGACGGAAACGATGACGTCGAACAGGCTGCCACGGCGCCAGGCCGCGAGAATGCCGAGGAAGGTGCCGAGCGCGAAACTGACGATGGTGGCAGTTCCCATCAGACCGACGGTCCAGACGAGTGCGTTGCCGAGCACGGTGGTCACCGGCAGCGGGAAATACTTGATGGAACGGCCGAGGTCGCCGCTGAAGATGCTGCCGAGATAGGTGAGGTACTGCTGCCAAAGGGGGCCATCGACGAAGCCGAAGGTGAGTTTCAGGGCCTGCAGGCTTTCGGGCGGCAGTTCAGCGCCGGCGCTCGAAAACATGATCTGCACCGGATCACCGGGCATCAGCCGCGGCAGGAAAAAGTTGATCGTCGCCGCTGCGACGAAGGCCGCCAGATAGAAGCAGAGGCGGCGAAGCAAAAAGGCCATCGGGAACTCCATCGACTGCGGCTGCCGCAAGAGCGCGTCAGGCGGCAGGGCTGTCTTCTTGTCGAACCGCCCGTGGAGACTGACCCCAAGGACGATTGCGTGGCGGACGAAAAGCGCCCGCCACCGTTGCCGATCGAGATGCGGCGCCCTCCCGGATCGTCGTCCGAAAGGGCGCCGCGCCTTCGATCAGGGATCACTTCACCGGTTCAAGCGCCAGCAGGTGCAGAAGACGCGCCGGGTTGTTGCGGGTGATCGACGGGTTGACGAAGGGGTTTTCCGCCGTCGCCCAGCCCTTGAAGCGCTTGGTGTTGTACTGGTACCAGTTCGGGTTGTTGAACACCGGGATCATCGGCATGTTTTCGGCGACGATGCGCTGTGCCTTGTTCATCGCTTCCTTCTGCTTGGCCGGGTCGGCGGTCTGGGTGAACTCGGTCAGAAGCGCTTCGACATCCGGATTGAACCAGCGTTGCGAGGTAAAGCGGGTCTTGCCCTTGTCCGACGCGCTGAAGGCGCGCTTGTAGGGGTAGTAGGGCGAGGCCGATGCCGGCAGGCTGTTGATCGCCGCATCGAAGGTGCCGTTGATGAGGTTGCCGGTCCAGACCGCTTCCTCGGGCGTCTCGATCTTGCCGTCGAGGCCGACGGCCTGCAGGCCCTCGACGGCGATCGTCACCGTGTCGATCCAGTCGGTCCAGGAGCTCGGAACGATGATCGAGAACGAGATCTTGCTGCCATCCGGGTTGTCGCGGAAGCCGTCGCCGTCCTTGTCGGCGTAGCCGGCCTCGTCGAGCAGCGCCTTGGCGGCATCCGCATCGTACTTGCCGTACTTGCCGAAATCGGCGGCGACCGACGGATCGGCCCAGCTCTTGTAGAGCTCGCCCATTCCTGCCGGGTCTTCGTTGAGCGTCGGGTAGCCGTAGCCGGCGACGTCGACCATGGTGCCGCGGTCGAGCGCCATCGAGGCGGCACGGCGGAACTTCACGTCGTTGAAGGCCTTGCGGTTGTTTTCGTTCGCCGTTTCCTGGTTGAACAGGAAGGCGACCATGCTGCTTGGCGAATACCAGAAGTGGAAGTGTTCCGGATCCTTGGCGACATAGACGTTCTCGATATCCGGGATGAAGGAGACGCCCCAGTCGAGCGTGCCCGACGCGGTCGCCGTCAGGATCTGGTTATTGTCGGCAAGCTGCGGGAAGCGCACGCAGTCGACCTTGAGCGTTGCTGCGTCCCAGTAGTGCGGGTTGCGGCACTGGTCGTAGGTCTGGCCGGTGAAGCGCGGGATTTCGGTCAGCGGACCGCTGCCGACGGGCGTTTCGTTGGCGAAGGTGACCGGCTCGGCAATGTCCTTCCAGACGTGCTCGGGCACGATCGGCAGCTGCGCCAGCTGTTCGGCTGCAAGCGAGCTCGGATTGGCGAGCGTGAAGCGCACGGTCTCAGCGTCCACGGCCTCGACACCGGTGATGAAGGTCCAGATGCTGACGAAGTCGAGCGCCGGGAACTTCTTCAGGTAGTCGTAGGTGAACTTGACGTCGGTCGCCGTCAGCGGCTTGCCGTCGGACCACTTGAGGTTTGGACGAAGCTTGAACTCGATCGACTTCAGGTCGTCCGAGAGCTTGAAGCTTTCGGCCAGCCGGAAGACCGGCTTGTTGCCGTCGAAGCGGTTGAAGACGACCAGCGGCTCGTAGATGAAGTCGAGCGTGCTCTGGCGCGCCGAGGTCTGGTTGAACGGGTTGAAGTTGCGAACCCAGGTGGTCGCCGGCTCGATATTGGCCGTCAGCACGGTCTGTGCCGCCGCCGGGCCGGCGATGAGGGCGAGCGCGGTCGCTGCGCCGAGAAGCGATTTTTTCACGGTAGTTCCCCTTTTAGATCGCTAGGATTTCTTGTTTCGGTCAGGCCACGAGGGCGCTGTTGAACATGTCCTCGACTTCCGCATGCACGGCGCGCACATCGACCTTGAGCGTGCCGAGCCGGGCGTTGGCGGCGTCGATGCGTTTCTGCGCGGCGGCGGTCAGCGGGCTTGCCGCCTTGGCTGCCGCTTCGCTTTCGGCGAGATCACCATGGCTGTGGAGCGCGATGTCGAAGCCGGCATCGAGCACCTGGCGAACACGCTCCGGCAGGGTGCCGCGCAGCGATTCCATGAAGATGCAGTCGGAGATGAGGACGCCGTCATAGCCCATGTTTTTGCGGATGACGTCGTGCATGATCGGCGAGATGGACGCCGGCAGTTCCTTGTCGAAGGCCGAGTAAACGACGTGGGCGACCATGGCCCAGGGCGTGTCGCGCAGGGCGACGAAGGGCTTGAAATCGGTGGACGTCAGCAATTCACGCGAGGCGTCGACGACCGGGCGCTCCTTGTGCGAATCGAGCGTCGCGCGGCCATGGCCGGGAATGTGCTTCATGATCGGCATGTTGCCGGTCTCGAGCAGGCCGTCGACCACTTCGCGGCCGAGTGCGGCGATGAAGTCCGGGTCGGCGCCGAAGGCGCGGGCGCCAATGACGGAGCTCGTCGTCGAGAAGACGAGGTCGAGCACCGGCGAGCAGCCGCTCGTCAGGCCAAGATCGGTCATCATCGTGCCCATGGCCTGGCTTGACAGGCGCAGGGCCTTCTTGCCGAGGGCAAAGTCACGGCGGGCGAGTTCGGCGAATTCGCCGAAGGAGCGGAACAGCGGCCAGGGGCCGGCGTCGAGATGCTGAACGCGTCCGCCTTCCTGGTCGGTGAAGACGGGAGCGTCTTCGCGGCCGACGGCTTCGCGGAAGCGTTCGATCAGAGCCTTTGCCTGCTGCGGATCACGCAGGTTACGGCGGCCAACGAAGAGACCGAGCGGGTTGGTTTCGCGAAACAGGGCGAACTCGTCGTCCGAAAGCGTAGGGTTCGGAAGACCGACAAAAAGGGCGAGGGGTGTCGAGGACATTCAGAGGCTCCGAGATTGGAATTATTTGGAGGGGCGGCGCAGCATGCCCTGGTAGATCCCCTTGTCGGGGGCGGGGATCGGCACGGCGCCCACGGTCTTTGCGTAGAAATCGACCGGGCCGGCGTCGCCGATGAAGGCATAGGCGTGGCCAAGCGTCTTCATGGTGTCGAGGCAGTCGGAAAGCAGGGCGACGCCGATGCCCTTGCCGCGGGCGACGGGATCGACGCCAGTCGGGCCGAAGAAGCCGGGAGCGGTCGTGTCGTAGCAGGCGAAGCCGACGAGCTTGCCGTCGTCAACCGCGATAAGACAGGCGACGGGCCTGCGCGTGAAGGCGACAGTCACCTCGCTCGCCCAGTTCTCGCTAAAATTCTCCCGAACCCAGCCGACGACCAGGCCCATTTCCGGCGGCAAGGCGGGACGGATCGTCACCTTGTCGGTTTTTGTTCTGCGCTTGAGTTCACCGAGGATCGGCGAATACAAGCTCACCAGCATGTCAGGCATATGCTCCTCCACATATTCCTTTATTAAGGAATTGCTGCCTTTGTAATGCAATAGATGGAGCCAACCGGACCGGCTTGTCAATCGCCAATCGTCAGTTTTGGGGGTCTATCTGCGTTCAGCAGGTGCCTATGTGAGCCGATGAAACGTTTCCACGGCCGTTCGCGATGCATAAATTCACGCGATCGTGCATTGCGTGGATGCGGAACAACGGTCGAGCAAGAGAGCGAGCCGCTGCGCGGCCGCGGAAATTGCACATTTGTACAACTTTGTTCTTGAGTTGTTCGAATTATATTTTGATTTACAAAAACACTAAGTATGGATGTATACGCTTATAGCGTGTGCGCCCGGAGAATATTTCGACCTTTTCGCGCGCAATCAAGTATTTCTTGAGAGGAAAAGTATCGTTTCCCGTTTGCACCGGCCTGGTTCGTTGGCCGTGCCGACCGGCTACTCCGCTGGACGCGTCAGGATGAAAAGCGCGGGAAGCGCCATTGCGGCTGCGACGATAGCGGCGAGCGAGAGGCTCGGATTGCCGAAGAAAAGGAAGAGGCCGAAGCTGGCGGCCATCAGGCTGACCGCACCGGTCTTGGCCCGCCGGGATATCGCCCCCTTTTCGCGCCACAGCCGAAGTGGGGCCCCGAAGACCCGGTGGTTGAGCAGCCATTGCTCCAGCCGGGGCGAGGCGCGGGCAAAGAGCCCGGCTGCCAGCAACAGGAACGGCGTCGTCGGCACGATCGGAAGAAAGGCGCCGATGACGCCGAGACCGACCATCAGCCATGCGAGGCAAAGATAGAGAAGGCGAAGCGCGGGGTTCACCGGCGGGCTCCAGGCTGTGTCATGCTTCGGATGCCTCGGCGATCACGACCGTTGCGGTCTCGAGCGGAGGCCAGCGGCGAAGTGCTTCGGCGCCCTGTTCCGACAGCGCGTAGATGCCGCGGTCGACCCGGTCGAACCAGCCATAGACGTTGCTGAGCAGGATTTTGGCGGCATCGGGTGCTACCGGGCGCAGATCGCGCGGGCGCTGCTGGCCGGCTTGCAGGGCGGCAGCGCAGGCGAGCGCCTGCTGCCGATACGCGGTCATGATCGGTGTGCGCGTGGCGCCACCCGCGGTCGGATCGCCCTTGCGGCGGCGATGCTCGCTGATCAGGCGCGCTCTTTTCCTGTTGTTCTTGCGCGGCATCACCGCGGAAGCCGCGAGAATAACATCGACCATGCCGTTGTCGGCGACCGCCAGCATCCCGAAGCCGAGCCGGCGGCAGAGATCGCGGAAACGCCGGTCACTCTCCCGCCCCTTGCCCTTGGCCGAAACACGGGCGGCGACCCACACCTCGTCGCCGGCGGTGGCGCGATCGACCGCTTGCAGGATCAGTTCGAGGTTGAAGCTCAGCTTCAGTTCGCACACGACCACCAGTGGCGGTTCGTCGTCGCTGAGCGCGACGATATCGCAGCCGCCGATCTCGCCCTTGACGCTGTAGCCGCGGGTTTCGAGGAAGCTCTTGATCGGTTGGTAGAGGGTCGTCTCCAAACCCAAAAATCCTGTTCTGCTGAAACCGGAAGGCGCCACGAAGGCAGCCTCGAATAGGCGGCGAAGCGTTGCCGCTCAAATGAACATCTAGCAGATAACGCCGATCGCCGCCGTTGTCATCCCGTCGCAACCGAGAGGCCGCCGGCGTCCCGTGCTCTGACGTGCGAGCCCGCGGGCGCAGTAGAGGCCTTCGCTTCGTGCTAACCTTGTGTTGTGCTATCATGCGGCGAGTGGCCCTCTTCGCAGGTGTCGAGCATGCGAGGTTCTGACGACGGATGTTGCGAACCCTCACGCTGTTGTTTTTGTTGATCTTGTCCTTCGCGTTTCCAGCTTCGTCGCGGGCCGAAAACGATCGGGTCGCCTTGGTGCTGCATGTCAACGGCGCCATCGGTCCGGCGACCGCCGAATATGTCAGGCGTGGCCTGACGAAGGCGGAAGAGCACCGCCTGCCGCTGGTGGTCCTGCAGGTGGATACGCCCGGCGGCCTCGACACCTCGATGCGCGAGATTATCCGCGCGATCCTTGGCTCGCCCATACCCGTCGCAACCTACGTTGCGCCGAGCGGCGCGCGGGCGGCGAGCGCCGGCACTTACATCCTTTATGCCAGCCACATTGCGGCGATGGCGCCGGGAACGAACCTCGGCGCCGCGACGCCGATTGCGATCGGTGGCGACATGTTCGGTGAGGGTAAGGACGGCGACAAACAGCCGGCGGCGCAGAGCCCTGCCGAGGCAAAAATGGTCAACGATGCCGTGGCCTATATCCGCGGGCTGGCGGAGTTGCGCGGGCGCAATGCCGACTGGGCCGAAAAGGCGGTGCGCGAGGCTGCAAGCCTCTCGGCCGAGGCGGCCGTCCGGGAAAAGGCCGTCGATTTCACCGCGACCGACGTTACCGATCTCCTGAAGCAGGCGAACGGGCGGACGGTGCGCGTGGGGCAGCGAGAGATCGTGCTCGATACCCCAGGTCTTACGACCGAGGACTTCGTGCCCGACTGGCGCACCCGGCTGCTTTCAGTGGTCACTGATCCCAATATCGCGGTCATCCTGATGATGATCGGCATCTACGGCTTGATCTTCGAGTTCCTGTCGCCGGGGTCGGTGGCGCCGGGAACGATCGGCGGCATCTGCCTGTTGCTCGGGCTCTATGCGCTTTCGGTGCTGCCCGTCAGTTATGCCGGCATAGGGCTGATCATGCTCGGGATCGGATTGATGGTCGCCGAGGCGCATTCGCCATCCTTCGGCGTGCTCGGCGCCGGCGGCAGTTTTGCACTGGTTCTGGGCGCGGCCATTCTCTTCGATACGGATACGCCGGGTTTTGGGGTTTCTTGGTCCGTGCTGGCGGCGCTTGCGGTTGCAAGCCTCGGTTTTAGCCTTCTGGTCGCTCGGCTCGCCTTCAGTTCGCGGCGCCATGCGGTGGTGACCGGCAGCGAACAGATGATCGGCCTTGCCGGCACGGTCGAAAATTGGACCGGCGCGGCCGGTTACGTCATCGCCCATGGCGAGCGCTGGCAGGCCGTCAGCACGGAGACGCTGTCGAGGGGCGAGAACGTGAAGGTCATCGGGCGGAACGGACTGACGCTCGAAGTGATCCGCGACGGACCAAAGACATAGCGCCCGCGGATCGGGTGAGGGCGCGGTGAAGGCGCCCGGAATGGAGGAATGGTCATGGACATGTTCGGGAGCCTTGCTCCTTTTGCTGCGTTGCTGGTGCTCGTCATTCTCGTCATCGCCTATTCGATCCGGATCCTGCGTGAATATGAACGGGGCGTGATCTTTACCCTCGGCCGGTTCACCGGCGTCAAGGGGCCGGGGCTGATCCTGCTTGTGCCCTATGTGCAGCAGATGGTGCGGGTCGATCTCAGAACCCGGGTGCTGGACGTGCCGAGCCAGGACGTCATCTCTCATGACAACGTGTCCGTCCGGGTCAGCGCCGTGATCTATTTCCGGGTGATCGACGCCGAGAAATCGACGATCCAGGTCGAGGACTTCATGATGGCGACGAGCCAGCTGGCGCAGACGACCCTGCGGTCCGTGCTTGGCAAACATGATCTCGACGAGATGCTGGCCGAGCGTGATCGGCTGAACGACGATATCCAGAAGATCCTCGACAGCCAGACGGATGCCTGGGGCATCAAGGTGGCGACCGTCGAGATCAAGCATGTCGACATCAACGAGAGCATGGTTCGGGCGATTGCCCGTCAGGCGGAGGCCGAACGCGAGCGGCGCGCCAAGGTGATCAATGCCGAGGGTGAGCAGCAGGCCGCGGCCAAGTTGCTCGAGGCCGCCGAGATCCTCGCCCGGCAGCCTCAGGCCATGCAGTTGCGATATCTGAGCACCTTGAACGTCATTGCCGGCGAGAAGAACTCGACCGTGATCTTCCCATTCCCGATGGAACTCGGTGGTCTGCTGGGGTTCAAGCCCGACAAACCCACCGGCTCGACGCAAGAGTGATCAAGCTGCTGCCCGGTCAAGCTGGGCGACCTTCAGCAGGTCATCGACGGCGCTGGGGGCTGCGGCCAACACCGGCGCCCAATGCGTCAGCGCCTCGCCTCGCGCGGGGAAAGGCAGCGTCCAGCCGCCGGCTTCGGTCACCAGGCAATAGCCGCCAAGGCAGTCCCAGGCATGCATGTAGGGTTCGTAGTAACCGACGAGGCGACCTGCCGCCACATAGGCGATCATCAGTGCGCCGGAACCGTTGCGCATGAAGTTGCCGCCATTCGAGAGCAGGCGCTCGACGATGGCACCCATCTCGCCAGGTTTCACCTGATCGTTGGCGCCAAGCCCGGTGACGGCGTTGCGGATCGTGCGCGTGCCGTCGAGACGAAGCGGCTTGCCGTTCAGCGTCGCGCCCCGGCCGGTTGCAGCGGCATAGATTTCCTGGTGGCAGGGCGAGTGGATCACGCCGATAACGGGTTTCTCCGCATAGACAACCGCAATCGAGACGCACCAGTTTGGCATGCCGTTGACGAAGGGCGTGGTGCCGTCAATCGGATCGAGCACCCAGGTGAAGCCGGATGTGCCGTCGAGAAGTCCATGCTCCTCTCCGAGCACGCCATCGTCCGGAAACGCGGCGGCGATCTTGTCGCGGATCAACGTCTCGACGTTGCGGTCGGCGATCGAGACGACGTCGTGGGCGTCACGCTTGGTTTCGATGACGAGCGTTTCCCGCTTCAGGAAGTAATCGTAGGCGAGCCGGCCGGCCTCCTCGGCCATGGATTTGGCAAGCGCGAACCGGGCATCGAGGCCGGCAATTTCAGCAGTCATGCAAGTGTCCTTCTCGTATCCAGTTGTGAAAAGTCATGCGTCAATCAAAGCGAGGCCGCGGCTGCGGAAACCGATCGCGACCTCCGTTGCCGGAGATAGCATTTCCTCCACCGCCTGATCGACAACAAAGAGGAGACCCGCCGGCGTTTCGACCTCGTATTCGACGTGGCCGCCGAGATAGGCGGCGCTGCTGATCGTGCCTGAAAGAGCGGCTCCCTTGGCCGGCGTCAGCGTCACCGCGTTGGGCCTTACGGCGAGTTTCGACGGACCCGGCCGGGCGCCCTTGGAGGGCAGGCGGTGCTCAAATCCGCCTATGCGGATCGTCGCCAGGCCGGCGTCGGTCGCGGTCACCTCGCAGGGCAGCACATTGGCCTCGCCCATGAAGTCGGCGATGAAGGTGGAGGCCGGCGCTTCATAGAGGTCGCGCGGCGCACCTTGCTGCGCGATCGCGCCATCTTTCATGACGATGATGCGGTCGGAAACGGCAAGCGCCTCGTCCTGGTCGTGGGTGACGTAGACGGCGGTGAACCCAAGGCGCTGCTGCAACTCGCGGATTTCTGTGCGCACCTTGCGGCGCAGTCGCGCGTCGAGGTTGGACAGCGGTTCGTCGAGCAGCAACACCTGCGGTTCGAGCACGAGCGCGCGGGCAACGGCGACGCGTTGCTGCTGGCCGCCCGAAAGTTCGGCCGGAAGCCGCTGGCCGAGGCCGCCGAGGCCGACGAGCTGCAGGCCTTCTTCGGCGCGCTCACGCGCTTCCTTCTTCTTGATTCCCGAGGATTCGAGGCCGTAGGCGACATTGTCGAGCGCCGACATGTGCGGGAAGAGCGCATAGGACTGGAAGACCATCGACACGTCGCGCTCGTTGGCCGGCAGCATGGTCACGTCCTTGCCGCCGATCAGGATCCGGCCGGCGGAAGGGTGTTCGAGGCCGGCCAGCATACGCAGCGTCGTCGTCTTGCCGCAGCCAGAGGGGCCAAGCAGGGTCACCAGCGTGCCCGGCTCGATGGTGAGCGACAGGTCGTGGATGGCGGTGAAGCTGCCGAACTGCTTGCGCACGTTCTGGAAGACGACCGAGCCGGTGCGCGGGGTGCTCATGGAGGTGCTCATGCGGTTTTCTCCTGGGAGATGGTGTTGGACGAACGGACCGGAGCGGCGCCGAGGACGCGGTTCTCGCGCCTCAGCTTGCGTTCGCCGACGAGGAGTTGCAGGCCGGTGATAACGGTGATCATCACCAGGATGAGGGCCGAGGAGTAGGCGATCGCCACGCCGAACTCGCCGTTTTCGACAAGGCCGACGATGTAGGCGGTGGCCATGTTGTACTCGGCGCTGACGAGGAAGACGACGGCGCTGATCGAGGTGATCGCCCGGACGAAGGAGTAGACGAGTGCCGCGACGATCGCCGGACGCAGCAAGGGCAGGATGACCTTGCGCAACGTGCGGAAGCTCGTTGCCCGAAGCGTCAGCGACGCCTCGTCGAGGCTCTTGTCGAGCTGGCTCATCGCCGCAATGCCACCGCGCACGCCGACCGGCATGTTGCGGAAGACGAAGCAGGCGACGAGGATCAGCGCCGTGCCGGTCATTTCGAGCGGCGGCAGGTTGAAGGCGATGATGTAGCTGATGCCGATGACGGTGCCGGGGATAGCAAAGCTCAGCATCAGCGCGAACTCGAAGACATCACGGCCGGCGAAACGCTGGCGCACGATCAGATAGGCCGTCAGCAACCCGACCATAGCCGTCAGTGGTGCTGCGATCAGCGAGATCTCCATGGTCGTCCAGAAGGAGTTCCAGGCGACACCCGTCCAGGCGATTGCGCCGTCGGCAAACGAGATCGAGAAGGCCTTGGCGTAGTGGTCGAGCGTCAGCGAATTGTCGAGACCCCAGGTCTTAACGAAGCCGCCGAAGAGGATCATGCTGTAAACGACGACGGTGAAGATCATCCAGGGAATGACGATGGCGTGAACGCCGATCGAGATCGAGCGTGGCAGTGCACTGTGGGCACCGGAATCGCCCTTGCCGGTCACGGTCGAATAGTTCTTGCCGGCAAGCCAGTAGCGTTGCGCCACGAAGGCCGTGAGCGTGAAGCAGAGAAGGATGATGGCTAGCACGGCCGCACGGGACGGATCGTTCTGCGCGCCGACGACGGCGAAGAAGATTTCGGTCGAGAGCACGCCGTGGCTGCCGCCGAGCACCAGCGGATTGCCGAAGTCGGCCATACTTTCGATGAAGCCGATGAGGAAGGCGTTCGCCAGGCCCGGCTTCATCAGCGGCAGAGAGACGGTCCAGAAGGTGCGCCAACGATCGGCGCGCAACGTCTGCGACGCCTCTTCCATCGAAGGGCTGACCCCTTCGACGACGCCGATCAGCACGAGGAACGAAATCGGGGTGAAGGAGAGGACCTGCGCGATCCAGATGCCGGTGAGGCCATAGAGCCAGCGCCCCGGTTCGACGCCGAAGGCATCCGAGAGAAATTCGGTAACGACCCCGGCGCGGCCGAACAGCAGCGTCAACGCCAGGCCGATAACGAAGGGCGGCGTGATGATCGGCAACACCGTCAAGAGCCGCATGCCCTTCTTGAAGGGGAAGCGGGTGCGGGTGGCGACAAGCGCGAAGGCAAGGCCAAGCAGCGTCGAGCCGGACGCCGTCATCAGCGCCAGCCATAGGGTGCGCCAGGCGACGCCGCAGCGGCCTTCGCCGACGACACAGCTCAGGCTCCAGATCGAGGCGTCCTGGATATTGCGGATGAAACCATCCGGTTTGAACGAGCCGTCGAAATCCTGAACCGACGCCGCGAACATGCTGCCGACCGGATAGAAGACGAAGACGGTGACGAGGGTCACGAGCAGGGAAATCGCCGCGACGATGAAGGCGTCGCCCTTGAGCACGCCGCGCTCGGCCAGCCCGAAGGCGAACAGAAGAACGAAGGTGAGTGCCATAAGCACGGCGCCGGCGCCCATTGACGGCTGACCGTCGGAAAGCGTGCCGAACAGGGTCTCGCTGATCGTCCAGGTCCAGCCGGAAAAGCCGATCGCCAGCCCCTGGAGAGCGAGATAGAGAACCCCCGCTGCGCCGGCGACGGCAAGCAGAAGCCCTCGACGCGCGGGATCGCGGACGAAACGCGCTGCCACGCAGATGCCGAGCAGCGCCAGCGCCACGATCAGCCACGGCTTACCATGGGCGAAAATCTGCATCAGGCCGGGGGCAACGGCTGGATCCCCGGGGAAATCGGCAAGCCAGCCGAGCCCGAAGAAGCCGCCTTCGATGCGATACCAGGGGACAGCCAAGAATGCGGCCAGTCCGAGTCCGAGCGTGAGGTCGAGCCTGCGGTTGCGATGTTCCATGACGGTCCTCGCGCAATTTGGAATGAAAGATGATGTGACATTGCATCGCCGCGGCGCCTGCCGGAAGCGATGAACGACGGTTGGGACCGTTGGGCGGTGCCGGCCGGATCAATCACCCGGCCGAACCGTTCAGGCCGCGATCAGTTGGCGCTCGCGCCGACCTCGCGGTCCCAGCGCTCGAGCAGGGCTTTGCGCTTCTCGGCATCGCCGAAGGTGGCGAAATCGTAGTCGATCAGCTTGATGTCCTCGAACTTCGGTGCTTCCTTCGGCACTTCGGCCGATTTGTTGGACGGCAGCTGGAAGGACTTGGCGTCCTTCATGCGCGACTGGACCTCGGGCTTCAACGCCCAGTCGTACCAGGCCTTGGCATTGTCCAGGTTCTTGGCGCCGCGGATGATCGACATCGAGCCGATCTCGTAGCCGGTGCCCTCGCAAGGCGCGATCGACTTGATCGGGAAGCCTTCGGCAGTCTGTGCCACCGCGTCGTGCATGAAGACGATGCCGAGGCCGGCTTCGCCGCGTGCGGCCGCCTTCACCGGTGCCGAGCCGGACTTGGTGTACTGCGCGATGTTGCCGTTGAGCTTCTTCAAATAGTCGAATGCCTGGTCCTCGCCCATGATCTGCACCAGTGAGGCAAGCGCGGTATAGGCCGTACCGGAAGAGTTCGGGTTGGCCATCTGGATCTCGCCCTTCAGCGAGGCGTCGAGCAGGTCGGCCCAGCACTTCGGCTCCTTCAGGCCCTTCTTCTGGAAGATCTCGGTGTTGTAGCCCCAGCCGAGCGCGCCGGCATAAACGCCGACGGTGCGATAGCCGGAGCCTTCAGCCTGCTTCTTCGCCCAGTCCTGGAGCTGGTCCAGCATCGGTGACTTGTATTCAAGTGTCAGGCCGTCCGATGCCGCCTGCAGGTGCGGGTCGCCGGTGCCTGCCCACCAGATGTCGGTCTTCGGGTTGCGCGCCTCGGCGCGGATCTTGGCGTAGGTTTCGCCCGAAGACAGGCGAACCATATTGACCTTGATGCCGGTTTCCTTCTGGAAATCGCCGGTCATCTGTTCGCAGATGACCACGTCTGCGGAGCAGATGAGGTTGAGGCTGCCGGCAGCCTGGGCGGGCAGGGCGGCAAGCGCCGTGCCTGCAAAGAGCATGAGGGAAAGCGTCGTTGTTTTCATTGGGGCATCCTCCTGTTGCCTGTTTGAAATTTGGGCGCGAACGGGCATGGCGCGGCCATCGGCCTGCCCGCCGGGCGGCACGTTCACGATTTCGGTGCTGTGGATTTTGCTACGCTTCTGCGAAGCGCTCAGTTCGTCGCGGCGATCTCCGCGTCGAACCGTTTGAGCAATCGACTTCGTTCCTCCGGCGAGCCGAAGGTGGCGAAGTCGAAATCGACCATCTTGATCAGCGATATGTCCGGTGCGCCAGGCGGCAACTCCGCGCGGGCGTTGGATGGGACCTGGTTCTGGCCGGCAGCTGCACCCGTACCCTGGCCTTCCGGGGTGAGCGCGAAATCAACGAAGCTTTTCGCGTTTTCGAGATGGCGCGCGCCCTTGACGATGCTGACGGCGCCGATTTCGTAGCCGGTCCCTTCGCACGGCGCGACGATGACGAGTGGAAAGCCCGCCTGCTTCTGCGTGACCGCGTCATGCATGAAGGAGATGCCGATCAGGGTTTCCCCGCGTGCTGCCGCCTTGACCGGTGCCGAGCCGGCCGTGGTGTACTGGTCTATGTTGCGGTTGAGTGCGCCCATGAACCGGAAGGCCTCATCCTCGCCGAAGAGCTGCACCAGCGTTGCAAGCGTGGTGAAGGCGGTGCCCGATGAGTTCGGATTGCCGCTGCGGATACGGCCGCGATAGGCGTTGTCGGCGAGATCCTTCCAGCAGGTCGGGGCCGGCAATTTCAGCGTATGCAGCAGGTCGGCATTGTAGGCAAAGCCAAGCGCTCCGGCATAAATGCCCGCCGAACGTCCGCCGGAGATGGCGAAGAAATTCTGCGCCCAGGGCAGCATGTCGCGCTCATGCGCCGGCCGATAGGGTTCGAGCAAGTTCTCCGATCCCGCCTGCAGATGGGTGTCGCCTGTCCCGCCCCACCACACATCGACGGTAGGGGTGTCCTTTTCGGCCCGGATCTGGGTGAGGATGTCGCCGTTGCTCTTTCGGGTCATAGCGACCTCGATGCCCGACTTCGCCTCGAAAGCGGCCTTCATCGTCGCGCACCACGCTTCGTCGACACCGCAAAGCACGGTGAGCGCCGGTGCCGTCATGCCTGACGTGGCGGCGCACAGCCATAGGGCCACGCCCGCGCCGATAGCGGTAATGCCTTTCACGATGTCCTCCCATTTGGAGCGTTGCCGCCCCAATCTCCGCAATCAGGATGTCGGTATTCCCTGCGGGTCGCAACCCGCAGAATGGTTACCGTTCTTACAACACGGATACGGCTTTGCCGTTTCAAGATTACAAAGATTACAAATGTGACAATGCGGATAACGCGAGCCGCTTTGATCATTGGGGCAGCCCCGCCTATGATGGCGGCGGGAGGACGTGCATGCTGAGTGAGAGAATACGGATTCTGATCGTCGAAGACGATCCGGACATGGCGGAGCTTGTTTCCGATCTGGTGGAGGCCGAAGGCTGGATGCCGCTGACGGCGCCATCGGCGGAGGCCGCCGCTGTCGTCCTCGAGCGGGAAACGGTGCACCTGGTGCTCGTCGACCACAACCTGCCTGGAGCCTCGGGCCGGACCTTTGCCCAGCGGCTGCGGGCGCGCACCAATATCGGCATCGTCATGGTAACGGCGGCAGGCAGCGCCGCGGATCGGGTGCTGGGACTGGAGACGGCCGCCGACGATTATGTCGTCAAGCCGTTCGAGCCGATCGAACTGACGGCCCGGATCAAGGCCGTGCTTCGACGGACTTACCCGTCGCTGAAGCCGGAGCGGGAGACCGAGCGCGAGCACGAGCCCGCGGCGCTGAAACTCGGCGACTGGTCGATCGACCTCAAGAGCCGGCGCGCGGTATGCCTTTCCGATGCGACCCGCTCGCTCACCAGCGCCGAGTTCGCTCTGCTGGAAATTCTCGCGGAAACGCCGAACACGCCGGTCACCCGCGCCCATATCCTCGATCGGCTGGGCGCCGAAAGCGATCGCTACATCGACCGCAACGTCGATGTGCTCGTGCTTCGGCTCCGGCGCAAGATCGAGCGCAATCCGGACCTTCCGCGCCACATCAAGACGCGGCGCGGCAAGGGTTATGTGCTGGATACCGACGACGACGAGGCCCGGCCGTGATCAGCCGCCCGTTCCTTTCGTCGATCGCCTTCCGCCTGCCGTTTGCGATCGTCTTCATCTGCGTGCTCGTTTTCAGCCTGGCAACGGTCGCCGTGTTCGGCCTGCAACGGGCGCGTGACGAGATGGCGGCCTACGGGCTGCAGGCCTTTTCGAGCCTTGCCAAGGCCTCGCTGGTTTCGCGCCAGGTTTCCGATCTCGTGTCCAGCGCGCCGTTCCTGATGAACGCAACCTCGCCCTATCGGGTGTCGAGCGAAAGCCGCTCGGTCGTCGCGCAGGTCGACGTCCTGCTTCAGACCATGGCGCCGGAGACCGGCAAGACAGTGGTCGAGGGCTTTGCCAGCGCCCACATCGTCGAGTTGCTGGATGCGATCCGCACACAGACGGTGACACTCGCCGCCGACGCGGATTCGGCCCAGCAGTACAAGGCCGATGCGGCAGCAGCGCTCGGAGAGATCGCCACCGGCAACGGCATAGCCGACGCAGAGGTTCGCCAGAGCCTCAACGCGATCGTGCAATCGGCATCCAATTCCGACAGCCTGTTCCAGCTTGGCGAACTGCGCCGCCGCTACGTTGCCGTAACGACGCCCCGGCTGGCGCCCGCCGGGCCGGATAGCCGGATTTCGGCAGCCGAGCTGACGCCCTATGAACGGGTGTTCGAGGCGCAGACCCACTATCTTCTGGAAATTTTCGCCATCCGCGCCGCGGTGGCGCGGCTGCACACGGTCTCGCGCGATCTTTCGCACGCCACAGAAACACAAAGCGAGGCCGTTGCCCGGGGGCTCAACGAGGATCTCGCCTCGACCTCTGATGCGCTGAGCCGACTGCTCGTCATCGTCGCGGTCTCCGCCCTGCTGGTGCTCGTCATGGCGATCTTCTCGATCCGCTCCGTCATGCGGGTGTCGCGCGGGATCGTGTCGCTCTCCAAGGGCATGAACGCGCTTGCCCAGGGGCGCCGTGACGTCGATACACCGAGCTACAAGGGGACTGAGACCGAGTTCCTGCGGCTGCTTGAAGCCTTCAGCGCCTTCCGCGAAAGCGTCGAGCGCGTGTCGCGGCTTCGTCGGACGGCCGAGGCGGCGGCGCGCACCATTCGCTCGACCTTCCGCAACATGAACGAAGGGATCGCGCTTTTCGATCCCGGCGGCAAACCGATCACGATGAATCGTCGCGTCATGGAGCTCGTCGGCTGGCCAGGCTCGGCGCGGAAGCTTCCGCTGCGCCGGTTCGTGAGCCCAATGCCGGAGATCGATCCAACCCTCTTGCCCGCCGATCGCGACGCGGGATCGCTCGACGACAGGTTGGTGCTGCGCCATCGCTCCGACATGGGCCGGGTGACCGAGGTCTCCCTGTCGCGGCAGCCGGACCGGGGCATCGTGCTGCTGGCGCGGGACGTGACGGAGATCGACCGGCAGGAGGCCGAGGCGGCGAAGGCGCAGCGGCTGGACGGGATCATGAGGATGACCCACCAGGTGAGCCATGAGGTCGGCAACATGATCGGCATCATCACTGGCAGCCTGGGGCTGCTGGAGCGCGAGACAGGCTTCAGCGACCGGCAGAAACGCCATATTGCCCGCATTCGCAAGGCGGCCGACCGGGGGCGTTCGCTGGCCTCGAGCATGCTGTCTGTCGGCAGCCAGCATCCACTCCAGCCGGGCGCGCTCGAAATCGGCGCGGTGCTCCGCGGCATGGCCGACGTGCTTGAAATCGCCGTCGGCGAAAAATGCCGGCTCGCCTTCGAGATTGCGGACGGCTTGCCCAACGCGCATCTCGATGCAGCGCTCTTCGAGCAGGCTATCCTCAACCTTTGCCTCAATGCCGCCGCGGCGATGCCGCTCGGCGGCACCATCCTCGTCCGCGCGGGCTGCGTCGAGAGTGATGTCGTCGTCTCGGTGACCGATGCGGGGATCGGCATGTCGCCGGAGGCGGTGGACAAGGCGTTCGAGCCCTACTTCACCACCCGTGACCAGGAGGGCGGTGCCGGACTTGGCCTCGCCGTTGTCTACGGCTTCGTTCGGCAAAGCGGCGGCGATGCCCGCATTCTCTCGCAGCCTGGGCGCGGGACGACGGTGGAACTCGTCTTTCCGCGCTGAAGCGATACCGGTTTCTCGGGCGCTCTATGGCGCGCTTCGGCGCGAAAGGCGCATAACGGCGGCATCGATCCGTTCGCCGTTGTCGGCAAATACGGCCCACAGCCACGCCATCAGCCACAGCATCAGGCACCACGCCAGAACGACATCGGACAGATAATGCGCGCCGAACACGATCCGGTTCAGCGAGAAGGCGAGGACAAGGGGGACGAGGGCGATGATTGTCGCCCGTCGCCATTGAACCGGTAACAGCAGTGCGAGCGCCACGAGCGCGATCGCGGTGGCGGATTCGCCCGACGCAAAAGAGCAACTGCGCGAGCAGGCGCCGGACACTTGCCAGGCCGGCGTAAACGGCAGGCTGCCGCCGAAATCGGTGATCTCATGGGGGCGCGCCCGTCCGATCAGCCGCTTCAGCGCCTGAATAAGGAGCCCCGGCCCGAGCGCAAAGAAGGTCAGGAAGAACAGTGCCTTGTGCGGGCGGGGCAGCCATGGGCGGGGTGCGATGGCCTGCGCAACCAGAAGCGCCAGAACGCAAGGCAGAATGAAAACCGGCAAGATACGGTTGAAGTCGCGAAGGGCCCGTAGCTCCGGTTCCCGCGAGAGCGGAAAGTCGCCGGTGGCGAAGGCGGCCCAGCGCGAGACGGCAAGATCGATCCCGGGAAAGGCCATGAAGACGAAGGCCGCGCAAATGGTCAGTGCGCCGGCGGCCGCGATTGGCCGGTGTTCCAGGCGCGCGCGCGCCTGCCCCGGCCAGAGACGAGGATTGGCACGCGGCCATCGGCCGCTGTCTGAAGAGGTCGCCGTGGATGAATAAAGGCTGGGCATGCGGTCGCTCGCAAGTTGTCTGTGTGGGTGGGCCGGACACTTGCGCCGCTCTGTCAAGGCTGCGTCGAGGAACTGGGAGCGCTTGATGCGCAAGATCGAACGGTTGGCCGATACAGCTTCTGGTCGAGCGCGACCGACATGCGGGAAGGAGGTCTCCGGCACTCTGCCCCGCATTTCGGCCGCGGGGAGAGGCCCGGTTTGTCGGTTGTGCGGCGCGTCCGTCGCCAATTGTCAAGAAACGGCGAAGATTTGTACGGAGCTCTATCCGGAGGGCCGATCAAGCGACCATTGGGCCGCGCGGACGAATTGCAACGCGGGCTTATTCGTCACATAAGCTGCTGATCACAACATCAGACCCAGGGAGTTAGTTCATGGTCGATAAGGGTCTCATCCTTCTGGCGGAGGACGAGCCGGAGATTGCGCAGATCCTAGATGCCTATCTCGTGCGCGACGGTTTCCGGACGGTGCGTGCCGCCGACGGCGAGACGGCGCTGACCCACCATGCGGTGCTGTCGCCGGACCTGGTGCTGCTGGACGTTCGCATGCCGAAGCTCGATGGGTTCGAGGTTCTCGCCCGCCTTCGCCGCGAGGGGAATACGCCGGTTATCATGGTCACGGCACTGGCAGAAGATCTCGACCGGCTGACCGGACTGAGGCTCGGCGCCGATGACTACGTGATCAAGCCGTTCAACCCGCAGGAGGTGGTGGCGCGCGTCAACGCGGTGCTGCGCCGTACCCGCAACGGCGCCGGCGCCACCGTGCTTCGCTTCGAGAGTGTCGAGGTCGATCTCGATGCCCATGTCGCCTTCGTCGAAAGGGCCGGCAATCGCCAGTCGGTGCCGCTGACGCTCAGCGAATTCCGCATCCTTGCCCACATGATCCGCCGACCGACGCATGCCTTCGATCGCGCCGATATCCTCGACGCCTGCCTGCCGGACAGCGATGCGCTCGCCCGCACGGTCGATACCCATATCGCCAATCTCAGGCGCAAGCTGGAAGATCTCGGTGCCTGCGGCTTCTTCAGTGCCGTGCGCGGCGTCGGCTACCGTTTCGTGGAGCCCAGATGAAGATCGGTCTCTCGCGCCTGCCGCTCGGCATTCTCACCGCGCTCGTGACGATCGCGCTGCTCATCATCAGCGTGTTCATCATCTATGCCGGCGTCGAATTTATGGAGCCGCGGCTGGAGGCGAGACTGCTGGAGCGGATGCCTGCGGAGGCGGCTCAGGCTTACAAGGACATCAATGCCGGCAAGCTGCCGCGCCAGGAGTCGCTGCAAAAGCTACTTTCGACGATGCCGGAACTCGAAGACTGGGCGAACTGGGAGGTGGACAAGATCATCCTCGGTTTCGGAGCGACGGCAGTCACTTTCTGCGGGCTGGTGGGCTACTGGCTGGCGCGCAAGATCAGCCGACCACTGGAAGTGCTGGCGCAGGCGACGCAGGACCTCAGGACGGGCGACTTCGCGGTGCGCGTCGGATCGTTTCGCAAGGGTGCCAAGGAGGTGGCGACGCTCGTGAAGACCTTCGATGAGTTGGCAGCCGAACTGGAAAACATGGAGAACCGGCTGCGCTTCAATACGATGGCGGTGGCGCACGAACTGCGTACGCCGCTGACGATCCTGCAGGGCAACCTTCAGGGAATGGCCGACGGTGTTTTCCCTCTCGAGCCGGAAAGGGTGCGGCAGTTGCTGCTGCAGGTGGAGGGGCTTTCCGCCCTGGTTGAAGATCTGCGTACGCTTTCGCTCGCCGCCGGCCAGAAGTTGGTCACCCAGCGTCAGACGGTGGACCTCGCCGTGGAGGCGACCCAGGTGCTTGGTGCGTCAAACACCCTGCTTGGCTCTGTTGGCATGTCGGTGGAGGTCGCGCTTGAGCCGGTGCGGGTCTCCGGCGATTCGCAGCGTCTGCGCCAGGCGCTGCTGGCGCTGATCGAAAACGCTACACGCTACGCCGCAGACGGCCGTGTCCTGCGCTGCGAGACCGGGCGGCGGGGTGCCGACGAGGCTTTTATCCGGATGCTGGACCGTGGTCCCGGTCTTCCGGACGACGTTTCGATCCATTCGATCGACCTGTTCTGGCGCGGCGACGCCTCGCGGTCGCGTGCGACGGGCGGCACGGGCCTTGGGCTTTCCGTCGTCCAGGCGATCGCCAAGGCGCATGGCGGACGGCTGGAATTTTCCGCGCGTGCCGGCGGCGGCGCCGTGATCACGCTCGTCCTGCCGCGGGAAATCGCCCTGTGAGCGATTGGCGCAACAGCCGTTGCGCTAAGCAATTTTCCGCTTTTCCCGATCGGAACATCGGCGGCTTCGCCGCCCTCGCGCCCGCTTAGAATCGGCGTGCAATTGCCCACCGGTTCTCCGCAAATCCTTGACAGTGCCCGGGCAAACCTGAGCTCGGCCGAGTCCTTCGGCCAACAGCGTTTGCTCTCAAGGATAGCACCATGTCCCTGGAATTCAGTCAGGAATACAGCGCGGATCTGCGGTTGCCGGTCGATGGCAAGGCATTCGTCGGCGAACAGCTGACGCCTTCGGGCCGGCCGGTTTCTGCGCCCGTCGTCGGTGAAGGCTCGCGAGAGACGTCGATCACCAGCCATGTGCTAAAGCTCGGCCTGAGGGTGAGCTTGAAGCGCGCCGTCGTATTTTCCATGCGGTTTGCGCGCCATCCGTTCCTGACATCGCGCTGGATCGGCTTTCTAGGCGAATTCGCCGAACGCTACCGGCTGGGTCTGCCGCACGATGATCTCGTGCGCAAGTCGATCCCGACATTCTTCCTGCACGGCGCGTCGTCGACAGCAAGGCTCGACCTGCTGCTCAATCACTTCGATGTCGCAAGCGAGGTCCTGTCGCGCCGTTCACTGATGGCCCTTTGGCGCGGCAGCACGCTGGAAATGGGCACGGTTTCCGGCCGCAGCGAGAACTATCGCATCCAGCTGCAACTGGCCGACCATGGCGGCGCCCGCCATGAGGGGGCATTCGCGATCCGGCTGCGCCGGCAGAGCGATGGCTATGCGCTCTGCACTGTCGGCTTCATCTTCGTGCGTTGCGAGGGCGACACCTATAGTCTCGCCATCGGCGGGATGCAGGGGCCGAAGGGCGAAGAGGCCAAGCGATCCCTGATCACGGCAACTCGCGATCTCGGCGGGCTCCGGCCGAAGGATGCAGCGCTGCTCGTCCTCAATGGCCTGGTGACGGAAGGCCACGCGGGCCACGTCTTTGCGGTCTCGAACGACAAGCACGTCATCAACCGCCGCCGCTTGAAGCGGCGCCGCATGATGAGGGCCGACCTCGATGCCTATTGGTGCGATCGCGGCGGCGTGCCGGCCGAGCCTTTCGGCTTCAGTCTGCCGATCGGCGACGACCCGGCGGCGCGGGATGGCAACAGGCGCGATCAGAGCAAACGCGCGTTTCGCGACATCGGCGCGTGGTTCTACTGAGCCGGTACCGGCATGTAAGCTGCCGCGATTACGGGATCTTCGTGAAGTCCATCTCGAAGGCGCCGGAGACGATCCGGCCCTTCGGCGTTGGCCCGGCTGCAGACGGGCGCACACCATCCTCAGCCATCGCCTCGCCTGCGATGCCGCCGACAACCACAAGGGCAGATATCACCCGAATTGCACGCATGGATGCCTCCAATTTTGTCGCGGTTCTTTATACCGAGCGAAGCCGTAACCTGGACCGGACCGGGCGGCGCGCCATCGGTCTATCACTCCTCGGACTATTCCAGCCGCGCCTTCTGCCCGGCCTGCGGCAGCAGTCTCGGTGCGATCGACGATGCGCCGGTGGTTGCCCTTCTGCTCGGCGTCTTCGACAAGACGAGTGCCATCGATCTGATCCCGAAGAGCCACAGCTATCGCACTGCCCGACCCAAGTGGTGGCACGTGGAGGCGGTGAAGCCCACGACCTGACGAGCAGGGGTCGAAGGTGATTGACGCAGCCGGTAGAGGCTGCGTCGACAGGGGCTAGAGCAGCCCCTTCACGGCGGCTCCGATGGCAATGATGCCGAAAGCGATCAGAACCAGCCCCGAAATGCGCGATACCCAGACGACGAAGCTGTCGGGCAGTCGCGTCCGGGCGATCGCAACACCGCCGCTTAGGAAGAACCACCAGCCGAGCGATCCCAGGAAGACGCCCATGACCACGACGGCAGCGCTGAGCGCGTCGCCCGCTTCGGCAAGGCCGAGGCCGGCGAAGATCGCGGCAAAGGAGAGGATCGTCGCCGGGCTCGTCATCGTCAGGAAAAAGGTGGCGATGGTCGTGCGAATGAGATCGCGTCCGCCGACATCGGCGGCTGCCGTCACCGACCTTGGCCGTAATCCGCTCCACCCGAGCCAGATCATGAACAGTCCGCCGGCCAAGCTAAGCGGCGTGGCGATGATGGCAAGGACCGCTGCGAAGGCCGCGAAGCCGATCGCAGCCAGTGCTGCATACGTGGCATCGGCGGCGGCTGTCCCGAGGCCGCCGGCCACGCCCGCCCAGAAGCCGCGCTCCAGCGTGCGGTTGATGCAGAGCGCCCCGATCGGGCCTAGAGGGGCTGCGACCGCGAGGCCGACGAGGAGGCTTTTTCCAAACAACAATGTGGACATGGCATAGGGCTCCGGCCGGGGCATGGTTGCGCCGTTCGCTTCGAGGACGGTGCATGCCCGGCAAACAAAAAGTGTTGCAGCAGTTTTCGCGTCCGGTCAGGCGCGCGGCGCGGTCGTTGCCAGGCTTTCCCGTACGGTCGACAGCGCGATCACCGTTTCGCTTCGCGCCAGGAACCGCCGTTGCTTCATTTCGGCAAGGAACGGCTCGAGGTCGCCGAGCGATGGCATCCGGACCTTGACGCAATAGGACCAGGCGCCGGTGACATGGTGGCATTCCGCTACGGCAGGGTGACCGGCCATGAAGCTGCGGAACGCTTCCTCGTCCGCGTCCGGCGCAAGGCCGACCCAGACGAAGGCGAGTACGTCGAGGCCGAGCGCGCGATGATCGACCTCGACGGTGAAATTTCGGATCACGCCATTGGCGACGAGCCGGCGAATGCGTTCGTTGACGGCCGACGGCGACAACTCCACCGCAGCACCGATATCGGTCAGCGATCGCCTCGCATCGTCAACGAGAATTTCGACGATTTTTCTGTCAACGTCATCCATTTCCAATGAATACGCTGCTTCTAATAGAATGTACAGATGATTTTTTTGTATGAAGCTGCAGTTTCCGCGGAAACGTTGGTCGCCGGGGCTATTCGATGTCTTTCAAGGCGTCGAGCGGGCCGGTCAGTGCCGTGCGCGGCTGCACCAGTTCGGGCTGGATCAGGTGAATGCGCGGCTGCGGCCGGGCTTCCTCGATGACGTCGAAGGCCTTGGTGATCATGCCCTCGACGTCCTGGCGGATCATGATGACGGGGAAGGGCAGGAAGGACGCGAAGGGATCGTAATCGTAGCAGCCGACCACGAGGTCGGCGAAGTTTTCGTGCGGATGCCCTGCCATGAAACGCAGCAGCCCCTCGAAGTTGATCGACGAGTTGACGAAGAGACCACGCGGCAGCTTGCCGTGCTTTTCGTAGAAGGCCTCGAAGGCGAGGCGGGCATTGTTCGGCGCATAGCCCGTCGGCTGGATGCATTCGTCCGGATCGGCGCCGAGCAGTTCGCTTTTGACGGCACGGAAGCCGCGGATGCGCTCGCGGCTGGCATGGTCGTTGCGGCCGCCGAAAAGGTAGAGATCGTGCGGCGCAAGCGGACCTGATGCCTGGAAGTGGCGGATGATCGCCTCGGTCAGCATTCGCCCGCCCTCGTAGTTGTCGCTGATGACGGAGGGCACCTTGGTGCCGGGCAGGTCGATGTTGATGTGTTTGAGGCCGGCCGCCTCGCAGACCTCGTGCACGCCGTCGGGGTCGGTCGCGCCGCAGATGAACAGCTCGTCGATCGAATAGGAGATCAGCGTTTCGGCGGTCTTGCGCTCTTCCTCCGGATCGCGGCTGGCACTGACGACGATCGGGCATTGCCCCTTGCTTCGGACATGCGCCTCGAAGGTCTGCGCCATCGACGAGAAGTAGCGGTTGTCATGGATCGGCAGGAGCAGCCCGATCAGGCCGGAGCGCGAACTGCGCAGTCCGCGCGCCTGGCGGTTGGCCGTATATTGGTGCGTCTCGGCGAGGTTGCGGATCAGTTCTGCCGTGCTCTCCTTGATCCGGCGCTTCTGCCAGGTGCCGTTCAGGACCGCACTTACGGTTGAAGGCGAGCTTCCTGACAACACCGACAGGTCGTAGATCGTCGCTTTCTTTTTGCTGCTGCTGGCCATCGGTTTCTCCCCTGGTGGTTTTAGTGCCGATTTCCCCTTGACGAAAGATTAAGTCTGCACAATAGTTCTTGCACCATCGATTGTGCAAACAAGAAATATCGATTGTGCACATTTGATGGTGTCGTCTGAGGAGGCGGCGTTTCAGGGAGGCGAGGAACACTTCGCCAGTGATGATTTGAAACTGGAGGCCGGCGCTGAGGCGACCGGGCGCGTTCCCCCTATGGGAACGAGTGGAGGAGAGAACATGATCAGGAAAATTCTCGTCGCCGCCCTGGCGACATCGCTGGCGCTTGCGAGTTCGGCGACCGCCTTTGCGCAGGATGCCGGTAAGGTCGGCGTCGTCGTCAAGATCGGCGGCATTCCGTGGTTCAACGCCATGGAAGCCGGCATCAAGGAACGCGGCCAGAAGCTCGGTATCGACGCCTTCATGGTCGGCCCGACCAGCGCCGACCCGGCGCTGCAGGTGCGCGCCATCGAGGATCTCATCGCCCAAGGCGTGAAGGTCATCGGCGTGGTGCCGAACGACGCCAAGGTGCTTGAGCCGGTGCTGACCAAGGCCAAGGAAAAGGGCATCATCGTCATCACCCACGAATCCCCGGGCCAGAAGGGTGCCGACTGGGACTTCGAGCTCGCATCCTCGACCGGTTTCGGTGAGGCGCATGGCAAGCTGCTGGCCGAGAAGATGGGCGGCAAGGGCGAATATGCCGTCTTCGTCGGCTCGCTGACCGTGCCGCTGCACAATGCCTGGGCCGATGCGGCAATCGCCTACATCAAGAAGAACCATCCGGACATGACGCTGGTCGGCGATCGCTACGGTGTTGCCGAAGACGTCGACAAGAGCCGGTCGACTGCACTCGACTTGATCTCTGCCCATCCGAACCTGAAAGGCTTCCTCGCCTTCGGCAGCCAGGGGCCGATCGGCGCCGGCCGCGCCGTCGAAGAGCGCCGCAAGGTCGGCGAGATCTTCGTCCTCGGTCCCTTCTCTCCCGGCCAAGGCCAGAAGCTGGTGAAGTCCGACGCGATCTCCGGCGGCTTCATGTGGAATCCGAAGCAGGCCGGCGAAGTCTTCGTCACGCTTGCCGACAAGCTGATGAAGGGCGAGGAGGTCAAGGACGGTGACGAGATCGAAGGTCTCGGCAAGGTCAAGCCGGACTTCGAAAACCGCAACATCATCGTCGATCAGCTCGTGCCGATCAACAAGGACACGGTCGCGGATCTCGCGGCCATGGGTCTCTGATCCTCAAGGGTTCTCCCGGCTGCTGGGCCGGCTTCGGCCGGCCTGGCAAGTCCCTCAACCGTACCGGAGCCGGATGAGGAAAGGTGTTTGCGGTTTCTGCCCGCATCTTGCTCGGACTTAACGTGATTTAGGGGCAGTCCATGCACCAGCTTGCGACCGCGGGAGGAGGCGAGAAGCCGCTTCTGGCCCTGCGCGATATCAACATGACGTTTGGTGGGGTTCGTGCGCTCAAGAATGTGAGCTTCGACGTCCGACCGGGCGAGGTTCATTGCCTTGCCGGCGAAAACGGTTGCGGCAAGAGCACGCTGATCAAGATCATCACCGGCGTTTACCGCCCCGCCGATGGCGCCTCGATCGAGTTCGATGGCGAAACCTATTCCCACATGTCACCGGTGACCGCGCAGGATCGCGGCATCCAGGTGATCTGGCAGGACCTGGCGCTGTTTCCCGAAATGAGCGTCGCCGAAAACATCGCCTTCCAGACGGTGCTCGGCCGCTGGCCGAAACTGGTCGATTATGGCCGAATGCGCCAGATCGCGACCGATGCGCTCGCCCGTCTTGGCGTGGCGCTCGACGTCGACCTGCCGCTCAAGGAATATGCGATTGCCCAGCGCCAGATCGTGGCGATCGCCCGGGCGCTTGTGGGTGAAGCGAGGCTCGTCTTCATGGACGAGCCGACCGCGTCGCTGACGCAATCGGAAACCGACCATCTGCTCGATATCGTTCGCGGGCTCTCCGGCTCCGGCGTCGCCGTCGTTTTCGTCAGCCATCGGCTCGCCGAGGTGTTGGAGATTTCGAGCCGCATCACGGTCTTGCGCGATGGTGCGCTGGTGGGCGTCTACCCCGCCGCCGGCATGACCCAGTCGCGCATCACCGAACTGATGACCGGCAAGACCTTCGACCAGCAGGTGCGCGCGAAATTCCGCGACGGTCAGCCCGTCGTGCTCGATGTGAAGGGCCTGTCCCGCCCGGGCCAATTCGAGGATATCTCGCTCTCGGTCAGGCGCGGCGAAACACTTGGGATTACCGGCCTGCTCGGCGCTGGGCGCACCGAACTGGCGCTGACGCTTTTCGGCATGCTGAAGCCGGCATCCGGTACCATTGCGCTTGAAGGCAAGCCGGTCCGCTTTTCGTCCAACCGCGATGCGATTGCGGCGGGCGTCGCCTATCTCTCCGAGGACCGGCTGTCGCTTGGCCTCATCCAACCGCAGTCGATCGCCGACAATCTTGTCATCAGTTCGCTCGACAAGATCCTTTCAGGCGGACTGCTTTCCGAGGATCGCAAGCGCAGCCTTGTCGCGCGCTGGATCGCCGATCTCGGCGTCAAGATCGGGCTGCAGCAGGATGCGATCTCCACGCTTTCCGGCGGCAACCAGCAGCGCGTGGCGATCGCCAAGTGGCTGGCGACCGATCCGAAGCTCCTGATCCTCGACGCCCCGACTGTCGGCGTCGACGTTGGTGCGCGTGCTGGCATCTTCGACATCGTCGCGCGGCTTGCCGAGACCGGCCTTGCGATCATTCTGATCTCCGATGAGGTGCCGGAGGTCTATTTCAACGCCGACCGTGTGCTGCACATGGCGCAAGGCCGCATCGTCGGCAGCTATGATCCGCGCAGCGCTTCGCTCGCCGAGATCGAAGGAGCGGTCTATGCGTAGCTTCGTCCGCACCCACGCGACGGAAGTGTCGCTGCTTGCCGTCATCATCGCGATCAGCGCCGTGCTGTCGGTCTCGACCGCCAACTTCTTCTCGCTCGGCAACGCCTTTGACCTGCTGAACATCAGCTCGGTCAACATCATCTTCGCCGTCGGGCTGCTCGTCGTGCTGATCGCCGGTGGCATCGATATCTCCTTCGCTGTTGCCGCCTCGGTCGTGCAATACGGTACGGCCATTGCTCTTGGTTGGATTGGCGGCGGAGGTTGGATCTCAGGCCTTTTGATTGCCGGCTCGCTCGGCATCCTGCTCGGCGCCATCAACGCCTTCCTGATCCACCGCTTCCGCGTCATCTCGATCGTCGCGACGATCTCGACCTTCAACATCTACTTCGGCCTCCTGATGTTTTTCACCAAGGGCGTGTCGATCTACGACCTGCCGGATTGGCTGACGGACCGCGTCATCCTGTTCGAACACGAGATGCCGGACGGAACCTGGATCGAGATCACGCTTCCCGTGCTGGTGATGGTGCTCTGCGTCATCGCCACCTGGGTGCTGATCACCCGCACCACGACTGGCCGCCAGCTCTATGCGTTCGGCGACAATCCGGAAGGCGCGCGCCGCTTCGGCATCAACATCGGCGCCATGCAGTTCATCGCCTTCGGCTGGCTCGGTCTGATGGCCGGCATCGGTGGGCTCATCCAGGCGCACTATGCGCAGGAGGTGGTGCCGAACGCGCTCTATGGTCGCGAACTCGACGTGCTTGCGGCGGTCGTCCTTGGCGGCGCGCGGCTTGGCGGCGGCAAGGGCTCGGTGCTCGGCTGCGTGCTCGGCGTGCTCCTGATCTCGATCACCCAGAACGGCCTCAACCTGATGGGCGTCTCGCCCTTCGCTTTCAAGATGATCATCGGCGCCATCATCCTCGTGGCGATCACGCTCTCCAATACCCGCATCGAAAGGCTTCTGCCCTTCGTCAGCCAGAAAGGAGCCGGACGATGAGTGCGATCGTCGAACGCGTGAAGACCCTCATCGGTCCGGAAATAGCCGGGCCGGGGCTGGCGTTTCTCGCCGTGGTGTTGGTGTTCGGCATCGCCTCGCCGCAGTTCCTCAGCGCGGCCACCTTCGGTTCGGTCGCCTTCCAGCTGCCGGAGCTCGGCCTTCTGACGCTCGCGATGTTGCTGCCGATCCTGACGGGCGGGCTCAATCTCGCGATCACCTTCTCGGCCAACATCGCCGGGCTGACGCTCGCCTGGGTGTTGCAGGCCAATGGCGGGGTGGAGGCCGGCCCCGGCGCTTTCCTGCTCGGTTCGGTGCTCGCCATTCTCGTTGGGGCGGCGAGCGGCGTGATCATGGGACTGGTGATCGCCTTTACCCGCGCGCATCCGATCCTCGTTTCGTTGTCGATGATGATCTTCCTGCGCGGCCTCGGCGAGTTCCTGACGCGCGGCGGCGACGTATCCGGCTTTCCGGCCTTCCTCGGTCCGCTCGGTCACGGCTCGTTTCTCGGCGTGCCGATCCCGCTGATCGTCTTTATCGTCTGCGTGCTCGCTTGGAACGTGCTGCTGACCCGCACGAAGCTCGGCTTCAACACGTACATGATCGGCTCCAACCTCGAGGCGACCCGCTATTCCGGCATCAACACCCGCAAGGTGATCGTGCTCGTCTATGCGCTCTCCGGCGCCATGTGCGCGATTGCCGGCATCATCATGCTGGCGCGCTTCAATTCCGTGCGCATCGGCCACGGTGAAAGCTACCTGCTGATCACGGTGCTCGCCTGCTTCTTGGGTGGCGTCAATCCGTTCGGCGGCTTCGGTCGGGTAATCCCTGTCTTTGTCGCGCTGGTGGTGCTGCAGCTTCTCTCTTCGGGTCTCAACCTCGTCGGCGCCAACCAGCATCTGGCGACCGCCGTCTGGGGTTTGCTGCTCGCCGGCGTCATGGTGCTGCGCTTCGTCGCGACGAAATTCAAGATTTCATTTGTCAGAAAGGAAACATGACCATGCAGGGTTTTGGCGTCCATACAAGCATGTGGACCATGAATTGGGATCGCCCCGGTGCGGAGCGCGCCGTTGCGGCGGCGGTGAAATACGCCGTCGACTTCATCGAGATCCCGATGCTAAATCCGCCGGCGGTTGATACTGCCCATACCAAGGCGCTGCTGGAGAAAAACAAGCTGCGCGCGGTCTGCTCGCTCGGCCTGCCGGAGCGCGCCTGGGCATCCGTCCGACCCGATGCCGCGATCGAGCATCTGAAGGTGGCGATCGACAAGACGGCCGATCTCGGCGGCGAGGCGCTCTCCGGCGTCATCTACGGCGGCATCGGCGAGCGCACCGGCGTGCCGCCGACTGAAGCCGAGTACGACAACATCGCCCGTGTGCTGCAGGCCGCCGCCAAGCACGCCAAAACCCGTGGCATCGAACTGGGCGTCGAGGCGGTCAACCGCTACGAGAACCACCTGATCAACACCGGCTGGCAGGCGGTCGACATGATCAAGAGGGTGGGCGCCGACAATGTCTTCGTGCATCTCGATACCTACCACATGAACATCGAGGAAAAGGGCATCGGCACCGGCATCCTCGATGCACGCGACTTCATCAAATACATCCACCTGTCCGAAAGCGACCGCGGCACGCCCGGCTATGGCAACTGCGCCTGGGACGAGATCTTCGCGACGCTGGCCGCGATCGGTTTCAAGGGTGGACTGGCGATGGAAAGCTTCATCAACATGCCGCCAGAAGTGGCCTATGGCCTTGCGGTCTGGCGGCCGGTCGCCAGGGACGAAGAGGAAGTGATGGGCAACGGCCTGCCGTTCCTTAGGAACAAGGCCCGGCAATACGGATTGATCTAGGTGCGCGCGCTTTAAGCGCCGCCTCTATCAGGACGGAGGGTCTCGGTATGGCAGTTTCAGCGGATGCGGACACGGGGACGGTCGCCGTCCTTGACGTCGGCAAGACCAATGTGAAGCTGAACGCGGTCACATCAGACGGTTTCGTCCTGGAAACGCTGAGCGTTGCCAACCCAGTGCTGCCGGGCCCGCCCTGGCGGCATCACGACCTCGAAAGCCTTGGCGAATGGATCTTCGCCAGTCTCGCAGATCTTGGTCGCCGCCATCCGCTGCAAACCTTCGTCGCCGCCGGTCACGGGTCCGGCGGCGTACTCGTCGGCGATGACCCGGATATGGCCGCTGGCGCGGCTCTACCGATGATCGATTACGAGCAGCCGGTGCCGGAGAAAATCCAGTTCGGCTACGCGCCGCTCTCCGGTTCGTTTTTCGACCGCGGCAGCGCGACGATGCACAGCGCCACCCATCAGGCGCGCCAGCTCTACTGGATGCAGGAGCATGCGCCCGATGCCGTCGCCGCCGCGTGCTGGTATCTCGGTCTGCCGCAATATTGGGCGTGGCGGCTGTCGGGCGTTGCTGCATCCGAGGCGAGCCTGCTCGGCGCGCAATCGCATCTCTGGAATGTCGCCGAACGCCGCTTCGCGCCCATTGTCGGGACACGCGGCTGGCGGAGCCTGATGCCGGATTTTGCCGATGCCTGGCAGGTCCTCGGCTCCGCTCGTCCCGAGCTTGTCCGGCGCCACGGGTTGCCGGAAGGCTTGCGCGTGCTTACGGGCGGCCACGACAGCAGCCTCAACCACTATCGTTATCACGCCGGCGGGCTCAACGATTTCATCGTCGTTTCGACCGGAACGTGGATCGTCGGCTTTTCCGGCCGCACGGCGCTCGACCGGCTCGACGAACGCCGCGGCATGACGCTGAACAGCGACGTCTTCGGGCGCCCGCTCGGCGGCGTGCTCACGATGGGCGGCCGCGAGTTCTCCCATGTGGCGGGCCGCGAACCGCCGGACGCCGCGGTGCCTGACGACGTCGTTCTCGGCTTGATCGCCAGACGCAGCATGGCGCTGCCGTCGTTCGGCGACGATGACGGCCTCTTTCCGGGAAGTGCCGGTCGCGGTCGCATCAGCGGGCCACCGCCGGAAACGCCGATCGAACGCAAGGCGCTGGCGTTGCTCTATTGCGCGCTTCTAACGGCGGAGTGCGTGGAGGCGCTGGGGCCGGGGCCGCTGGTCGTACTCGACGGAAGCTTCCTGCGCGACCCGCTCTATGCCCGCCTCGTCGCCGCACTGATGCCGAACCGGCGTGTGCGCTTCAATCTCGATGCCTATGGCGTGGCCTCCGGCGCCGCACTGCTTGCAAGCGAGGGCCGGCGCCGGCGCCCGGCGCCGCTTTCGCTCACCGATCCCGGTGACGTGTCTCACCTCTCGCCTGCTGTCGCCGTCTATGCGTCGCAATGGCGAGCCCACGCCCGGGCTGGGCACAACAATGGTTTCAGTCGCGACTTCGAAAGGACATATCGATGACCAAGGCCGACATTCTGTCGCTCCGACGCGAGATGGTGGACATCTGCCGCCGCATGAATTCGAACGGTATCAACCAGGGGACTGCGGGCAACATTTCTGTTCGCACCGAGACCGGTTTCCTGATCACGCCGTCGTCGCTGCCCTATGAGACGATGCAGCCTGAGGATCTGGTCGAGATGGATTTCGACGGTACCTATGTCGGTCTTCGTCCGTCGTCGGAATGGCGTTTCCACCGCGATATCCTGAGGGAACGCACGGATATCAACGTCGTACTGCACTGCCATTCGGTCTATGCGACCACGCTTGCCTGCCACCACAAGACCATCCCGAGTTTTCACTACATGACCGGCATTGCCGGCGGCACGACGATCCGCTGTGCAGAATATGCGACCTTCGGCACGCAGGCATTGTCCGACAATGCGCTTGTGGCGCTCAAGGACCGTACGGCCTGCCTGCTTGGCCAGCACGGCCAGATCTCGCTCGGCAGGACGCTCGAGTCCGCCTTGTGGCTGGCGATCGAGATCGAGACCCTGTCGCGCATGTATGTTCAGGCGCTGACGCTTGGCGAGCCGCCGGTTCTGCCCGACGACGAGATGGAGCGCGTCATCGCGCAGATGCGCCGCATGAGCTACGGGCAGGCCCCGGATGATGAGGGTGTCAACGATCTTGCCCGTCCCAGAAAAGCGGTTTGAGGCGACTGGTCGCGGCGCCGCCGAAGCGCGCCGGCCCGCCCTGAAACAATCGATTTTGAGGGGACAAAGCCGTGCGTCGTCGCCCGGTCGCATCTCTGCCCCCATTCTTCGCGGGTTTGCGAAATGGGGTGAATCAACTAATGCTCAGCCATGATGCAACGATATCTGAGTCGGAGATTCGGCACGTCGGAGAGACGGCTGCGCCCTGCGGACGGCTGGCGCGTGGCTGCGGTGTCGCTGGTGGCCGCGACCGTGCTGTCGGGCTGCAACACGCGCCAGGACGTCGGCACGCCGACCGGCAGCATCATGGTTCCCTCGGAAAACGCGTTGATCCTGCCGCCGCCCGGCGGGCCTGCGGTTCTGAACGTCGTCGAACGGCGCAGCACCAACGCGATCGAGCAGGATATCTATCTTTACACCTCGGCGGCGACCCCAGGTCAGAACCTGCTGCGGGCCAAGTTCTTCGGCCCGATGAACGCCAAGTTCGACCAACAGTCCCGCTCGAACTATGCCGCTGTGCGCGACAACAAAATGATGGCTGAGGCGCGCCGGGCGCTGCCCGGCGTTTCGCTGTCGCTCAACCCTTACTTCCTGCAGAACAATTACGGGCCGTTCGGCTATGCCTTCGGTCAGGGCCGGGCGAACGACGCCTGCATCTTTGCCTGGCAGCAGATCCGCCAGGCGGAGAACCATCGCTCGCCGCTCAAGGGCTACGGCACGATCCAGGTGCGGCTGCGCTATTGCGCGGCAGGCGCCAGCGAGACCGAGCTTTTGGCCCCGGTCTACGGCTACACGATCACCGGCACCTTCGGCGATCCTGCCTGGAACCCCTATGGCGCGCCGCCGCCGCTGGAGGCGGGTCTCGGCCGAACCGGCAGCCCGATCTACCGCCAGGAAGAGGCGGTGACCACGAGCGCTCCGGTGGCGGTTCCGCGGCGCCAGGTGCAGCCCGTGGCACGGCGTGAAGTCAGCAGCGTTCCGGCACGCGTCGAACAGCAGGTCGTTGCGCCCGCCGCGGTGACGTCGATCCCGGTTCCGCAGCCGGACGGGACCGTCTCAATGCCGCAGGCGCAGGCGGAAACCACGGCGAAAACCTTGCCGAACGTGATCGTGCCGGCTCCCGCGTGCGCAGGGCAGCAGACCGGAGGAGCCTGCCCTTAATCGACCGCTAACCATCCTTTGTTATGGGCTGGTGTCGGTAGGGGAGACTCGGTCGAATATGGGTCGGGCAATACCAGTGGCATGATGCCGAACGCTGGAAGGCAAATGTATGAGCAGGATCGGATCGGTTGCCGCTTGGGCGTTTTTCTCGCTTTGTGTGATGGCGGTCATCACGCTGCCGGTGAACCTCCAGACGCAGCTCATCGTCAGCGTTCTCATCGTTACCTTCATGGCCGTGCTCAAGCTTGCCAATGCCGGCGGCCGCTGGCGGCTGATCGCGCTCGCCTTCGGTACGGCGATCGTGCTGCGTTATGTCTATTGGCGCACGACAAGCACGCTGCCGCCGCTCAACCAGCTTGAAAACTTCATTCCGGGCTTCCTGCTCTACCTCGCTGAAATGTACAGCGTGATGATGTTGTCGCTCAGCCTGTTCGTAGTGGCGATGCCGTTGCCGCCGCGAAAGGCGAGTTCGATCTCTCCCGGCAAGTTTCCGAAGGTCGACGTCTTCGTGCCGTCCTACAACGAGGACGCAGGCCTGCTCGCCAATACGCTTGCCGCCGCCAAGGCGATGGATTATCCGGCCGACAAGCTGACCGTGTGGCTGCTCGACGACGGCGGCACCCTGCAGAAGCGCAACTCGGCAAACCTTGTCGAAGCGCAGCGCGCATCCGCCCGCAATGCCGAACTGCAGGCGCTTTGCGACGATCTCGGCGTGCGCTACCTCACGCGCGAGCGCAACGAGCACGCCAAGGCCGGCAACCTCAACAACGGCATGCTGCACTCCGACGGCGAGTTGATTGCGGTCTTCGATGCCGACCACGCGCCGGCGCGCGACTTCCTTTTAGAGACCGTCGGCTATTTCGAGCAGGACCCGAAGCTGTTCCTGGTGCAGACGCCGCACTTCTTCCTCAACCCGGATCCGCTTGAGCGCAACCTGCGCACTTTCGAGAAAATGCCGAGCGAGAACGAGATGTTCTACGGCATCATCCAGCGCGGTCTCGACAAGTGGAATGCCGCCTTCTTCTGCGGCTCGGCCGCCGTTCTTCGCCGCAAGGCGCTGGAGGATACCGAGGGCTTCAGCGGCATGAGCATCACCGAGGATTGCGAAACGGCATTGGCGCTGCACGGACGCGGCTGGAACAGCATCTATGTCGACCGCCCGCTGATCGCCGGCCTGCAACCGGCGACCTTCGCCAGCTTCATCGGCCAGCGCAGCCGCTGGGCGCAAGGGATGATGCAGATCCTCATATTCCGCTTTCCGCTGTTCAAGGGCGGACTGTCGATCCCGCAACGGCTTTGCTACATGTCGTCGACGCTGTTCTGGCTGTTTCCGATCCCGCGGACGATTTTCCTTTTTGCGCCGCTCTTCTATCTGTTCTTCGACCTTGAGATCTTCACGGCGTCTGGCGGCGAGTTCCTCGCCTATACGCTGGCCTACATGGTCGTGAACCTGATGATGCAGAACTATCTCTACGGCTCGTTCCGCTGGCCCTGGATCTCTGAACTCTACGAGTTCGCCCAGACGGTGCATCTGCTGCCGGCGGTCATCTCGGTGCTGCTGCGGCCGAGCCGGCCGACCTTCAAGGTGACGGCAAAGGATGAATCGATCCTGGAAAGCCGGCTCTCCGAGATTGCCCGGCCGTTCTTCGTCATCTTCGCGGTGCTTTTCGTCGCCCTGCTCATGACGGTCTACCGGGTCTACACCGAGCCGTACAAGGCAGACGTGACGCTCGTCGTCGGCGGCTGGAACCTCTTGAACCTGATCATGGCCGGCTGCGTGCTCGGCGTCGTGTCGGAGCGCGGCGAGCGGGCAGCCTCCCGGCGCGTCAAGGTCAGCCGCCGCTGCGAATTCGGGGTCGCCGACAAATGGTATCCGGCAACGATCGAGGATGTCTCGGCGCACGGCGCGCGCGTCCAGGTCTACGGCATCGACGCATCGACGCTGCCGACCGACACCGAGGGCGGGATCCGCTTCGAGCCCTACAGCGGCAGCGGCGTGGCCGAGACGCTGCCTGTCGCGATCCGCAACAAGGAGGTTGCCGGCGATATCACCATCATGGGCTGCCGCTACCTGCCGCAGGTCGCCCGCCATCACAGCCTGGTCGCCGACCTGATCTTTGCCAATTCGCGGCAATGGAGCGAGTTTCAAAGCGCCCGGCGCGGTAATCCGGGACTGGTGCGCGGAACGTTCTGGTTCCTCTGGCTGGCGCTCTATCAGACGAGCCGCGGCATGATCTACTTCCTTCGCAGCCTGCGTGGCTCCGAGGCGCAGAAGGAGGGCGCTTGATGCTCAGGCGCCTCGTTCTCCCAGCCCTCTTGCTTGCGAGCCTTGCAACCGGCGTGTCGGCGCAGCCGTCGCCTTTCGACATGTCCGGCGAGCGCCCTGCGGATGCTCCGATCCTGCAGCCGCCGGCAGACACCGGAAGCAACGCCGGGCCGGCAGAACCCATCGTCACGCTCAAGCCGCCGGACGACTTCAAGCGCTTCATCATCCCGTTCAGCGCACTGTCGCTGACCGGAGAGGTCGATGAACGCACCTGGTCCGTCTATCTGACGCCGGCGCAGGCGCAATCTGCCGTCTCGCTTAATTTCGCCTATCAGAACGCGATCGTCGTTGCGCCGGAAGCGTCGACTCTTTCGATCTTCGTCAATGGCGAACTGGCCGGCGAGAAGCCGATCGGCTCGGCGGAGGCCGCCACGCCGCTGAGCTACGACCTGAAGCCCGGGTTGCTGCGCGCCGGATCCAACGATATTCGCGTCAAGGTTCGCCAACGCCACCGCACGGACTGCACGGTCGAATCGACCTATGAACTGTGGACTGAGATCGCACCGGAATCGGCCTTCATCCGGTTTTCCTCCGGCGACAGCGCGACGCTTTCCAGTCTCGACGACGTACGCGCAGTCGGGCTCGATGCGCGCGGCCGGACGCAGTTCAACCTGGTCGTTCCCGGCCTCCAGCAGCCGAGCCGAACGGCGGCTCTGATGCGGCTTGCGCAAGGCATGGCGTTGCGCGGCCAGATGCCCGCCCAGGAATTCGCCCTCAGCGAGACCATGCCTGAACTCGCGAAACCCGGGCAGATGACTGCGCTCGTCGGCACCGCGGAGGAAGTGGCGCCGTTCCTCGAGCGACTGCCGGAAGGTGCGTCGAGCGGCCCTGTCGCCATGTTCGTGCGCGACGGCAAGACGAAGTCGTCGGTGCTGGTGATCAGCGGTCCAGACTGGTCCGCCGTTCAGGAGGCGATCGAGGGGATCACGCAGCCGATGGACCGCCCGAGCAATGTGCCGCGCGACGTCATCGCCACCGGGCGTTGGCAGTTGCCGGAGACGCCGCTGGTCGTGACGAATGCGCGCCTGCGCTTCTCCGAACTCGGGGTGGAAACCAGCGAATTTACCGGCCGGCGCTTTCGTACGCGTTTCTCCGTAGCCGTGCCGTCGGATTTCTATGCCGACGCCTATGGCGACGCGACGCTTTTGCTCGACGCCGCCTATACGGATGCCGTGCTTCCAGGCAGCCACATCGACATCTATATCAACGGCAACATCGCATCGACGATCCCTTTGAACTCGGCCACAGGCGACATCCTGCGCCACCTGCCGATCAAAGTAACGATGCGCCATTTCAAGCCCGGTCCGAACCTGATCGAGATCGAGGCGGTGCTCTCCGCCGAGCCGGACAAGGCCTGCGCGCCGGGAACGCCGGCCTCTAACGATCCCCGCTTCGCGCTCTTCGATACGTCCGAACTGCGAATGCCGGACTTCGCGCGCATCGGTCGCCGGCCGAATATCTCTGCGATTTCCGGTGCCGCCGCCCCCTATCGCAGTGATAGCGCCGCCGTTCCCCTTTTCCTCGACCGTGCAGACGAGGACACGCTGTCGGCGGCCGCGACCTTCCTTGCCCGCCTGGCGGTTGCCGGCGGCAGGCCGATGCTGGTGGAGGTGATCACATCGCCGCTTGCAGCCGGCAGCCGCAACGCGATCTTCATCGGCGCCATGCCGCAGTTGCCGAAGACGGTGCTGACACAGGTCGGTATCGACCCCGCCAGGCAGATGTCCTGGGGCAATGCGGAGGACACCGGCCGTCCTGACGACACCCAGAAGGCCATCGACGAGTGGCGCACGCGCCTGAGCGGCGGCGCCTGGCGCAACCAGGTCACGGGGTTTCAGACATGGGTGAAGCAGGAGTTCGACATTTCGCTGAGCTCGCTGCGTATCCTGCCCGAAGCGCAAGCCGCCTATATTCCGCCGGAAAGTGCCGGGCTGGTGATTGCGCAAGGCGCCAATCCGAGCGACGACGCGACCTGGACGCTGCTGACGGCGCCAACCGGAAAGCGTCTGCGTGAGGGCACGGCGGCGATCGCCGACGTCACGCGCTGGCAACAGCTTGCCGGGCGGGTCTCGGCCTATGAGCCGGCGACGGACAAGATCGAGGTGACGCCGGTCGCCGGATTCGATTTCGTCCAGACGCAGCCGCCGTCGCTCACCAACTATCGCCTGATCTTTGCCAACTGGCTGTCCAGCAACATCATGGTCTATGCCCTGCTGCTGATCGTGCTGTCGGTGCTTCTGGGGCTGGCAACATCCTCGATGCTCACTCGCCTGGGGCGGCGCCAATGAAGTGGCGGACCGCGCTTCTCGCCGGATTGCTTGCGCTCCTTTTGCCGATGGCGGCCGGAGCCGACGAACAGGCGGGCTCGGTGAAGGCTGGGGAATGGGACCAGTACAAGGCGCGGTTCCTCGATTCCGGCGGCCGGATCATCGACGACGCCAATGGCAATGTCAGCCATAGCGAGGGACAGGGTTATGGCCTGCTTCTCGCCGTGCTGGCCGACAACCCGGCCGACTTCGCGCTGATCTGGTCGTTCACGCGCCGTGAGCTGCTGCTGCGCGACGATGGGCTGGCGGCGTGGAAGTGGAGTGCCACCGAAACGCCGCACATTATCGACATCAACAATGCCACCGACGGCGACATCCTGATCGCCTATGCGCTGGTGCTCGCCGGTGAACGCTGGAAGCGGCAGGATTACCTGCAGGCCGCCTCGCGGATCGCCAAGGCTATCCTCGACAACACCCTGCTCGATCATGGCGGGCGAACGCTGCTGTTGCCCGGCGTTACGGGCTTCGGTACGACCGATCGCCCGGATGGCCCGGTGGTCAATCCGTCCTACTGGATCTTCGAGGCTTTTCCCGCGCTTGATCGGGTAGCGCCGTCGCCGCGCTGGAAGGCGCTCTCGGACGACGGCCTGGCCTTGCTCAATGCCCTGCAATCAGGCCCGAGAAAACTGCCGGCCGACTGGGTCAGCCTGCGTGCGATGCCGAAGCCAGCCCAGGGCTTTCCCGCCGAGTTCGGCTATAACGCTTTGCGGATCCCGCTCTACCTCGCCCGGGCGGACATGGGTGGCCGCGATCTGATGGCGCGGCTGCGGGCGGGAATGGCCGGCGACAACGACGCATTGGTCCTCAGCGACGCCTCTACGGGGGGCGTTCAAACCAGCCTCACGGACCCCGGTTATCGATTTGTTAACCATATTCTGGCCTGTGTCTTGGACAGGGTTCCGATACCCGACAGCGTCAAGGTGTTCAGCCCGACGCAATATTACCCTTCCACGCTGCACCTGTTGGGGCTGTCTTACGTGAGGGAGAAGCGTCCGGAGTGTCTATGAAGTCCTCAATCGTTGCCATTGCCGCTGTGATGACTACGGCGATCGGGGTTGCCGGACTGACCGATGGCGGCTTCTTGCGCCAGGACAACAAGAAACTCGGCAGCTTGACTGGCGAGAGCCAGGAGGCGCCGGCCGTCGGCGGCAGCGCCGGCCAGGGCGCGCGCGGCGCGCCGCCGCAATTCACCGAGGTGGCCCAGGCCGACAGGCCGTCGGAGGAAGCACAAAGCACAAGCAAGCCGCAGTCGGTGGTCGACGAATCGGCGCTTCGCTACTTTGCCGCCAAGGGCGATACCGCACGGCTGCAGGCGGAAATCTCGCGCCTGCGCTCGCTTTATCCCGACTGGGTCCCGCCCGCCGATCCGCTGGCTGTGCCGCGCAACAACGACGTCGCGCTCGAAACCATGTGGCGGCTCTACTCTGAAGGCCGCTACGCCGAAGTGCGCAAGGCGATCGCCGAGCGTCAGGCGAAGGAAGCCGCCTGGCAGCCGCCATCGGACCTGCTCGAGCGCCTCAACGTCGCCGAGGCTCGCGCCCGGCTGGTGAACGCCTCCGAGCTCAAGCAGTATGAAACCGTGATTTCGATTGCTGCGAGCACGCCGAGCCTTCTGACCTGCTCGGAAGTGGATGTGCTCTGGCATGTGGCGCAGGCCTTTGCCGAGACCAAGCGGCCGGACCGGGCCCGCGATGCCTATCTCTATGTGCTGAAGAGCTGCGACAACGCGCCGGAACGGCTCGCCACCGTGCAGAAGGCTGCCGCTGTGCTGTCCTACGCGACGCTGCAGGATCTGCTCGCGCTCGAGCGCACCACGCCGGAGGGCGTGCCGGAGTTCGAAAGCATCCGTGATGATCTCGCCCGGCGCTTCGTTGCCGAAGGTGACGGAGACAAAGCGCTTGCGGTTGATCCCAAGTACGTCCAGCGCGTCGAAAAACTGGCCGAGACCGGTGGCACGGCAAGCGACGCTCTGCTGCTCGGCTGGTATCAGCTGCGCCGCGACAACATGAGCGCCGCCGAGCAATGGTTCCGCCGTGCCCATGACAAGGAAGACAGCGCCTCCGCCGCGCAGGGGCTGGCGCTGACGCTGATCGCGCGCAAGGCACCGCTCGAGGCCGAGGCCGTACTCTACCCGTGGCGCGATAGCTCGCCCGATGCCCTTGCGACCTATTTCGCGGCGACTGCCAATCTGCTGGCAATCGATCCGCCGGTCGCCCTCGATGCCGCCGTGCTGGCGCGGATCGCTCAGGAAACGACCAAGGCCCGCGAACCGGCCACGGCCCAGCAGTTCGGCTGGTATGCGCGCGCCCTCAACCAGCCGGCAACCGCCGCACAATGGTTTGCAACGGCGCTGCGCTGGAAGCCGGACGACGAGCCGTCGGCCTATGGCCTCGCGCTCAGCCGTGACCAGCTGAACGACAAGGATGGCGTCGTCGAAGTCCAGCGTTTGTGGTCGGGCCGTTCCGAACGCATCGCCCGGCTTGGCGAAGTCAAGGAGAAGCTCGACGAAGTCAGCCGCGCGCCGCTTCCGACGGCCGAGGTGCAACGGACGCAACCGCAGCCGACGGCCCGTACCACCGTCGTCACAGAGGTGGTCGAGCAACCTGCCGCTCAGAGGCCGCGCACGGGCGGCGTCGTGCAGAAATCGGTGCGCAGCGGGGCCGGCTGCCGAACCACCATCAATCCCGCCGGCATGGCGCCGCAGGCGGCGCTCGTGCGCGGCTGGTGCCTGATGGACCTCAACCGGCCGCTGGAGGCCGCCGAAGCATTCGAGGTGGCCTTGCAGGCGCCTGCGTCGCAGATGCGCGAAGACGCGGCCTATGGCCAGAGCCTGGCCTACCTGCGCGCCGGCCTCACCAACAAGGCGGCGGTGTCGGCGACCAAGTCGACGCAGAGCCGGGGGCGGGTCGACGAGCTGCAGACGGCGATCCTCGCAGACCGTGCCATTGCCGCCTTCAATGCCAATCGCTACCGCGAGGCCATCCTTTTTCTCGATCAGCTCGGGCAGATCTCGACCCGCCGCCAGGACCTGATGGTGCTGCGCGGCTACGCCTACATGAACCTCAAGTACCACGCGGAAGCGCGACGCATCTTCGAGGCGCTTGCCGCCACCGGCAATAGAGACGCGATGCAGGGCCTTGCGGCCGTCGAGGCCAGCCAGGAAATCTGGCCGAACAAGAACTGATCGTCGATCCCGCGATGTCACGGCGACACCTGTTGCCGTACCAGGAGTGGAACGCTTGCCGCCGGACTCGGCGCGAGGGCCCGCCAACTCGTTCGCGCACAGGATGCAATCGGCAGGCGGTTCCGGATTTGCATATCGTGCTTGGCTTTGCCCCTCTTTGGAAGGAAATTAGCGAAACGCGGTGCTATCGTCCGGCCATGTCGCGGCGTTGATCTCATTGCATTCGCTGCGATCCGCGTAGAGGATGGAGCGTTATCGTCCGGCCGCTGTGGGAGGAGACCGCACTGGCCGGCACGATGGGAGGATAGACATGTTTCAGGGCGGATTGAGCTTCGCGCTTGGCGAGGACATCGACGCGTTGCGCGAGAGTGTGCGGCGCTTCGCAACGGACCGTATCGCGCCTTTGGCAGACGAGACCGATCGCAGCAACGCATTTCCGATGCCGCTCTGGCGCGAGATGGGCGAGCTTGGTTTGCTCGGGATTACCGCCGGCGAGGAGCATGGCGGGGCCGCTATGGGCTATCTCGCCCATTGCGTGGCGATGGAGGAGATCAGCCGCGCATCGGCCTCGATCGGCCTTAGCTACGGCGCCCATTCCAATCTCTGCGTCAACCAGATCAACCGCAACGGCAACGACGACCAGAAGGCGCGTTACCTGCCGAAGCTGATTTCCGGCGAGAATGTCGGTGCGCTGGCGATGTCGGAGCCCGGCGCCGGTTCCGACGTCGTTTCGATGACGCTCAGAGCCGACAAGCGCGGCGACCGTTATGTGCTCAACGGCAACAAGATGTGGATCACCAACGGTCCGGACGCCGACGTGCTCGTCGTCTATGCCAAGACCGATCCGACCGCCGGCCCGCGCGGCATCACCGCCTTCCTCGTCGAGAAGGGCTATGCCGGCTTTTCGACCGGCCAGAAGCTCGACAAGCTCGGCATGCGCGGCTCCAACACCTGCGAGCTGATCTTCAAGGACTGCGAAGTGCCGGAAGAAAACGTGCTCGGCACCATCGGCGGTGGCGTGCGCGTGCTGATGTCGGGGCTCGACTATGAGCGTGTCGTGCTTTCGGCCGGGCCGCTCGGCATCATGGCCGCTTGCCTCGATGTGGTCGTCCCCTATCTGCATGAGCGCAAGCAGTTCGGCCAGGCGATCGGCGAGTTCCAGCTGATGCAGGGTAAGCTCGCCGACATGTATGTGACGGCGAATGCGGCGCGCGCCTATGTCTATGCCGTGGCGGCGGCCTGCGATCGCGGCGAGACCACGCGCAAGGATGCGGCCGGTTGCATCCTCTATGCGGCTGAGAAGGCGACGGCGCTGGCGCTCGAGGCGATCCAGGCGCTCGGCGGCAACGGCTACACCAACGACTACCCGGCGGGTCGCCTGCTGCGCGACGCCAAGCTTTACGAGATCGGCGCCGGCACCAGCGAGATCCGCCGCATGTTGATCGGGCGGGAGCTGTTTACCGAGACGCGGTAGCCGCCGGCAACTGAAACGGCCGAACTCGATCGAAAGAGGACTTGATGACCGTTCTGAAATCTCACATTTCTCCGTCCTCCGATACGTTCAAGGCAAACCAGGCGGCCATGGCGGAGGCGATCGCGACTGTCGAAGACGCGGTGAAGGTGGCGGCCGCCGGCGGCGGTGATACCGCGCGCGAACGCCATGTCAGCCGCGGCAAACTCTTGCCGCGCGACCGGGTGGCCAACCTCATCGATCCGGCAACACCCTTCCTCGAAGTCGGCATGACGGCGGCGCACGGCATGTACAACGGCGATGCGCCGGCGGCCGGGCTGATCACCGGCATCGGCCGGGTGTCTGGCCGTGAGTGCATGATCGTTTGCAACGACCCGACGGTCAAAGGCGGCACCTACTATCCGCTGACGGTCAAGAAGCACCTGCGCGCGCAGGAGATCGCCGCGGAAAACAATCTGCCCTGCATCTATCTGGTCGATTCCGGCGGCGCCAACCTGCCGAACCAGGACGAGGTTTTTCCGGACCGCGATCACTTCGGTCGGATCTTCTATAACCAGGCCAATATGTCGGCCGCCGGCATCCCGCAGATCGCCGTGGTGATGGGTTCCTGCACCGCGGGTGGCGCCTATGTGCCGGCCATGTCCGACGAGACGATCATCGTCGAAGGCCAGGGCACGATCTTTCTCGCCGGCCCCCCGCTCGTGCGCGCCGCGACCGGCGAGGTCGTCTCGGCGGAGGATCTCGGCGGCGCCGATGTGCACACGCGGCTCTCCGGCGTGGCCGACCATCTGGCGCGCGATGACGCTCATGCACTGGCGCTCGCCCGCCGGGCCGTTTCGGCACTCAATCGGCTGAAGCCGTTGACGGTCGAGCTGGTGACGCCTGAGCCGCCGCTCTACGACCCGCACGAGATCGCCGGCATCGTGCCCTCGGATCTGCGCACGCCCTACGACATCCGCGAGGTCATCGCCCGCACCGTGGACGGTTCCCGTTTCGACGAATTCAAGGCGCGCTACGGCACCACGCTCGTCTGCGGCTTTGCCCATGTGCACGGCATCCCGGTCGGCATCATCGCCAACAACGGCGTGCTGTTTTCGGAATCCGCCCTGAAGGGCGCGCATTTCGTCGAGCTCTGCGCCCAGCGCAAGATCCCGCTCGTCTTCCTGCAGAACATCACCGGCTTCATGGTCGGGCGGAAATATGAGACGGAAGGCATCGCCAAGCACGGCGCCAAACTGGTGACGGCGGTGGCGACGGCACGTGTGCCGAAGGTGACGATGCTGGTCGGCGGTTCCTTCGGCGCTGGCAACTACGGCATGTGCGGTCGGGCGTTTTCGCCGCGGTTCCTGTGGACCTGGCCGAACAGCCGCATCTCCGTCATGGGTGGTGAGCAGGCGGCCGGCGTCCTGACGACCGTGCGCAGCGAGGCCCTGAAGCGGGCGGGAACGCCCTGGAGCGAGGAGGAGGAGGCGCGTTTCCGCCAGCCCATCCTTGATCTCTTCGAACGCCAGAGCCATCCGCTCTATGCCTCGGCCAGACTTTGGGACGACGGCGTCGTCGATCCGCGCAAGACGCGCGACGTGCTCGGCCTGTCGCTGTCGGCGGCGCTCAATGCGCCGATCGAAGACACGCGCTTCGGCCTCTTCAGGATGTAGGGACACCGCCATGAAACGCGAAAACATCAATGCCCCGAACGCACCGCAGCCGCGTGGAGGCTACTCGCAGGCCGTTCGCCTGGAGAACTTCGAGCGTCTGCTCTTCGTCAGCGGGCAGGTGCCGCTGACGCCTGAAGACGCGCTGCCGGAGGGTTTCGAGGCGCAGGCGCGCCAGGTCTGGGCCAACATCGACGCGCAATTGACCGCGGCGGGCATGACCAAGGCCGATATCGTCAAGGTGACGGTGCTGCTTGCCGATCGGCAACACGCCATGGCCAACCGCGCGGCCCGCGCCGAATATCTCGGTGCGCTAGCACCCGCCATGACGGTCGCGATCGCCGGCATCTTCGATGCCGGATGGTTGCTCGAAATCGATGTGATCGCAGCGCAATAGGGCCAGGAGATGCCGATGTTTTCCAAACTCCTGATTGCCAATCGCGGTGAGATCGCCTGCCGGGTGATCCGCACAGCCAAGCGCCTCGGCATCCGCACGGTCGCCGTCTACTCCGATGCCGATGTCGGCGCGCTGCATGTGGCGCTGGCCGACGAGGCGATCCGCATCGGCCCGGCGCCGGCGCTCGACAGTTACCTTGTGGCCGAACGCATCATCGCGGCGGCGCACTCCGTCGGCGCAGACGCCATTCATCCCGGCTACGGCTTCCTGTCGGAGAATGCCGACTTTGCCGAAGCCGTCGAGGCGGCCGGCATCACCTTCGTCGGACCGTCGGCGTCGGCCATTCGCGCCATGGGGCTGAAGGATGCCGCCAAGGCGCTGATGGAGCAATCCGGCGTGCCGGTGGTTCCGGGCTATCACGGCGAGACACAGGAGCCGGACTTCCTTGCCGGGGAAGCGGTGAACATCGGCTATCCCGTGCTGATCAAGGCGCGCGCCGGCGGCGGCGGCAAGGGCATGCGGCGGGTCGACAGCGCCGCCGACTTTCCGGCTGCGCTGGAGGCGGCGCGCCGCGAGGCGGAAGCGGCCTTCGGCGACGGCGCGGTCCTGATCGAGAAATATCTGACGAAGCCGCGGCATATCGAGGTGCAGGTCTTCGGTGACCGGCACGGCAACATCCTGCATCTTTACGAGCGCGACTGCTCGCTGCAACGACGCCACCAGAAGGTGATCGAGGAAGCGCCGGCGCCGGGCATGACCGCGGAAGTGCGGCGCGCCATGGGCGAAGCCGCCGTTCGCGCGGCGCAGGCGATCGGCTATGTCGGCGCGGGCACTGTCGAGTTCATCGCCGACGTGACCGACGGGCTCTGGCCGGATCAGTTCTATTTCATGGAAATGAACACCCGGCTGCAGGTCGAGCATCCGGTCACCGAGGCGATCACCGGCATCGATCTCGTCGAGTGGCAGCTGCGGGCTGCAGCCGGTGAAGCGCTGCCGAAACGCCAGAGCGAGATCTCCATCGACGGCTGGGCCTTCGAGGCCCGCATCTACGCGGAAGACCCGTCGCGCGGCTTCCTGCCGGCGACCGGGCAACTCACGACCTTGAGCTTTCCGGAGGAGGGCGTCCGTGTCGATGCCGGTGTCCGGCAGGGAGACAGGATCACGCCGTTCTATGACCCGCTGATTGCAAAGCTGATCGTGCACGGGTCCAACCGGTCGACGGCGCTGGCCAGGCTTGAGATTGCGCTCAGGGCCTGCCGCATCGGCGGCACGGTTACCAATCTCGATTTTCTGGCCCGCCTTGCGGCCGAACCGGATTTTCGCGCCGGGCACCCCGATACCGGCCTGATCGATCGTTCGATCGATCGGCTATCGGCGTCGCCGGTGCCGAACGATGCGGCCCTCGCGCTTGCGGCCATCATTTCGACCGGAGCCTTGCAGCCGGACGGATCGGCCGATCCCTGGTCTTCGCTCGGCCATTGGCAGATTTGGGGTGACGCAAACCGCAACATCGCGATCGAACACCTGGGCGGACGGACGACCGTGGCGCTGGCGGCTCGTGGCCGGGATCAGTTTGCGGTCCACACCGGGACGGCGGCGCTGCCGGTCGTTATCCTCAATCGCTCTGCCGATGGCGCCCGGGCGGAAATCGCCGGCGCGCAGCAGGAGTTCCGTTTCCTGCGCGAAGGCGAGCAGATCACGCTGTTCCTGAATGGTGAGACCTACGGACTTCGCTTGCCGGACGCGCTTGGTGCCGGTCACTCAAGCGAGGTCGCCGACGACGCGGTCTCGGCGCCGATGCCCGGCATCGTCAAGCTCATCCGGGTCCGCCCCGGTGATGCCGTCGAGAAGGGCCAGGCGCTTGCCGTCATGGAAGCGATGAAGATGGAACTCACCTTGTCGGCCTCGCGCGCCGGCGTGGTCGAGAGCGTGCAGGTCAGCGAAGGCGAGCAGGTGACAGCCGGCGCCGTGCTGGTGATGCTCCAGCCGGAGAGCGCGGAATGAGCGGAGCGGCGCCTGGGCATGTGACGATCGTCGAGATGGCGCCGCGCGACGGGCTGCAGAATGAAAGCGCGCTCGTCCCAACGACTGAGAAGATACGTCTCGTCGATATGCTCTCGGATTGCGGCTACGAGCGGATCGAGGTGACGAGCTTCGTCAGCCCGAAATGGGTGCCGCAGATGGCCGACGCCGCCGAAGTGATGGCCGGCATCCGGAGGCGGCCCGGGACGCGCTACGCGGTGCTGACGCCCAACATGCGCGGTCTTGAAGCCGCGCTCGAAGCCGGCGCCGACGAGGTGGCGATCTTCGCCTCGGCTTCCGAAACCTTCTCGCAAAAGAACATCAATTGTTCGATCGCCGAAAGCATCGAGCGGTTCCTACCGGTTGCCGAACTGTGCCGGGAAAAAGGAATTCTGCTGCGCGGCTATGTGAGTTGCGTTGTCGAATGCCCTTATGAGGGTGCGATCGCCGCAGCGAGCCCTGCCCGCGTCGCCGGCCTGCTCGATGATCTCGGCTGCTACGAGATCAGTCTCGGCGACACGATCGGCCGCGGCACGCCAGAGGCGGTGGACGCGATGCTGGCCGCGGTGCTGGAGCGCATTCCGGCCAACAGGCTCGCCGGGCATTTCCACGACACCTCCGGCCGCGCGCTCGACAACATTGCCGCTTCGCTCGACCGCGGCATCAGGGTCTTCGACGCTTCGGCCGGCGGTCTCGGTGGCTGCCCCTATGCGCCGGGTGCTGCCGGCAATGTCGACACGCTCGCCGTCAACGCCTTCGTAATGGCCAAGGGTTTTTCGACGGGGCTCGACCTAGCGAAGCTCGAACAGGCCGCCGCTTTCGCGCGGACCTTAAGGACGGGATCATGACCTTCGAAACGATCCGGATCGAAACCGATGCACGCGGTGTCGCGCGGCTGACCTTGGCACTGCCGCAGAAGCACAACGCGCTTTCGGCGCGGATGATCGGCGAACTGACCGAGGCGGCAGAGCAGCTTTCGGCCGACCGTTCTGTCCGCGTCGTTATCCTTGAGGGCGAGGGCCGCAGCTTCTGCGCCGGCGGCGACCTCGGCTGGATGCGCGAGCAGTTCGATGCAGACAGGGCGACTCGCATTGCTGAGGCGACGCGATTGGCGATGATGTTCAAGGGGCTGAACGAGATCTCGAAGCCCATGATCGGCCGCCTGCATGGCAATGCCTTTGGCGGCGGCGTTGGCCTCATGAGCATCTGTGACGCGGCGGTTGCCTCGACCGACGCCAAGTTCGGCCTGACCGAAACACGTCTCGGCCTGATCCCGGCGACCATCAGCCCCTATGTCGTCGCCCGCATCGGCGAGGGTAAGGCGCGGCCGCTGTTCATGTCCGCCCGTCTGTTTGGTGCGGAGGAGGCGCGCGCCTTGGGGCTCGCCACCACCGTTGTCGCCGCCGACGCGCTGGATGCGGCGATCGAAACGGAGATCGAGCCCTATCTGGCGGTCGCGCTGGAGGCCACCGGCCGGGCCAAGCGACTGGCTCGCTCGCTTGGGGCTCCAATCACCGAAGAGACCATTGCCGCGACCATCGAACAGCTTGCCGATTGCTGGGAATCCGATGAGGCGCGTGAGGGTGTCGGCGCGTTCTTCGACAAGCGCGAGCCCGCCTGGCGGCGATAGGCGTCCTTGATTTGGGCATGTTTTGATCTTACTTTGATAACACGATGATCAAAACAAGTGCGGATCCTGTCATGGCTGCTGTCGGTCTCAACATCTCCACCGCCCACTACGGCGAGAGCCATTCGTCTTTCCTGTCCGCTCGGCTGGTTGCCGATCGCCTTGGCGTGACGCTTGCCGAACTCGCGAAGCTGATCGGTGTCGCGCGCAACACGCTGACGGCGAAGTCCAGTGCCCGAAAGGTCGATGCGGCGTTGAGCAGCGTCGTCCGTATCCTTGCCATGGCCGGCGAAATGGCGGGCGACGACAGCCGCGCCGTCATCTGGTTCAAGCACCAGCCGATCCCCGGCTGGGCCGGCAAGACCGCCTATGATCTCGTCGGCGAGGGCAAGGCCGACAAGGTGCTCGCCTATCTCGAAGCCGTGCGTTCCGGTGTCTACGCCTGATGGCGGTTGGTGCGCCGGTGCGCCTCTGGCGCGCCTATGTGCCGCGCTGGGCGCATGCGCCGCTCTCGGGCGAAGGGGCAGGGCGGTACGGTGGGAGGTGGAATCCCGTGGGAACGCCGACGATCTATGCCGCCCGCGAGCTCTCGACCGCCTGGGCCGAATACAATCAGGGTTTCGTCCAACACCCGGCGCTGATCGCCCAGCTTGAACTCCGCTTTGCCCGTCTTGCCGATCTGACGGCGCCGGAGATCCTTTCCGACCTTGGTCTCACCGAAGAAATCCACCGATGCGAATGGCGCGATGCGCTCGATCGTGGTCTGGTGCCGGAGACGCACCGCCTGCAACTGGCGTTGAGCGACCGAGGCTTCGATGGCCTGATCTATCCGTCCTTCATGTCGCCCGGCGGCACCTGCGTCGCGCTGTGGCACTGGAACGCGGGCGAGGGTTCCGAACTGAAGGTTATCGATCCCGAAGGGCGCCTGCCGAAAACGCCGGCGTCCTGGCTCTGAATTTGAGCCGTTTGCGTGGCGATGAGGCTGCCTCAGATCACCTTGCCCGGATTGAGGATGCCGTTCGGGTCGAGCGCCCGTTTGATCCGGTGCATGAGTTCGAGTTCGGCCGGGCTGCGCGAATGGTCGAGGAAATCCCGCTTCAGCGTGCCGATGCCATGTTCGGCCGAGATCGAGCCTTTGTAGCGCCGCACGATTTCGTAGACGATGCCGTCGACGATATGCGGCGTGTCCGCGTCGCTGTCAGGCTCCGAAAAGGCGATATGCAGGTTGCTGTCGGCGACGTGGCCGAAGAAGGAGACATGGGCGGCCGGGAACCGTTGAAATAGAGCCGCTCCACATTCCGTGGCGAAGCGGCCGATATCGCCGATCGGCAGGCTGACGTCGAGGTTGACGAGCGCCGGCAGCTGGCTGTCCATCGCGTGGCCTTCGCGCACGCTCCAGAACGAACGGCTTTCTTTCTCCGACTGGGCGATCAGCGCATCGGCAATGATCCCATTTTCAAGCGCCTCACCGAGAAAGGCCTCGAAGCCGTCACGCTCGCTGGCATCACCGAGCAGATCCTGCTCGACGATCACCGCGAAGGGCGGGATTTCGTCAAAGAACTTCAGCTTCTCCGCCTCGGCGTTGAAGCGGAAGTAGTTTTCCCACATCGCCTCGAAGGCCGAGAGGCCGGGCAGGCGGCGTTGGCAGCGCGTGAGGAAGGCGACCACGTCGTCGTAGCTTTCGAGAGCGCAGAGCGCCGTCAGCCGGCCGGCGGGCAAGGGCCGCAGGCGCAGGACCGCGCGGGTGATCACGCCGAGCGTTCCTTCGGAGCCGATGAAGAATTGCCGGAGGTCGTAGCCGGTGTTGTTCTTGATCATCTTGTTGAGCGACGAGATGATCGTGCCGTCGGCGAGCACCGCTTCGAGACCGAGCACGTTGTCGCGCGTCACGCCGTAGCGAAGCACCCGGATGCCGCCGGCATTGGTGGCGAGGTTGCCGCCGATCTGGCAGGAACCGCGGGCGCCGAGATCGATTGGCAGCAGGAAACCGGCGTCTTCGGCGGCGCGTTGCGCCACTTCGAGCGGCGTTCCGGCCCGCACGGTCATGGTGCCTGCCTGTGGGTCGATTTCTTCGATGCCGGTGTAACGCTCGAGCGAGATCACCACCGCGTCGTTGCCGGCATTGGCGCCGCCGGCAAGTCCGGTGAGGCCGCCCTGGACGACGACCGTTTGGCCGTTCTCGTTGCAGAGCCGGAGGGCCGTGGCGATCTCGCCACTGCTTGTCGGGCGGATCACGGCTCTGGGCAGCTCCCGGCCGGTCAGGCTGGCGTCGCTCCGGTGGCGTTCGCCGATTTGCGTGCCGGTGAGCACGATGTCGCCGAGGGCTTGTTTCAGGTCGTCGACGATCGTCATGCGCTTCTCCTGGTTCCGCAGCCATTGTCGGCAGCGGGCGTCCCTGCTTAGCGCATCGCGAAGCAAACCGATATCCGCACGGCGACTCTCAGCCCGTCGTTGTCGGCGCGCTTGCACGCTAGGCATGACGAGACGGGCGAAACTGGGCTAGGAGCGCGACCGGTCAGCTGCCGGTGCGTGCCAGTTCAAACGGTTCGGCGGTCTCCACTTCGGCCGGCGGCTCCGGCGTTGGGGCCGCATTCGCCTGCTCCTCCCTGAAGATCTTCCACTTTGTCGGTCGGAAGGCGATGCGGCTGTGGTCGCCGGCAGCGGCGCGCTCGGGCGAGAGTTCGATCTCGACATGCGGATGGTTGCGGCCAAGGTCGAGTTCGAGATGACGGGTGCCGGCAACCCGGCGGCTGGCGGCAACGAGGCCGGCAAGGCAACCGCCGCAGCCGTCGACCAACTCGATGTCATGCGGGCGGAAGTGCAGTTTCGCGGGGCCGTCGGGCTCGGACGGGGCGCGCAGCCCGATCGGCCGATCCTCGAACCAGATCTCGCCGTTCTGCAGCGTAACATTGAGGCAGTTCGACTGGCCGATGAAGCCGTAGACGAAGGGCGAGACCGGATGGTCGTAGATCTCGTCGGGGGTGCCGACCTGTTCGATCAC